>CACBXQ010000004.1 GCA_902543245.1 uncultured Pelagibacteraceae bacterium | reverse complement strand
TTTGTTTGGCACCATCAAAAGTTTAATTGGAGGTAATAAATATTTTTTTTTATTTTTATTATCTGTTTTAATTTTATCAAAAGGCAGATCTTCCTGAACTAATTTACTATCCTCATCATTTATTTCTTTAATATATTCGTTTTGTTCGGATACTTCGTTTTTATTTTGATTGGTATTCTTAAATTTAAGTTTTTTAAAAAAATTTAAAAACATTTTAACATTAAAGTTAATGCTCATGAGAAAAAAACATAAAGTTAAAAAAATTAAAACATAGAATGAAATTTTTTGATTAATATCAACTAGTAGTATTAAGGCACTATCGGTTAAGTAATTTCCAACAAAACCACCATTTCCATTTATAGAAAATTTAAATGCATCAGGATAATATATAGCAAGAAAAAGAGAGCCAAATAATATGTAAGTTATTACAAAGAAAGTATTTTGTAGAAGTATCATTACTTTCTTATTTCTCATAATATTTATTCCAGTAAATAGAAAAGAAAAAGAAACCAAGATTGATATCATACCTATGCTTTGAACAAACAAATCAGATACATAGCTTCCTTTAGTTCCTAAAATATTGTTTATTTCTTTAACCTCTGAAATAATAAAATTAGGATCTTCTGGCGAATAAGTTAATAAAGAAATGAACAAAAGTATTGAAAATATTGATATTGTTATGCCAATAACTTCAATAAACCTATTATAAATAAATTGACCTGATTTAGTAAAAATTTTTTTAATTTCCATTATTTTGAGTCTAATTAATAGCTTTGTATCATTTAATATTTATTGTTAAAATTAAAAATTATATATGAATGCCATTTTAATAGGAGATAATGTTACTAGTTTAGCTTTAGCCAAATGTTTAATAAATAATAACGTAAATGTTAAATTATATTTGGATAAAAAGTCAATTAAGATTGACCGTACTAGAACTATTTCTATTTCAAAAAAAAATCTAGAATTTATTCAAGAATCGATTCTTAAAATAAGTAGTAAAGATTTGTGGGATATTGAAAATATTGAAATTGCAAAAGAGGAAAATCAAATAATAAAGATATTGAACTTTAAGGGTAACAAAAAAGAAATATTTTCAATAATTAAGAATTATAAACTTTATGATTTATTAAATTTACAACTTAAAAAAAATAAAAAATTTCAACGATTAATAATAAAGAAAAAGACAAGCTTTTATAAAAATATACTTAACGAAAGTAACATAAGTTTAATTTTTAATTGTGATAAAAATAATGAAATTTCAAGAAACTATTCAAAATCTAATATACAAAAACATTATTTAGGAAAAGCTTATGTCACAACTATTAAACACAAAAAGCTTAAAAATAATAAAGCGTTACAAATATTTACTAAAAAAGGTCCCTTAGCTTTTTTACCAACCTCAAATTTCTCAACTTCTATTGTTTTTTCTATGATAGAAAGTAGCAACTATTCAAATAAACAGATTATTGACTTGATTAATTTTTATAACAATAGTTATAATATATTATCATTTTCGGAAGTTAAAAGTTTTAATCTTAAATTTAATCTTCAAAAGAAATATGTTCACAATAATATTTTATTATTTGGAGAATCTATCCACCAAATTCACCCTCTGGCTGGACAAGGTTTTAATATGACGATAAGGGATATTGAAGAAATTAATAATATAATTATTAGAAGAAAAAATTTAGGTTTAAGAATAGATTCGGAAATCTTTAAAGAGTTCGAGAAGAAAGTTAAACATAAAAATATAGTTTTTGCTTCAGGTATTGATTACATAAACAGTTTTTTTTCAAAGGATAGTTTTATTAAACAAAAAGTATCTAAAAAATTATTCAATTTAATTAACAATAATAAGATTATTAATGAAGTAACAAAAAAATTAGCTGACAGAGGTTTAAATTTTTAAATTATTGTAATGTGGTAATATTTGAATGATCTGTAAGGTAAGTAACAAGTATTTGCTCTAATTTTTCCTTCCGATTATAGGAGTCATTTGCTTCTAATAAAACTTGTTTTTCTTCAAGAGAAAAAGGCGAAGCCATAGATATTGTATTAATAGTTTTGTCAAAACTTTGATTTTTAAGATTTTCCCAATCAATCATATATCCTTGTTTTTGAAATAATAATTTTAAATCATTAAAAATTTTATCAAGATTATTGTTTTCATCTTTTTTATTATTAACTAATAAGTCACTTTTAAATTCGTCATATTTAACCTCACATTCCCTGTAAAGTTTGGAATTTTCAACTTCATTTGAAATTCTAAATCTAGATATTCCATCTAATGTTATAAGATACCTCCCATCTTTAGTTTCCTTAAAATTGGTAATTTTACCCAAAGAACCAACAGAATATAAATTTGGAATTTCACCTATAAAAGTTTTTTTTGGTTGTATCATTCCAATGACACGATCTTTTTTCATACTTTCATCTACCATTTGAATGTACCTTTTTTCAAATATGTTTAGTGGTATTGAGGAATTAGGAAAAAAAATAAAATTACTTAAGGGAAAAATTGGTATTATTTTTGGTAAATCAGTTTTATTATTCATTAACTAATTATAATTAAAAAAAAATTAATGAAAACACCAAATATTGCAGATTTTTATAACAAAGGTCAGGAATTAATTAAAAAAAATAGATTAGATGACGCACTTAATATTTTTCTAGAATTATCAAAAAAAGATAAGAAAAGTTCTAATATTCTATTAACAATTGCTCAGATATACGCACAAAAAAATAATTTAGTTAAGTCAAAAATTTATTTGAAGAAAGCAATCAAAATTAATCCTAATAATCATGTTGCCTTAAATAATTTAGGTAATGTTTACTCAAAAAATAATCAGATAAAAGAAGCAATAAAATATTATCAAAAATCATCTACCACAAATCCAAAATATAGCACTCCAGTTTTTAATTTAGCTACTATGTTTGAACAAATAGGAAAACTAAATGAAGCTAAAAAATTTTATATTAAGTCAATAAAACTAGATAAATTTAAGTTTGAATATTATTATAAATTAAATCGTATTGAAGATGACATAATTAAAGACTCTGATATAGAATTCATTACGAAACAACTTGAAATTAACAAAAAGTTATCAGATCTAAGCAAATCTAATGGATATTTTTTACTTGCTAAAAATGAAAGAGATAAAAAAAATATTATTAAAGAGTTTGATTTTTTATCAAAAGGTCATCAATATTTTTATAAATCAAATGTAAATAATGAATTAATTAAAAAGTATTGGCTTGAAACTATCCCTACTATTTTAAAGAATATAAAATTTACAAGGTCAAACAAAATAAAAAATGATATATCTCCTATCTTTGTTATAGGCTTGCCTAGGTCAGGCACTACTTTAGTGGAAAGTATTGTTTGTTCAGCTAGCAAGAATATTATGAATGGAGGTGAAACCGCTGTAATTAACAAAGCTTTGGTAAATATAAAAGGAAACCAATTATTTAATAACGAAAGCATAAATTCTGATTTTGAAATTAGTATGGATGATTACGAGAAGGAGGTTATTAGATTATATGAAAAGTTAAATTTAGGTAAAAATTTATTTATCGATAAATCTTTGGAAAATATTTTTTTTGCTGATCTTATATTCAATATTTTTCCAGACTCTAAAATAATAAATTGTCAAAGGAATAAATTTGATAATTTAATAGCTATTTATCAGCAATTTTTTTCACAATTAGCATGGTCACATTCATTAGAAGATATAATTAAATATATTCATAATCATAATAGTTTTCTTGATATTTATAAAAAAAAATTTCCTGATAAAATACTTACTATTGATCTTGAAGAACTAACAAACGATCCAGAAACCATTTCAAAAAAATTATTATCGTTTTGTAATATAGTGTGGAGTGAAAAAGTATTAGATTTTTATAAAAGAGAAGATTTGTTATCCAAAACAGCCAGTAATATTCAAATAAGAAAACAAATTTATAAGTATAATAAAAAAAGATTTGAACCTTATAGACATTATTTCAAAGATTCCCCTTTGCCTTTAAAAAACCTTGATCTATAATACATAAATAAATGCGGGCATAGCTCAGTGGTAGAGCGTCTCGTTGCCAACGAGAAGGTCGTGGGTTCGAGTCCCATTGCCCGCTCCAAGAATAGGAAAATTATGAGTGATTTAGCAGATAAAAAATGTATTCCTTGCGAAGGTGGTATTCCAAGTTTTGATACTACCGAAATACATAAATATTTAAAAAAAGTTGATGGTTGGGATGTAAAATCAAATGAAGATAAAATTTACTATTTAATTAAAGAATTTAAGTTTGAAAATTTCGTTGATAGCCAAAATTTTGTGAATAAGGTTGGAAATTTAGCTGAAGAAGAAGGTCATCATCCAGATATATGGTTTGGATGGGGTTATGCAAAGATAAAGATTTTTACACATGCAATAAGGGGTCTTCATG
The DNA here is from genome assembly GCA_902543245.1 of uncultured Pelagibacteraceae bacterium. Classification (GTDB taxonomy): domain Bacteria; phylum Pseudomonadota; class Alphaproteobacteria; order Pelagibacterales; family Pelagibacteraceae; genus Pelagibacter. The sequence goes on along the minus strand of CACBXQ010000004.1, from coordinate 83,381 downwards.
AAAGTGATTTTGTTTTAGCTGCAAAAATTGATAAAATTATTTAGTGCTTAAAATGTCTTGTTTTTGAAAAAACAAGAGCAACCTTAGTCTGATTTGCAAATTTAATTATTTCTTTGTCTCTTATAGATCCATAAGGTTGTACAATTGCTGTAGCTCCAGCTTGAACTAATTTTTCTATTCCATCTACAAAAGGAAAAAAAGCATCTGAGGCAGCAACAATATCATGGATATTTTTTGATTGAAATTTATTCATTTTATCTACTGCAATTTTACAACTATCTAGTCTACTTGGTTGACCTGAACCAATCCCAAGAGTATTCAATTCTTTTGCTAATACAATTGCATTAGATTTTACAAATCTGCATATATTGAAAGCAAAAATTAAATCTCTAAATTGTGTAGAGCTTGGTTTAACCTTTGAAACAATTTTAAAATTATTTTTATTAAATATTATATTATCTATTGATTGATGTAATGTAGAATCTAAGTTTGAGACAAAACTTTTAGTTTCAACTGGTTTATAATCTTTAGCATCTATTATTCGTAAATTTTTTTTCCTTTTTAAAATTTTTAATGCTTCTTTATCATAACCATTAGCAATAATTACCTCTAGAAATATTTTTTGAACTTCTAATGCAACTTTTTTACTCATAATAAAGTTACATGAGACTATGCCTCCAAATGCGCTTTTAGGATCACACTTAAAAGCTCCTAAAAAGCTTTTTAATTTATCTTTAATTATAGATACACCACAAGGATTTGTATGTTTTATAATTACAGTGCCAGTATTTTTTGGAAGAGATTTGCTTATTTCAAGTGCAGCAAATATATCGTTGTAATTATTATAACTTAACTTTTTTCCATTTAGTTGTTTTAGTTTAAAATTATCAGAGCTTGAATATAGGGCACCCTGTTGATGTGGATTTTCTCCATATCTAAATTTATCTATTATTTTTGAGCCAATAACCTTTTTCTTTGGAAATTCAATACCATTAATTTTATTAAAATAATTTGATATAAGTGAGTCGTAGTAACTTGTATCTGAAAATGCTTCACTTGAAAGTTTTTTTCTAAATTCAAAAGAGGTACTTCCGTTTAGAAATCTCATCTGTTTGATTAGTTCTGAATATTGATCAGGATTGGTTATGACAGTAACATACTTAAAGTTTTTTGCTGCTGATCTAACTAATGTTGGACCGCCAATATCAATATTTTCTATAATCTTATCATGGTTATTTGATGACTGAATTATTTTTTCAAAAGGGTAGAAATTTACAATTACTAAATCAATCTTTCCAAATTCATTTTCCTTAATATCTTTCTGATGAGTTTTGTTACTTCTTATATTAAGTATTCCACCGTGAATTTTTGGATGAAGTGTCTTTACTCTGCCACCTAATATTTCTGGTGAGTTTGTATAATTAGATACTTCAATACATTTATAACCCAGTTTTTTGATTTCTTTAAAAGTTCCACCAGAGCTAATAATTTCCACATTATATTTTTTAAGAGTACTTAATAATTTTTTTAAATTTTGTTTATTTGAAACAGAAATTAAAGCTCTTTTTATTTTTTTCATTAAATTTTATTTAATTCCCATTTTATAATTTGATCTTCATTAGACGTTATCCCAGAAATAAAAAAATTTTGGTTTTCAGTGAATGTGTTTTTCCTACCAAAATATAGTCCAGTTTCAATATGAATCAAGTGACCTGGGCAAGAAAATCGCCATCCTTCTCCATTTAAATCAATTAAAATTGATTTTTCATCTTGAGTTTTCATTATTTTAGTTTCTGGCAAAATATGAAATCTTATTTCAAAATTATTTTTTTTTTGATTTCTTTTTTTAAATAATGTGTCGTGACCAACAAATTTTTTATCTTTTACAAAAAATTCAATCTTTCTCTCATGGATAACACCATATCTTTTTAAGTAACCATCATGAGATGAAACAATTTTCCAATAGTTTTTTTCTTGTTTGACTTTTTTATTTATTATTCTTAATCCCTGTTTAACTTCATGACTTACTGTATCTATTTTACAGGATGAATGATTATCAATTATTAAAGTACTTTGAGCTGCAGATGATCTTGATATAGAATTTAATTTATGATTTTTTTTTTTGAAGTAACCTGAATTAGATATTAATTTATAATTATTTGATAAAATTTCAAAAGATAGCGCTCCACTCTGGTAGTTCTTTGAGAATTGTCTATCTGGAGAAGGTCCAATATCCATAATAACTGCATTCTTTTTATTTTTTAAAATTGCATAACCTCCTATTTCATTCGTATTATTCGAAAATTTATATCCATGATTTGATAAATATTTACTTAACTCTTTAAATTTAAATAGATTATTCCCATTAAATAAAAAACTGTTATCATTTTCTTCACAAAATAGATTATATGAATTTCCCTGATAAAATATTATTTCATCTAAATACCCAGGTATATTCACCTGTGATTCTTTTAGCCATTCTCTTATTAATACAAAGTATTTCAAATAAAATATAAGTTGTTGTATATTTCTTGTTTTTGGGAAACCTTCTTTATCAAATGAAATATTAATAATTTTTTTCAATAAATTTAGACCAAAGGTTAAATATTTATCTTTTTCATTGTATGCAAGTCCAGCAAGAATTATGGCAGCACATCCAATCATTTTATCATCTACCCACTTTGATTTATTAATTTCATAGATAAGATGATTGATTTGTTTTTGGATCATTGAATTAAATCTATACTTATAATTATCATCACTATCTTCGTAAGTTAATTTTGCAGAAGATATCCAAGATATTACTCTTTTTGAAAGTGTATCAATTTCCCATTTATTTTTTTCATAAGTTTCATTCTTTTTAATCCAATTTAAAATTACACTCTGTGTAATATTTTTTGATGACTTTAAATCAAGACTAAATAACCAAAAAAAACTATGAAGTTTTTTTTCAGAATTTGTATTAGAATTTTTATAGTCCCAAATTGAATTTAAATAAAGTTCTTCAACTTTTGTTTTTTTATTTTCTTGATTAATTATACAATCCAAGAGATTAAGACTTGGTTTATATTCTAAGGTCCTATTTGTTATTTTGGAAATCTTGTTGTTATAAAATTTTGAATTAAGGTAAAAATCTCTAAAAATATTGTTAAAAAAAGAGTTAAATTGGTTTAAGAAATTAAATGTTTTTTTATTTATCATTAACTAAATTAAGCTAATTTAAGTTTCTTTATATTCTTTTTAATATTACCATTGTTATCTTTAAAAATTGTTGTTCCAGAAACCAAAATATTGGCACCTGCGTTTATGACATCTTTAGAATTTTGAAAATTAATTCCCCCATCTACTTCAATATCAAATTTAAGACTCTTTTCATTTTTAATTTTGTTTAATTTTTTAATTTTATCCAAGGTCCTGACTATAAATTTCTGCCCACCAAAGCCTGGATAAACACTCATAATTAGAACTAGATCTATTGATTTAAGATATTTTTTAATTACATCTATTTTGGTATTAGGATTAAGTGACAGTCCAACTTTTTTTTTTAATTTTTTAATTAATTTAATTGAACTACTTAAATTTTTAGTTGCCTCAGGATGTATTGTTATTATATCAGCGCCAGCTAAAGCATAATCTTTAATATATTTGTGAACTGGAGATATCATTAAGTGTACATCAAATGGGACTTTTGTGTATTTTCTTAGTGCACTTATCACTGGTGGACCAATTGTTAAATTAGGCACGAAATGCCCATCCATTACATCTACGTGTATCAGATCTGCTCCACCGGTTTGTAGTCTTTTTATTTCATTTCTAAGATTGCTAAAATCTGCGGAAAGAATAGAAGGTGATATTTTAATTTTTTTCATTGATTACTTATTACTAGTATCAATTTTATTTTTTAATTTGAATTAATTTTTACTAAAAATTCGATATATTTCTCTAGCTATTTCACTTTCTAGAGGAAAAGATAGCATTCCCATGACAGAATAGCCCATTAGATAAGGCATCAAATAAAATCTAATCATATAAAAAAACCATGCAACATATAAGGGAACTAGAGGTCTGATAATAAATTGTGGAGTGATAGGCTTAAAAATACTAATTAATGGATTTGTTATTTTTACAAAAATTTTCATAAAGAAAAAACCTGAGTCCTCTTTCTGAAATATATTCATTGCAACTCTGCCGATTAAAGTCCACATAATCATCCCTAATATATAATCGATTATGTATATTAGTGGATGAAAATTTGCAGACATAAGTTTTAAAGATTTTAGAATTTTAAAGGGGCGAAAATTTTCGCCCCTTTAAATAAAGTTACTTAGTGTTGTTTTCCAAGTACTGTTTTACCACTTGGTACTCTAACTTCGTCAACCATTTTTTGAGTAGCTGAGTCTGGTGCTGCAGTCATTAAACTTACTACAACCATTGCAACTAAACTTACTAACGAACCAACAATTCCGAAAGTAAGTTGAGTTATACCCCAGAATCCTGCTCCACCAGTTCTTACCCAAATCAGGTAAGCTGTTCCAGATGCAAGACCTAATAACATTCCTGCTACTGCTCCTGGTCCGTTTGCTCTCTTCCACCATACTCCTAAGACAAGTGGGAAGAACAATCCTGACATCGCAAAGTCAAACGCCCAGATAACCGAACCTAAGATACCTTGTATCTCTAATGCTGCGATAGTAGCTCCTGCAAAACCAATTATTACAAGTAATACCCTTGCAACAACTAATCTCTTAGCTGTCTCAGCTTTAGGATCAATGATCTTGTAGTACAAGTCATGAGATAAAGCATTCGCGATTGCTAAAACTAGACCATCAGCAGTTGACATGGCAGCAGCCATACCTCCTGCAGCAACAAGACCTGAAATTACATATGGTAATCCAGCAATTTCCGGCGTTGCTAATACAACAGCTTTACCACCCATGAAAAACTCGTTTAATTCAAGAGTTCCATTTCCGTTAAAGTCGCTGATGAACATTAAGTTTGCTTGGTTCCAGTTTTGATACCAATCTATTGCTTGAACATCTGCAATTGATTTACCAATAATTCCAGTTGGAAGTGTTGGGTCCATCAATGATAGTTTTGATAAAGTAGCTAACATCGGTGCAGAAGAGTAAAGTAGGAAGATAAAGAATAATGACCAACCTACTGATCTTCTAGCTGATTTCACACTTGGAGTTGTAAAATATCTCATCATAACGTGTGGTAATGAAGCTGTTCCAGCCATCATACAAACCGCTAATGAAATAAATGCCCAAGGTGTTGCATTAACCGAAGAGTGAGCTTTTGTAATTCCAGCTAAACCTTTCGGTACTGTTGCTAAATCAGCTGCAGAGTTTTTAACAAAACCAAATTGACCTTCTAGTTCAGCAATTCTAGCAACTTCATCTGCTAACATTAGATGTGGAAATATTCCAGCACCCATTTTATTACTGATCCAGAATACAGGTAATAAGTAAGCTATGATCAATACAATGTATTGAGCAACCTGTGTCCAAGTTACTGCTCTCATTCCACCAAGCATAGAACAAAGTAATATACTTGCTAGTCCAACGTATACAGCAATTCCAAATGGAATGTCTAATGCTACAGAAGCAATTGTTCCTGTTGCATTAATCTGTGCTGTCACATATGTAAATGAAGCAACTGTTAAAACTAATACTGCACATAGTCTTGCTGCGTTACCACCATACCTCGTTCCTACGAAATCTGGAACTGTATAACATCCAAATTTTCTTAAGTACGGAGCTAGTAGTGAAGCAACTAAAACGTATCCACCAGTCCATCCAACTAGTAGAGCCATATATCCATAGCCTTTAAAGTAAATTCCACCGGCCATAGCAACAAAAGATGCACCAGACATCCAGTCTGCTGCGGTTGCCATTCCGTTAAATACTGTTGGAACTTGTCTTCCAGCTACATAGTAGGCGTCTACTTGTAGAGTTCGTGATAGATAACCAATTATTGCGTATATAGCTACTGTGAACGAAACAAAACAAATACCTATTGTTTTTGCAGTCATTCCAGCTTGTTCAGCTATTGCCATTAAGATTATGAATACAAGGAAACCTCCTGTGTAAATTCCGTAAACCTTAGGCAAATTATCTATAAATTTTCCTTTAATCATTCGCCATCCTCTCTTTCGGAGAATCCAAATTCTTCATCAATTTTTTCTTGTCTTCCAGCAAACCAAAAAATTAGTATTACAAAAATTCCAAGAGATCCTTGACAAGTCATATAATATGACAGTGGATAGCCAAATGGTCTTATGCTTGATGCTTCCATTTCGGCTCCGAAGAAAAAGATGCCAATTGAGAAAACAAACCAGATTGCCAGTGTTATAAATAGCAATGTTCTGGTTTTTTCCCAGTGTTGCACTTGTTTTGACATTTTTTTTCCTCCCTATAGGTTAAAAAAAGTTACCATACTTATTATAGAGCATTTTTAAACCCTTAAAAAAGCTCGAAATAAGGTGTTTTTTGAAATATAAAACAACCAGCAGTAGATAAATGGCACTGAAATATAAATTTAACTGGAAAGATCTTAAGCTAGAGGATTTCAAAATTTACTTGCTAGCATTGTTTAAATCCATTCTTCCAAAGAAAAGGATTAAAAATATAGATGATCTTGCTGAATTCATTCAAAAAAAATCAGCATGGGTTGCACAAGTTACACTGTTTGGTTATTTAAAAACAAGAATGGGAACTAAATGGGTCCTTCATTTTGATGATGAAAAATTTTTAGCATCTATTAATTTGGCTAAGTGGAATATTTACTCAGTAGCACTTCAAGATTTAACCTTCTATAGCTTGTCCTATTTAAAAGTTTTCTCTGATTTTCAAGATACAAATAAAGCATCTGAAATATATGATGCTATTATTGCTAATGAAATTAAAAATGGAATGCCATCTGATGTTGTAGCAAATGCTCGTGAAACTTTTAGCGAAAGATTAAAAAAAATTGATTGGTCAACATATTATAGGTCTTGGCCGTTTAATGAAAGTGCTTTAGCACTTTACAAGTGGGCACCAGTTGCAGAGGATCTAAAAACTTTAGACAGAAAAATTGTTTTAAACTCTATGATATTAAAATGGGAAAATATTGAAAAAGAATTTTTAAAATTAATAAGTATTTAAATATTTTTTCTATTTTCAACTAAGCTATTAACTACACTAGGATCTGCTAAAGTGGTTGTATCGCCGAGTTGACCATGTTCATTCGCAGCAATCTTTCTTAAAATTCTTCTCATAATCTTACCAGATCTTGTCTTAGGAAGTCCTGGTGAGAAATGAATAATATCTGGGGTTGCAAGTGGACCAATTTGTTTCCTAACCCAGAGCTTTAATTCTCTTTCAAGGTCTAAATTATGTTCTTCCCCAACATTTAAAGTTACATAACAATATAATCCATTTCCCTTAATATCATGTGGATATCCAACTACAGCAGCTTCTGCAACTTTTGGATGAGCTACAAATGCACTTTCAATTTCAGCTGTTCCTAAATTATGTCCTGATACTATTATTACATCGTCTACTCTTCCTGTTATCCAGTAGTATCCATCTTTATCTCTTCTGGCACCGTCCCCAGTAAAATATTTTCCATCGAATTGTGAAAAATAAGTATCAATAAATCTTTGATGATCTCCATAAACTGTTCTCATTTGTCCAGGCCAAGATTGTGTAATACATAATCTACCTTCACCAGCACCTTTAATTTCTTTTCCATTTTTATCTACAATTGCTGGTCTAATTCCATAAAAAGGTTTTGTTGCTGAACCAGGTTTTAAATTTATTGCTCCAGTTTGAGGACTAATTAATATTCCTCCAGTTTCTGTCTGCCACCAAGTATCAACTATAGGACATTTCGAATTACCTACAGTTTTGTAATACCACATCCATGCCTCAGGATTTATTGGTTCCCCAACAGTTCCGAGTAATTTAAGTGATTTTCTTGAGGTTTTCTTTAATGGTTTATCACCTTCTCTCATTAAAGCTCTAATAGCTGTTGGCGCAGTGTAAAAAATATTTACTTTGTATTTATCGACTATTTGCCACCATCTAGAGCTATCTGGATATGTTGGAATTCCTTCAAACATTATCGTTGTCGCCCCGTTAGCTAAAGGACCATAAACAATATAGCTATGACCAGTAACCCAACCAATATCTGCTGTACACCAATAAATATCTTTTGGTTTATAATTAAAAATATATTGATGAGTCATAGACGCATAAACCATATAACCACCTGTTGTATGCAAAACCCCTTTAGGCTTACCAGTCGATCCTGATGTATATAAAATAAACAAAGGATCTTCTGCACTCATTTCCTCAGGTTCACATTTATTTGATACACCTTTTGTCATTTCGTTATACCAAACGTCTCTTCCATTAACCCAATTTACTTGATTACCAGTCCTTTTTACTACGATACATTTTTTAACATTAGGACAATTTAATAATGCTTCATCAGTAATATCTTTTAAAGGAATAGTTTTTCCACCCCTTACACCTTCATCCGCAGTAATAATATACTCAGACTCGCAATCATTAACTCTTCCTGATATAGAGTCGGCCGAAAAACCACCAAAAATTATTGAATGAATTGCTCCTATTCTTGCGCAAGCCAGCATAGTGAATGCTAACTCAGGTATCATCGTTAAATAAATTGTAACTCTATCGCCTTTTTTTATACCTAATTTTTTTAAACCGTTTGCAGCCTTAGACACTTCTTGATGTAACTGTTTGTAAGATATTTTTTTTTGATCTTTTGGATTGTCTCCAACCCATATAATTGCTGTTTTATCTTTTTTATCTTTTAAATGTCTATCAATACAGTTAGCACTGGCATTCAGCGTACCATCTTCATACCATTTAATTTTTACTTCTTTTTTACTATACTTAACATTTTTAATTTTCTTATAAGGCTTTATCCACGTAATTCTTTTTCCTTCTTTTTTCCAAAATTCATTGTTGTTTTTTAATGAATCAGAATATTTTTTTTGATATTTTGTTTTATTGACTAAAGCATTTTTGATCCACTCTGATTTAGTCTTTAATATTAATTCTTTATCTTTATCTTTGATTACAGCTTTTCTTGCTTTTTTCTTTCTTCTCATATTCTAAATACTACCCATCTTATTTAATATTTTCCAGCTTTTAGAGTCAATCGGCATAACAGATAATCTGCTTTGTTTTATAAGAGATAAATGGCTAAGATCGTTATTATTTTTAATATCCTCTAAACTTACTGATTTTTTTAGCTTTTTTTTGAATTTAACCTGAACCGCCACAAATTTATTTTTTTTATCAGTAACATCAGGAAAAGCTTCTTTAATAACTTCAACTATACCAACAATTTCTTTTCCAATATTTGAATGGTAAAAAAAACATAAATCTCCAACCCTCATATTCTTTAAATTTTTTGCAGCCTGATAGTTTCTAACTCCATCCCATGGAGCGCCTTTGCTTCCAGCTTTTTTTTGTTGATCAATTGACCACACATCTGGTTCTGATTTCATTAACCAATATGATTTAGGCATACTTATAATTTTACTCCTGCACCTTTCATAAAATTTGCTTTTTCATCTAACTGCCATCTAGGATTAACTGCGAAATTTAAACTATCAAATTTTTTCTTTTTATACTTTTCTAATCCAGCCATTGCGATCATAGCTGCATTGTCACTACATAAATCAATTGGTGGAAAAATAGGTTGAAATTTTTCTTTTAAAGACAACTCTTTTAGTTTTATCCTTATTTTTTTATTAGAAGCTACTCCACCTGCAATTACAAAAATATTACTTTTATTTTTATTTCTTTTTTTGAATTCATTGAATGCAACCTTACTTTTATGGGACAATATTTCTTCTATAGTATTTTGAAAAGAAGCTGCTAGATCATATTTATCTTTTTTAGATTTTAAATTTTTTGATATTTTCAATACTGCTGTTTTAAGTCCTGCAAAAGATAAATTACACCCCCCGCGATTAATAATTGGTTTGGGAAGGATAAATCTGTTCAGATCTCCTTTCTCAGCATACTTTTCAATTTGCGCTCCACCAGGAAATTCAATACCTAAAAGTTTAGCAGTTTTATCAAATGCTTCTCCAACAGCATCATCTATTGTTGTTCCTAATCTTTTATATTTGCCAAGTCCCTCAACGCTTAAAAATTGAGAATGGCCACCAGATATTAAAAGTAGAAGATATGGAAATTTTATTTTAGAGTTTAACATGGGACTAAGTGCATGGCCTTCCAAATGATTTATTGCTATGAATGGTTTATTTAAAGATGCAGCAAAAGCTTTCCCAAAGTTTAGACCTACTGACAAACAGACAACTAAACCTGGCCCTCCGGTCGATGCAATTGCATCAATATTTTTTATTTCAACTCCACTGTCTTTAATTGCTTTTTTTACAATCAAATCAATTTTTTCTAAATGAGATCTTGCTGCAAGTTCTGGAACTACACCACCAAATTTTTTATGCACATCTGTTTGGCTTGAAACTACATTAGAAAGAATTTTAACTCCGTTCTTTTCTTGCTGAATAATTGATGCTGCTGTTTCGTCACAACTGGTTTCAATACCTAGTATTAATGGGTTTTTTTTCATTATAAAATTAAATTAAAAAGTTATTTATGGAGTATAAATAAATTAAATGAAAAGCAAAAATATAATTATTGGATCTAGAGGAAGCAAATTAGCACTAATTTATGCAGAAACTGCAAAAAAAATAATCTCAGAAAATTATAAGGATTTTAATATTGAGATTAAAAAAATTACTACAGACGGGGATTTAAATACTAAAGATCGTCTATCTGATATTGGTGGCAAAGGGTTGTTTTCAAAAAAGATTGAACAAGAGCTTCAACAAAAAAAAATTGACTTAGCTGTTCATGCTTTAAAAGATATGCCATCTGAAGAACCTGAGGATTTATTGACTAATTGTTTTCTCGAGAGAAATGATCCAAGAGAAATCTTAATTAGTAAAAAAAATTTGACTCTTTATGAATTGCCTTCTAATGCAGTGGTTGGTACGTCTTCATTCAGAAGAGAATTTCAATTAAAACAAATAAGAAAAGATTTAAATTTTAAACTAATAAGGGGAAATGTTGATACTAGAATAAAAAAACTGAACTCCGAATCTTATGATGCTATTATATTATCTTATGCAGGATTAAAATCTTTGAATTTACAAAATAATATTTCTCAATTTTTTTCAGTATCCGAAGTTGTTCCTAGTGCAGGACAAGGCGTAGTTGCTTTACAATGTAGAAAAACAGACAGTGATCTTATAAATTTATTAAATAAAATAAATCATCTTCCAACTCATAATTGCATTACAGCAGAAAGAAGTGTTTTAAAGATTTTAGAAGGAGACTGCGAAACAGCTGTTGGGGCAAATGCATTTATTCAAGGTAAAAAAATTACTTTGTCAGCTGAACTTTTTTCTCTAGATGGTTCAAAGAGATTTTTTCAGCAAGATAGTAAAGATTTATCAAAGTCAAGAGAACTTGGTATTGAAATAGGAAAAAAATTAAGAATAGAGTCAAACAACTCTTATAAGAAATAATTATGCATATTTTATTTACTAGGCCTTTAGAAGACTCAAAAGAAATAATAAGTAGATTTCAAAACTTAGGCCATAAAGTATCACACTTACCAGTTTTAAATATAATAGAAAAAAAACATGAGGAAATAAATTTTTCAAGTTACAGTGCTGTAATTTTTACAAGTGCAAATTCTATAAAATACCTAAAATCTAATGATATAGATAAAAATATTACTTGTTTTTGTGTAGGTGAGGCAACCGAGAGAAAAGCTAGTAGCTTTGGATTTCAAAATATTTTTTCAGCTGAGGGCAATGTCCATAATTTAAAAGAAATTATTTTAAGAAATTTTAGCCCAAAGAATGGAAATTTACTTTATGTGAGCGGAGAAACAATTACTATGGACCTTGATAAAAAGCTCATGTCTGATGGTTATAAAGTAGATAGAATTATTAATTATTCATCAGAGTTTAACGAAAATTTAAATGATGAATTTCTAAAAAGATTAAAGAATGAAATACCAGATATTGTCTATATTTATTCTCAAAATAGCGCAAAAAGCTTTCTAAATATAATTAAAAAATATGGATTAATTGACCTTTGGATGGATACAAATTTAATGTGTTTAGGTGATAAAACATCTAGTGTTTTAAACGAAATTAAATGGAAGAAAATTTTTTTATTTAATTCTGGAGAAGAGGAGTTTTTGTTATATAAAATTTAATTATGGAAGCTTTTGCAAATTTAAATGAATTGTTCCAATCAGTTTGGATCAAAGGAATTTTTGGGGTTAACTTTTTAGATATTATTATTGGTCTCGGCATATTTTTTATATTTTTAATCTTTAGAGGTTTGATAAGTAAATTAATAATAAAAAAATTAGAAATAATATCCAAAAGAACTACAAATAAATTAGATGATACTTTTGTAAAGGCTATGGAGGGCCCAGCAAGATTTTTACCCCTAGTCCTAGGTTTCTTTTTTGCAAGTTACTACATGTCATTTGGAGATGAAACTAGATCTTTTATCGAAAATATAAATAGAACTTTGATTACAATATTATTATTTTGGGTAATTCATCAAATCATTGAACCAATTTCATATATATTAAGTGGATTAGATAAATTATTAACCAGAGAATTAATTGGCTGGATAATAAAATCTTTAAAAATTTTAATTTTTATTTTAGGAGCTGCTGCAGTTTTAGAACTTTGGGGCATAAAAATTGGCCCTATCATCGCCGGTCTAGGATTATTTGGTGTTGCAGTTGCTTTAGGGGCTCAGGATCTATTTAAAAATTTAATTTCTGGAATTTTGGTTTTAGTTGAGAAAAGATTTAAAATGGGTGATTGGATTTTAGTCGAGGGAATTATCGAAGGGATAGTTGAAAAAATTGGTTTCAGATCAACAGTTATTCGTAAATTTGATAAATCTCTTGCAATAATTCCAAATTTTCAATTTGCAGAAAATGCAGTAATAAATGTAAGTCAAATCACAAATTGGAGAATAAGCTGGATAATAACGTTACAGTACGACACAACTGTAGATCAGCTAAAAACTATCAGAGATCAAATTGAGGATCATATTAATAAAAGTGAAGATTATGATATTAATGTTGGAGTTGCAGTTAGAATAGATAAATTCTCAGATAGCTCTATTGATCTTTACATTAGATGTTTCACAAAAACAGACAGCTGGAATGAAATGTTAAAGGTTAAAGAAAGACTTGCAATTGAGATCAAACAAATTGTTGAAGGAAACAAAGCATCTTTTGCATTCCCAAGTCAATCAATTTACGTGGAGAAAAAATGATTGCCATATATTTTTTAGCGCTTCAAATTTTAAAACTCTACACTTATATTGTAATTGCTAATGTGATTGTAAGTTGGTTAGTTGCTTTTAATGTGTTGAATACATCAAATAGGTTTGTATATATGGTTTTAGAATTTACTTATAAATTAACCGAACCAATATTGAATAAAATTAGGGGTTTTTTACCAAATTTAGGCTCATTAGATATTTCGCCTGTAGTACTTCTATTATTGCTATGGTTTATAGAAATGTGTATGAAGCTCTACATAGCGCCACAAATTTTTTAATTAAATATGATTTTAATCGACGGAAAAAAAGCAGCAGCAGAACTTAGAGAAAATTTAAAACAAGAGGTTTTAGAACTTAAAGAAAAATATAATAAAGTTCCTGGTTTAACAGTGATTTTAATAGGTGAACTTGAACCAAGTAAAATTTATGTAAAAAACAAGGAAAAATCTGCGAATGAGGTTGGTTTAAAATCTGAAGTAATAAGATACCCTAATGATGTAGAAGAAAAAACTATATTGGAAAAGATACAAGAACTTAATAAAGATGAAACTGTGTCAGGAATTTTAGTTCAATTACCTTTGCCAAAACATATTGATAAACAAAAAGTTATAGAAACAATCTTACCGAGTAAAGATGTTGACGGCTTTCATCCAATGAATGTTGGCAACCTTTCATCTGGTTATGAAAGCTCTATACCTTGTACTCCATTGGGATGCTACCTTCTTATTAAAAAAATAGAACCAAATTTAAATGGAAAAAAAGCAGTAGTTGTAGGTAGATCAAATTTAAATGGTAAACCAATGACACAACTTCTACTCTCAGAAAATTGCACTGTAACAATTACACATTCAAAAACTAAAGATTTAAAAGCTGAATGTCTTGAAGCAGATATCGTTGTTGCTGCAGTAGGTATTCCAGAATTAGTAAAAGGTGATTGGATTAAAAAAGATGCAATTGTAATTGATGTAGGAATAAACAAGACTGACAAAGGAATCGTTGGCGATGTAGCCTTTGATGAAGTTTCAAAAGTTGCGAAAGCATTAACTCCAGTACCAGGAGGAGTTGGACCTATGACAATTGCTTGCTTATTAAAAAATACGATTGAATGTTTTAAAAGGGGTCAAAAATAGGTTAAGAAACTTTAGATCTACCACCGTCTACACCAAAAATTTGTCCTGTTATCCAAGAACTTTCATCAGTTAATAAAAACCGAGCCATTGCAGCTGAGTCTTTACCTTCACCAATCCTTTTCATAGGATGCGCCTTCGCAATTCCATCAGCTACTACTTTACTTTTTAATATAGGTTGTGCAATTTTTGAGTTTGTTAAACTTGGTGCAATACAATTTATCCTGATGTTAGGTGCAAATTCAGCTGCTAAAGATACTGTCAAACCTTCTAGAGCACCTTTTACTGATGCCATAATGCTATGGTTAGTAAATCCTTTTTGGACAGCAACTGTTGAAAATAAAACTACAGAACCTTTATTTTCTTTTAGATTTTCTTGAAATTGCTTTATTACTTCAACAATTGGATAAAAATTTAAATTAAAGCATTTTTCGTAATCACTTTTCTTTGTCATTTTAATTGGCTTGAGATCAATAGAACCTATACAATAGGCAATACCTTTTATGTCAGTACTTTTTAATTGTGCTAATTTTTCCGAAAAATTTTCAGACAAGACATCTAAAACTGTGAAGTCAGAGTTAACTTTTTCTGATAGTTCCTTTAATTCTGGTTCATTTCTACTAATAAGATGTATATCTTCATTTTTCTCAGATAGTTGTAGTGCGAGATTAGAACCAATTGACCCTGTAGCACCAAAGATTAAATATTTACCTGACATAATATGAAACTATTTTTTATACTCGGAAATCAATTATTTCCATCAAAATATATAAATCGCTACAAAAATGATCACTTATTTTACATGGCAGAGGACTATCAGCTATGTACTTACGAAAAACACCATAAAAACAAGATACTACTTTTTCTTTCATCTATGAGATCATATTCTGAAAACTTAAAGAAGGAAAATTTTAAGTTAAGTTATTCTGAAATTGAAAGTAAAGATTTTAAAGACGATTATACTAAAAAGTTAAAAAAAATTATTATTGCAAAAAAAATTAATGAAATTACAAGTTTTGAAATTGAAGATAAATTCTTTGAAACAAAATTAAAAAATTTTTTTTCAAAATTAAAAATTAAGTGGAATGTAATAAAAACTCCGATGTTTTTAAATTCTAGATTAGAATTTAAAAATTACTTAAATAAATCAAAAAAACCTTTTATGGCAGTTTTTTATAAAGAGACTAGAAAAAAATTAAATATTCTAATGAGTAAAGATGGAAATCCAGAGGGAGGAAAATGGAGTTTTGATGAAGATAACAGAAAAAAATTACCAAAAGGTACAGAGATTCCTAAACTTCCTAATATAATCGAAACCGCCCATACAAAAAAATTAAAACCAATTGTAGAAAAAACTTTTAGAAATCATCCAGGCGACACAAAGAATTTTTGGTTTGTTACAGAACAAAAAGAAGTTAATAAACTTTTAGTTTTTTTTATCAAAGAAAAATTAAATCTATTTGGTGATTATGAGGATGCTGTTGATCAAAATAACAATATTCTTTTCCACAGTGCCTTAAGTCCATATATGAACATGGGATTAATAACTCCAGAGATTGTTGTGAATAAAGTTCTTGAAATTAATAAAAAGAATAAAATCAGACTAAATTCTCTTGAGGGGTATATCAGACAGATTATTGGTTGGAGAGAATTTATGAGAGGTATTTATCAAAGTTATAGTGAAGAAATGGAAACTAAAAACTTTTTTAAACAAAATAGGAAAATGAAAAATTCTTGGTATGATGGAACAACAGGTTTGCCACCTTTAGATTATGCAATAAAAAATGCTGATAAATATGGTTGGTCTCATCATATAGAAAGATTAATGATTCTATCTAATATTATGAATCTGTGCGAAGTAGAGCCAAAGTCAGTTTATAAATGGTTTATGGAGATGTTCGTGGACTCATCAGACTGGGTAATGGTTCCTAATGTTTATGGTATGGGACTATTTAGCGATGGTGGAATATTCGCAACCAAACCATATATATGTGGATCAAGTTATTTTATGAAAATGATGGATTTTAAAAAAGGAGAATGGTGCAATACAATGGATGGTTTATATTGGAGATTTATAAATAAAAATCGAAATTTTTTCCTCAAAAATCCAAGATTATCAATGATGGTTAGGATATTTGATAAAATGAAATCTGATAGAAAAAAATTAATTTTATCTGAAGCAGAAAAATTTATAAAAAGAAATACTAATGTCAATTAAAGTATATTTTAACGATTCATGTAATATTTGCAGATTAGAGATTAATCATTACAAAAAAATTGCAGATAGCACTCTAGAGTGGGTTGATATCACAAATAATGAAGATGCATTGGTTAAAACCTCTAAAACACAAGCTGAATTACTAAGAAGATTGCATGTTATAGAGGATGGAAAAGTTATAGGAGGTGCAAAAGCATTTATTATTATTTGGTCTAAAATTCCAAAATATAAAATACTTGCGAAAATATTTAGCTTTAAGCCATTGTTTATAATTTTTCATTATATTTACGAAATTGTAGCCTATTTTTTATTTTTAAAAAATAAACACCAGCTTAAATGAAAAAAGAAAATCTACCCTCAAAAATTTGTCCAGTCTGTAATCGTCCTTTTACTTGGAGAAAAAAATGGAAATTAAATTGGGAGAGGGTGAAATATTGTTCAAAAAATTGTTCTAAAAAAAACTAATTTTTAATTTATTAAATTTTCCACTATTTTTGGTATATAATTTTTAAAATTAAAAAATCCTTTATTACAAAATTTCCAGGAATTTTGATCGAGCTTTCTGTAGAGAAAATTAATATTTTTTATAGAGTTTTGATTAATATAGTCTAAATTCTCTCCAACTGTAGGATAAAGACAGTAACTACTTTCTAAATTTTTAATTTCATCAATATTTATTACTTCACAATTAATTGATTTTTCTTGTAGTCTTTTTTTTTGGTCCTCTAATAAGCCTGCTTTAAAATTCACTACGTTTTCACTGAGTTTAATAATTTTATTTTTATTGTTATTAGATATTAGAATGATTTTCTTAAATTTCTTGTCCACAAAGTCAGTAATTTCGAATGCTAAGTTATTTTCAAATATAAGTAAGTTTTTACTCTCTATATTTGCAGGATTTTCAAAAGTTTTATGAAGAATGGTATAGTTTTTATCATTTATCTTTGGTGGCGCATTTTCATTAAGCTTAATGTTTTGAAATCTATTGTTTGTAAATTTTTTGATATTCCATTCACTTGCTAGATAATGTTTTCCTTTAGTTTGGATACCTGCAACCCAACGCCATCCCAAAGTATTAGATGCTGTATCTCCGTCTAATAAATGTTGCATGAAAAATTCCGCTCCAAGTTGCCATGGCAACTCTAAAGTAAATATCCAAATACTTGCGAACCACATTCTTGCATGATTATGTAAATAATTAGAATTTTTTAATTCATTAACCCATGCATTAAAGCATTCAATTTCTGTATTTCCTTCAATCGCATTTAAATAATTTTTATCATCTTTAAATTCCTCTTTAACTTTTTTTAAGTCTATTAAATAGTCGTCCCATACTCCTGATCTAAGCTCCATCCAACCTTTCCAATAAGTCCGCCATAAAACTTCTTGGATAAATTTTTCATTTTTTGAAAAAGAGAATTTGCCTAATGATTTACTTATTACTTCTTTCTCATTAATTATACCGTGAGTTATATAAGGGGACAAACATGATGTATTTGATCTTTTGTTGGGACCAAAATCAAAATTTCTTAGTTTAGAGTAATCCCCAAGATTGGTATCTACAAAATTGTCTAGATTTTCTAAAGCAGTATTCCTATTAGGTATAAGTTTCATAAATTAATACCTTAATTTATCTTAGTTTTTTTTTGTGGAAATTAATAAAACGTTCAACATTAGATTTATTAAAACTCTTATTTTCTTCAAATGAGACTTTCTTCATTGAGTAGGCATTACTTTTAGTTGTTCGTGACTCGATGGTAATATTACCTTTGTATAATTTTAATTTAACAGATCCATTAACTTTATTTCTGTTTTGATCCACTATTTTTTGTAACTTAATTCTTTCCTTTGAATACCAATAACCATTGTAAATAAGTTCTGCGTATCTTGGCATCACTTCATCTTTCTTATGCATTGTTTCTTTATCAAGTGTTACAGACTCCATTGCTCTATGTGCTGTCATTAATATTGTTCCACCAGGTGTTTCATAAACTCCTCTCGATTTAATTCCAATAAATCTATTTTCAACTAAATCTACTCTTCCTATTCCATTTTTACCCGCAAGATTATTTAATTTATCTAAGAGTTTATAAGGCAATAGTTTTTTTCCATTTATACCTACTGGATCGCCTCTTTTAAAATTTATTGTAACAAAAGAAGATTTGTTTGGTGCTTTTTCTGGAGAAGTAGTTCTTTGAAATATAAATTCTGGAGCAGAATTTTTTGGATTCTCTAACACTTTCCCTTCCGTTGAAGTATGAAACAGATTATCATCGACTGAAAATGGTGGAGCACCTTTTTTATCCTGAGGAATTGAAATTTTATTTTTCTTTGCATAATTAATTAAATCGGTTCTTGATTTAAGTTTCCAAATTCTCCATGGAGCAATTATTTTTATTTTTGGTCCAAAGTAATGATAACCAAGTTCAAATCTTACTTGGTCATTACCTTTACCTGTAGATCCATGAGAAACTGCAAAGGCTTTAAATTTTTTAGCTACTCTGATTTGATCTTTTGCAATAAGTGGTCTTGCAATAGACGTTCCAAGTAAATAAACACCTTCATAAACTGCATGACCTCTGATCATTGGGTAAACATAATCTTTAACAAAAGTATTTTTTAAATCTTTAATTATAATATTTTTTACACCTAATTTTTTCGCGTTACTCTTAATTTTTTTCTTATCTAATTCTTGACCGACATCGGCTGTGTAACAAATTACTTCAGCATCATAATTTTCCTGAAGCCATTTAAGTATTATTGAGGTGTCTAGCCCCCCTGAATAAGCGAGGACTATTTTCTTTTTAGCTCTCATTATTTAAGTACAATTTTTTTTAGCTGCGTTATAAGCTTTTGTAAATCCCATTAAAGAGTAATGATCAATTGTTTGTGAGTTTTGTTTGTTATATCCTGTTACCATTATTCTAGATCCTTTTTTCATCGATTTAATCATTTTCTTTTCAATTTTTCCGTCTGCTATCCAGGCAAAACTATTTTGTTGAATATCAAATTTATATTTTTTTTTCCCTGTCTTTGCAGAGATTGTATTACTTGAATTAAACTCGTAACCTGCCGTTATACTTATTTCATCTGAAACTTTATCCTGAGGTCTAAAAGTTACAAAAAGTCTTGCTTCT
Source organism: uncultured Pelagibacteraceae bacterium (assembly GCA_902543245.1). Taxonomy (GTDB): domain Bacteria; phylum Pseudomonadota; class Alphaproteobacteria; order Pelagibacterales; family Pelagibacteraceae; genus Pelagibacter. The sequence goes on along the minus strand of CACBXQ010000004.1, from coordinate 63,517 downwards.
CTCTCACTGCTTTTTGGAGATTGTAATACTGGTTTAGATTGTGCAAAACAAATTTTTTGTCCATCAGTGTTAGAAATTAAAGTAGTCCAGTCTTTAAATTTTCCAACTTCTTTTACTTCTTCAGCACTTAGGTTGCTTTGTATTATTAGTATACCTAAGATTATAAAAATTTTTTTAAGGGCAAGGATTTGAGTGCTGGGCATGGATTTTATTAATTTCATTTATTATCTCAGTATTAAGTTTTACATTTACACTTTCTACGTTGGTTTTCAACTGCTCCATTGTTGTTGCGCCAATAATAACTGAAGTAATAAATTTTTGAATTTCACAAAATTTTAAGCTCATTTGAGCAAAATTGAGGTTGTATTTTGATGATATTTTAAAATATTTTTCCACAATTTCTGGAACATGAGCTTTTGTGTATCTCGTAAAGTAATCCCCAAAAAGTTTCTGTCTTGATTTTTCGGGCATTTTATTTTGTCTATATTTTCCTGACAGAAATCCACCTGCAAGAGGAGAGTATGCAAGTAGTCCACTTCTTTCTCTCACTGAGATTTCAGCTAAGCCAATTTCGTATGTTCTGTTTAATAGACTGTAAGGGTTTTGAACTGACATCATTCTAGGTAAATTTTTATTTTTAGAAATTTCCAAAAATTTTGACAAACCCCATGAAGTTTCGTTTGAAAGTCCTACATATCTTATTTTACCAGATTTCACTATTTCATTTAAGTTTTCAAGGATTTCATTAAAATCATTCCACTCATCTTCATTTTTGTGGTCATATCCTAACCTTCCAAAGTAATTACTTTTTCTTTCAGGCCAATGCAACTGATACAAATCAATATAGTCTGTTTTTAATCTTTCTAAGCTTTTATTAACTGCTTCGTTTAAATTCTTTTTATCAAATTGATTTCCTCCTCCTCTAATCCAACTTAAACCAGGTCCAGAAATCTTTGTGGCTAAAATAACTTCATCTCTTTTATTTCTTGACTTAAACCAGTTACCAATAATTTCTTCAGTTCTACCGTATGTTTTCTTTTTAGCAGGGATTGCATAAAGTTCAGCAGTATCCCAAAAATTAACACCTTGTTCTAAAGCATAGTCCATTTGTTTAAAACCTTCATCTTGGGTATTTTGCTCTCCCCAAGTCATAGTACCTAAACAAATTGTGCTCACATCTAAGTCAGTATTGCCTAATTTCTTAAAATTCATAGAAGATTAATAATTTTTTTGACCATTTTTGACATCTTGAATAAATACGAAAAGTTTATATATTACAATCATGGAATTTAATAAGGAAAATATTCTAAACAGAGCAAAAGCTGGACAACAAACAGCCGTAATGGATGAAGGTCTAAGAGCCTACATGCTAAAAGTTTATAACTACATGGCTACTGGAATACTGCTAACAGGAATTATAGCCCTTTTATCATTTAAGTTTGCAGTTGTAACGGATGCTAGTGGAGCAATAGTTGGATTAACAGAATTTGGAAATGCGATTTATTTGTCAGGTCTTAAATGGATTGTAATGTTAGCTCCTTTAGGAATTGTTTTTTATATGAGTTTTGGAATTAATAAAATGAGTGCTGGAAAAGCGCAAACTACTTTCTGGGTTTTTGCTGCTTTGATGGGACTTTCTCTTTCATCTATTTTATTAATTTACACTGGTTTAAGTGTGACAAGAGTTTTCTTCATAACTTCAATGACTTTTGGTGCCATGAGTATATATGGTTACACAACTAAAAGAGATCTAACAAAGATGGGATCATTTTTGATGATGGGCCTTATTGGAATTATAATTGCCTCAATTGTTAACATATTTTTAAAATCATCTATGATGTATTTTGCAATATCAATTATTGGTGTACTTATTTTTGTTGGTTTAACAGCTTATGACACTCAAAAAATTAAAAACATGTACTCGGCATCAGATAGTGGTGAATTAATAGGTAAGAAAGCTGTAATGGGTGCCCTAACTCTTTACTTAGATTTCATTAATTTATTTATAATGTTGCTTAGACTTTTCGGTCAAAGACGATAATTCTATCAATTTAGAATTTTTTCCAATTAGTATTTTTTAAAAGAACTTTTAGATCAAAAGAATTCTTTAATATTTTCCCATTAGTATCAGTAATTAAATATCTTAGGTTTTTATTCGATGGTTTAAAGTTTTTACAAATTTTATACATTGCATTTTCAGCTGCATTTTTAAAAACACTAAAACTTACTTGCTTACTTGATATGGTAAGACCATAATCTTTCCATGATCCTTCAGATACCATTTTTGCATATAGATCTAAGATAATTTTAAGTTCTTTTTTTTCAAAAAAATATTTCTCTTTTTCTTTAGAATTTGAATTATCTACAATGAGCTTTAAATTTCTATTCATCTATTTTATGTTTTGTTATTATTGATACTTGAAATGCTGTAAAAATAAAAGTTATCGGTAATAGCCCCCAAACTTTAAAATTTACCCAGAACTCTTCAGACTGCGTTCTCCAAACTAATTCATTTAAAATTGCAAGAGCAAAGAAAAATAACATCCATCTTTTGTTTAAAATTTCCCAACCTTCATTCGTTAAAGCAATTGATTTACCTAGCATTTTTTTTAATATAGGTTCATCAGTAAAGTATTTGCCAAATAAAAGAGCCAAACCAAATAGTAAATTTATTATTGTAGGTTTGATATAAATAAATACCGGGTTATCAAAATAAATAGTTAAACCTCCAAAAAATGTAATTAAAACTCCACCCAATAGTGGCACCATAGGAATTTTTTTTTCTAAAAACCAAACCACTACTAATGATATAATTGTCGCAATTATAAAAGGAGGAATTGCGACTTTTAAGTCTTTATTAGAATCATAATAAAAGAAAAAGAATATTAAAAGAGGTCCAAAGTCTGTAATAAACTTTAGTAAAGATTTATTCACATTAAGATATTAACAGATTAAAAAAACATTCATATTTTTTTTATTGATTTATTTAAAAAAAATAAATAGCTTATAGTTTATGAGTTTTAAAAAAGCTAAATTTTCCATTGGAGACGTTGTTAAACACAAACACTTTGATTTTAGAGGAGTTATTTATGATGTTGATTTCGAATTCAATAATTCTGAAGAGTGGTACCAATCAATTCCAAAAAATGTAAGACCACGTAAAGATCAACCATTCTATCATTTGTTGGCTGAGAATGATGATTTAACCTATGAGGCTTATGTTTCTGAACAAAACTTACTTTTTGACGATTCTGAGGAACCGATCAAACATCCTTTGATCAATGAGATATTTTCAGGGAAAAAAGGCTCAGGGTATTTTAAACAATCGAATTAATCAAATATCACTTTTTCAACACATTTAGTTCAAATAATTGACAAATGATCATGACATTATGGATATTATTTGATCAAGGATGAATTAAAACCCTTTTTTATTATCTCCCTCCACATCCTTGATCAAGTAGATCCTTGAAAAAAAATAAAACATCTCTAAAACATTCTTGATTTATGTTTAAAATTTTTGGAGTAAATAAAATGTTTTCAATTACATATAGATTTCAAAAGTATGTATTTTTTCTATTTGTAGTTTTTTTGAGCGTGGGACTAGTGGAGGCTTTATTATTGTCTCCGCCAGATTATTTACAGAGTGATAGCGTTCGGATAATGTATGTTCATGTTCCATCTGCTTGGGTTTCATTAGGAATATTTTCAACAATAGCATTTTTATCAATTGGAAATTTTATCTTTAAAAATAAAAATTTTTCTTTAATAGCAAAGAGTTTAGCTCCCTCAGGATTAGTTTTTAATATAATTGCATTAGTCACAGGTGCAATTTGGGGAAAGCCTACATGGGGAACTTTCTGGGCGTGGGATGCAAGAATTACATCAATGCTTATACTGGCTTTGTTTTATGGAATGTACATATTGTCGTGGAAGATTTTTGAGGATAAGTTGCAAGTTACAAAAATTACTTCAATAATTGCCATTATCGGATTAGTTAATGTACCAATAATCAAATTTTCAGTTGAATGGTGGACTACTCTACACCAACCTTCGTCAGTTAAAATTTTAAGTGACTCTACAATTCATTCATCAATGATTTTGCCATTATTTTTGATGACTGCGGCATTTGTATTGTTTTCATTACTAATTTTTTTGATGAAATATAATACAGAATTGATAAAAATTAAGAATAAAGGATTAGAAAGATTATGATAATCGATAAATTGTTAATGAGTGGATATGGAATTTTTGTTTGGTCAGCTTTTGCTTTCACAATGATAAATTTTATATTCCTTTACTTTGTGACCAAGTTTAAATTTGAAAAAGAAAAAAATAAATTTGTATTAAAATATGGTTCTTTGAACCCAGAACAATCTAAGGCTGCAAGAGGTCAAGCCACTAACAGAGAAATAATATCAGGCACAACTGTTAAGTCTAAGATTTAACTTGTTTTTTTCATGTATGGTAAGAAAGTTAAACTAAGAGTATTATTTTTGTTTTTGCTGTTATCAGCAATCGTTCTAACTGTATTTTTAGTTTTAAAATCCTTAGAAGAAAACGTAGTTTACTTTTTATCTCCAACAGAAGTTAAAGCATTAAATGAGATTAAAAAAGAGAAAATAAGAGTTGGAGGTATGGTTAAAAAAAATTCAATTAAGATAAACGATAAAATAATTAATTTTGTTATAACTGACTTTAAAAATGAGATTATAGTTAGATATGATGGCCTTGTTCCAAATTTATTTCAGGAGGAGAAAGGAGTTGTTGCAGAGGGTTTCCTTGATGGAAAAAATTTTTTTAGAGCATCTAAAATACTTGCAAAACATGATGAGAATTATATGCCACCTGAGGTAAAAGAAGCATTGGAGGCAACCAATTGATATTTAATTTTATAGGTTTTTATTCGTTATTATTCAGTCTTATTTTTTCTTTAGTCATATTATATTATTCATACATCGAAGTAAAAAATCATCAGTCTCAATTAAATCCAAAAACATTCATTTTTTCTTTTTTACATTTACTATTTGTAGTCATTAGTTTTTTAAGTTTAGTTATTTCATTTATTAATTCAGATTTTTCCAATGAGACAGTATTTAATAATTCTCACACAACAAAACCTTTATTTTATAAAATCTCAGGAACATGGGGTAACCATGAAGGAAGTTTATTATTATGGCTTTTAGTATTAAGTTTATTTATCTATTTTTTTCTTATTTATTCTAAAAAGGAACCAAAAAAATATAGAGTTCAGACTTTAGTTTTTCAACATTTTATAATTATAGGATTTACATTATTTATAATTTTAACTTCAAACCCGTTTACCTATCTTTTTCCTATTCCTAATGAGGGCTTAGGCCTTAACCCTATATTACAAGATCCAGCGTTAGCAATACATCCACCAATTTTGTATTTAGGTTATGTTGGATGCTCAATAATTTTTTCATCTTCACTATCAGCATTAGTAAATAACTATGTAAATAAAAACTGGGCAATTCATATTAAAAGGTGGGCATTAATATCTTGGATCTTTTTAACTATTGGAATACTTTTAGGTTCTATATGGGCTTATTACGAATTAGGATGGGGAGGTTTTTGGTTTTGGGACCCTGTAGAAAATGTATCTTTAATGCCTTGGATATGTTTAACAGCTCTAATCCATTCATTATTAATCCTTGAAAAAAAGAATTTATTTACATCATGGATTTTAATTTTATCTTTCTCAACCTTTTTATTAAGTGTATCGGGAACTTTTTTAGTAAGATCTGGAATACTTAATTCGGTACATACTTTTGCGAATGATCCTGAAAGAGGATTATTTATCCTTTGTTTCCTATTTATTTTGACAATATTTTGCCTAGTAATATTTTTAAAATATAAAAACCAAAATTCAATTAACAACACTTTAGCTTTTTTGAGCAAAGAAACTTCCGTTTTAATTAATAATTGGTTTATGATGTATTTTTTAGCAGTAGTATTTATTGGAACAACATACCCAATTTTTTTAGAAGTAATTTCAAATGAAAAAATTTCAGTTGGTCCACCATTTTATATAAAATTGATAGTTCCATTTTTTTTACCTTTTTTAGTGTTAATGGCACTTGGACCAAACACGTTTTTTTTGAAAACGAATTTAAAAAAGTATAATTTAAAACTACTTATTTATTTTATTTTATCAGTAATAATTTCAATATTGCTAGCTAATTTAATGACTACTAAAGACCTGTTTTTGACATTAATTTTAGTTGGATCAATTTTCTTATTTATTTCTTCATTTAGAGATTTTTTTGTAAAAAAAGATAAATATTACTCCCAAAGAATATCACATTTTGCTTTTAGCTTACTTATTTTAAGTATTATTTTAAATATAGCTTTTTCGACAGAAGTTATAACTAATTTAAAGGTAGGGGAAAAATTTAAATTTAATGATAATTTAATCGATTTTCAGAGCATAAGTGTCACCCAAGAGAAAAATTATAAATCCTTAAATGCTAAATTTAAAATACAAGATAATAATGAAATTGTATATTTAGAACCTTCATTAAGAATATATAATCAACCTAAAACAATAACTAGTGAGGCAGACATTAAAACAAACATTTATAGTGATAAATTTTTAGTTTTTAATCTAATTAATGATGAAGAAATATATAATATTAAATATCAAAATAAACCTTTTATGATTTGGATATGGATTTCAGCGGTGCTTTTGTCATTAGGAGGTTTTGTGAATTTTTTAGAAAAAAGAAAAATATAGTATGAAAAAAAATTTTTTTATTTTAGGTATAATTTCAGTAATATTTTTTTTCTTCATAGTATTTTATTTGGGTTTAGATAAAGAAAACACTTATGAACCAAATATTGTTACAAATAAAAAAATTGAAAGTTTTACTGCTGAAAAATTGTTTGAAGACGGTCAAGTAAAATCTGATAATATATTTAGTGAAAATAAAGTTTATTTACTTAATATTTGGGCATCATGGTGCTTACCATGCCAAAAAGAGCATGATTTTTTGATGCAGTTAAAAAACACTCACTCCATAGAAATCATTGGTTTAAATTATAAAGACAAATTATCAAACGCAAGAAAGTTTATAGAAGAATTAGGAAATCCATACGCGTTAAGCTTAAGAGATAAGGATGGAACAATTGCTATATTATTTGGGGCTTATGGTTTACCTGAAACATACATAATAAAAGATAAGAAAATTATAAAGAAATATATTGGTCCAATTGACAATATATCAATTAAAGAAATAATAACTTATACAAAATGAAATATATAATTTTTTTGTTATTATTTTCGAGTTTAACTCTTATCGCTAATTCTCAAGAAATAAATAATCAAGATTTAGTTAATAAAATTTCAAAAAATATAAGATGCCTTACATGTCAAGGTCAATCTGTTTATGATTCCCAATCAGAATTTTCTGAAAGCATTAAAATTATAATTAGTAATAAAATTCAGGAAGGAAAATCAGAACAGGATATTTATGATTTTTTGGTGGAAAAATATGGAGAATGGATAATCTTTGAACCAAAATTTAACAAAAACACCTTTTTATTATGGGTTTTGCCTTTATTGCTTTTTTTAGTTGGTGGTTTCTTGATTTTTAGAAATTTCAAAGCAGTTAAGTAAATACTTTATTGATTAATAAAATAAGTATATCTTTTGAATAATTATGAACGACATAATAAGAAAATCTATATTTGTTTATTTTTTTTGCATCATAACTTCATTAGTTAATGCCGAAGAAAAGCAATTTAATTTATATGTTGGGAATTTTGATTTCAGTGATGATGGAAAAAAATCAACCTTATTTGGAATAGAGCATCAAAATCCATCACTCGTAAGAGATAGTTTCTTAGGAGAAATCTCTCCCGTTACAGGAGCATTTATAACATCAGATAGTGCAAAATATATTTATACAGGTATTCAAGCGGATTATAAAATAGGAAGTCTTAATTTAAATCCGAGTTTTACACCTGGTCTTTATGACGAAGGAGATGGTAAAGATCTTGGCCATGTTATTGAATTTAAAACCGAAATTCAAATTTCTGCTAATTTATCTGATTCAAGCAAAATTGGTTTTTCTTATAACCATTTATCAAATGCAAGTTTAGGTAGTAAGAACCCTGGGGCAAATAGCTACCTTTTTAATTTTATAAAAAAATTTTAATAGAAAATATGAGACTAAAAGATTGTCATAATTATCTAGATTTTAGAAAGTTAGCTAAAAAAAAATTACCCTCGCCAATTTTTCATTATATTGATGGTGCTGCCGATGATGAACTGACTTATCAAAGAAATACAAGTGCATTTGATGATGTAGATTTGGTACCTAATGTTTTAAGGGGAGTCGAGGATGTTGATTTATCCACTACAATATTTGGAAAAAAATTAGACTTACCTTTTTATTGCGCACCAACAGCACTACAAAGATTATTTCATTATGATGGAGAAAGAGCTGTTGGAAAAGCGGCTCAAAAATACAATACCATGTTTGGAGTATCAGCACTTTCAACAGTAAGCGTTGAAGAAATATCATCAATAGTAAGCACTCCAAAAATGTTTCAATTTTATTTTCACAAAGACAGAGGACTTAACGACTCTTGTTTGGAAAGAGCTAAAGCTGCAAAATTTGATGTTATGGCCTTAACAGTAGACACAATAACTGGAGGAAATCGTGAGAGAGATTTAAGAACAGGTTTCACATCACCACCAAAACTGACATTATCAAGTTTATTCAGTTTCGCTACTAAACCAATGTGGGGCATTAATTATTTAACTAAAGGTAAATTTGAATTACCACATCTTCAAGATTATGTTAAGGAAGGAACGAGTACCAATACCTCAATTGGAAATTATTTTTCTACTATGTTAGATCAATCAATGAATTGGAATGATGCCGAGAAATTATGTTCACAATGGGGAGGTCATTTTGCTTTAAAAGGAGTTATGAGCGTTGAGGATGCAAAAAGAGCAGTAGATATTGGTTGCACTGGAATAATGGTCTCAAATCATGGCGGTAGACAATTAGATGGTTCAAGATCTCCATTTGATCAATTGGCAGAGATAGTTGATGCGGTTGGAGATAAACTAGATGTAATTTGCGAAGGAGGAATTCACAGGGGAACGCATATGCTTAAAGCATTATCTTTAGGTGCTAAAGCATGTTCGGGTGGAAGATTGTATTTATATGCACTCGCTGCGGCTGGACAAGATGGCGTTGAGAGAGCAATAAATCAATATCGAATGGAATTAGTACGAGGAATGAAATTAATGGGATGTACTAAGATTAGCGAATTAAATAGAAACAATTTAAGATTTAGACGAAGCTAAAATTTTATTGTTCACTTTGGTCGCATGTAGTAAAAGACATTGAACATTTTTCCTAAAAAATGCATGATGAATTAATTACAAACTAGAAAGGTAACATTTTTATGAAATTAGCTGCAAGTTTAAATAGATTAGGTACAGAGACTGCTTTTAGCGTTTTGGCTGAAGCTAAAAAATTAGAGGCACAAGGTAAACCTATGATCCATCTTGGACTTGGTCAGCCAGATTTTAAAACCCCTAAACACGTTGTTGATGCTGCGAAAAAAGCACTAGATGATGGGCACCATGGCTATGTAATGTCAAATGGTATCCCCGAATGCAGACAAGCCGTAACAAGATGGATAAAGAAACGTTACAATGCCGATGTAAGTTTTGAGAGAATATTAATTATGCCAGGTGGAAAACCTACAATGACTTACGCCATTCAATGTTTTGGTGAACCTGGAGCTGAGATTATACACCCGACTCCAGCATTTCCTATTTACGAATCTATGATAAATTATACTGGTTCGACATCAGTACCTTATGATCTAACTGAAGATAAAGATTTAAAATTCAATGCAGACAAAATTCTTTCTCTAATTACAGATAAAACAAGATTATTAATTTTAATTAATCCAAATAATCCAACTGGTAGTTTTGTTGAAAAACCTGAAATAGATAAGTTAGCAGAGGGGTTAAAAAAATTTCCACACGTTACAATCTTAAGTGATGAAATTTACAGTAGACAAATTTTTGATAATAAAGAAATGCCTACTTTTTTTAACTATCCAGAGTTAAGAGATAGATTGATCGTATTAGAGGGTTGGAGCAAGGCTTACTCAATGACTGGTTGGAGATTAGGTTGGAGTTTTTGGCCTGAGCATTTAGTTGAACATGTAAATAAACTATTAATAAATAGTGTATCATGTGTCAATGCTGCTGCTCAGTTTGCTGGAATAGCTGCCTTAGATGGTCCAGACGACTCTATTCATGAGATGATGGAAAAATTTACAGCAAGAAGACAAATGATTCACGAAGGACTAAATAGTTTGCCTGGTGTAGAGTGTAGTTTACCAGGAGGGGCTTTTTACGCTTTTCCAAAGGTAACAGGAACTGGAATGAGTGGTGCTGAATTTTGTAAAAAAGCTATGCATGAAGCTGGAGTAGCTATAGTGCCGGGAACTGCATTTGGTAAGAGTTGCAATGAATACGTAAGGTTTAGTTTTGCTGCTTCCAGAGATAATATTTCTCAAGCATTAGATAACATAAAAAAAATGCTAGGTTAATTTTAGTTTATTTTTTTCTATTATTTTAATAGTATAAAAATATGAATGAACAAATTCAATTAGAGCTAAAAAATCTTTTAAATAGTAGATTTTCAACATCTGAGTCTACTAGAGCAAATTATGCACGAGGTGAAGACACTTATGACCCTGTTTTATCTAAAGCAGTTGTTTTTCCTGAAACTAATGAAGAAGTTTCAAAAATTTTAAGTTTATGTAACAAGCACAAAATTCCAGTAGTTCCATTTGGAACTGGAACATCTTTGGAAGGAAATGTTGTTGGAAATGATAAAGGTATCACAATCAGCCTTGAGAAAATGAATAAAGTTTTAAGTGTTAATGTTGAGGATTTCGATTGCAGGGTTCAAGCTTGCGTAACTAGAGAGCAATTAAACGATTATTTAAGAGAAGATGGAGTTTTTTTCCCAATAGATCCAGGTGCTAATGCTGCAATAGGTGGTATGGCGTCAACTTCAGCCTCAGGAACTATGGCTGTTAAATATGGTACTATGAAAACAGTTATATCAGGTCTTACAGTAGTATTACCAAATGGAGATATTATAAATACTGGAAGTAGAACAAAAAAAACTTCGGCTGGCTATAATTTAACAAATCTGTTTATTGGCTCTGAGGGAACTTTAGGTATAATAACGGAAGTTCAACTGAGACTGTCACCAATTCCTGAAAGTATAATGAGCGCTGTATGTCATTTCCCTTCTTTAGAAATGGCAGTTCAAACAGCACAACACATAATTCAGTATGGCGTTCCAATTGCAAGAATTGAAATGCTTAACAAAGAACAAATGGAAATAAGTATTAATTACTCTAAATTAAAAGATATTGAGGCAGTACCTACATTATTCTTTGAATTTCATGGAACTGAGGCATCAAATAAAGAAAACATAAAAATTGTTGAAGAAATTTCACAAGAAAATAATGGAAGCTCTTTTAAATGGGCAAAAGATTTAACGGAACGGAATAAACTTTGGCAGGCAAGATGGGATGTTTATTATTCAGTTAAAGCTTTAATAAATAATGGTAGAGTTTATTCAACTGATGTATGTCTTCCTATTTCAAACATAACCGAATGTGTGAATTTTGCGGAAGAGCAAACAAAAAAACTTGGTCTCAGAGCACCTATGGTTGGGCATCTTGGAGATGGAAATTTTCATGTTGTCTTGCCTTATGATCCTAAAGAAAATGAAACTTACGACAGGATAAGAAAATTTAGTGACTTGCTAATTGATAAAACTTTAGAGCTTAATGGAACAATAACGGGAGAACATGGTGTTGGGTTACATAAAAAATCTTATTTATTAAAAGAGCACGGCGACAGTATTCCATTAATGAAATCAATTAAAAGAACTATAGATCAAAATAATATAATGAATCCTGGAAAAATTTTTGATTTAAACTAATGAAAAAAATTTTAATAACCAGAAAATTATTAAGATCATGCGAAGAAAAAGCATCTCAAATGTTTGATGCAACCTTTAATTTAAATGACGAACTTTACTCACAAAAAAAATTAGTCGAAATGAGCAAAGGTTATGATGGAATTTTGTCAGCTTTAACAGATAAACTTGATGCAGATACAATTAATCAACTTCCAGACAGTATTAAAATAATATCTAATTTCGCAGTTGGTTTTGGAAATATAGATTTAGAAGCAGCAAAAAAAAAAGGTATAGTGGTAACTAATACTCCTGACGTTTTAACAGATGCTACAGCTGAAATAGGTGTACTTTTAATTTTAGGTGCATGTCGAAGGGCATCGGAAGGTATAGAAAAAGCTAGAGAAGGTGGATGGGTTTGGTCAGCAGATTTATTAATTGGTAAACAATTAACTGGAACAAGATTAGGAATATTAGGAATGGGAAGAATTGGACAAAAAATCGCAAAAGTTGCAAAGTCTCTTGGAATGATAATTCATTATCATAATAGATCAAAACTAAGTGAAGATAAGGAGCAAGGTGCAATTTATCATGAGAATTTAAAAGATTTACTCTCTGTCTCTGACGTATTATCAATTTGTTGTCCAGCCTCAAAAGAAACAATTGATATGATTAACAAAGAAACAATTGAGTATTTACCTAAGGGAGCGGTAGTAACAAATGTTGCAAGAGGAGATATTGTAGATGATGAAGCAATGATTGACGCATTAAATAGAAGAAAAGTTTATGCAGTTGGTTTAGATGTTTATAAAAATGAACCAAATTTAAATCCTGGTTATTTTAAGCACCCAAGTGCATTTATACTTCCACATTTAGGAAGCGCTACTAAAGAAACTAGAACAGCAATGGCTAATTTAGCGATTGATAATATGGATGAATTTTTTAGCTCTGGTAATTGTAAAAATAAAGTAAACTAGAGCATATTTTCAATTTCAGATTGTATTTTTTTTTAACTTAGCCAATTTGAGCGAAGACTCTCTATTAGATATATGTTTAAATTATTTAGTTAATTAACTTAAAGAGGGAGAAAATAATGATTGAAAAGAAAAAATCATTGAAAAAAAACATGCCTTCAAGACGTAAGTTCTTCAAGGCAGCGGCAGCAACTGGTGCAGCAGCAACAGCAGCTGTAGCAATGCCAAATCTTGCATTAGGTGACGGTCACGTTACTTTAAAAATGCAAGCAGCTTGGCCAAGTGGTGCTAACATATTTTTTGAAATGGCAGGAGACTATTGCAAAATGGTTAGCGACATGTCTGGTGGATCTTTAAAAATAGATCTTCAACCAGTAGGTTCAGTTGTAAAAACATCTGAAATCGGAGCAGCGGTTAGCGATGGAAACCTTGATATGGGTCACTGGGTGACAGCATATTGGTATGGTAAAAATCCTGCAGCTTCACTTTTTGGAACTGGTCCTTCATACGGAATGTCATCTCAGGAAGTAATGGGATGGATGGAGTATGGTGGAGGAAGAAAACTGTATGATGAAACTCTTGCAAAAGTAGGTTTTGATTATCTTGGTTTCTTTCACATGCCAATGCCAGCACAGCCTTTTGGTTGGTTCAAAAAGAATGTAACAAAAGTATCTGATGTTAAAGGAATGAAGTATAGAACAGTTGGTCTAGCTACTAACGTTTTAACTGCTATGGGAATGGTTGTAAGACAATTACCAGGCGGTGAAATTCAGCCAGCAATGAAAACAGGTTTGATTGATGCTGCTGAGTTTAACAACCCAACATCTGATTCACAGTTTGGAATGCAAGACGTATCTAAACACTATCACTTAGGTAGTTTCCACCAATCTCAAGAAATGTTTGAGATCCCGGTGAACAAAAAAAGATACAATAGCCTTTCACCTGCTCATCAAGCTATCTTGAAGAATGCTGCTTATGCTGCAAACTCAGATAACTACTTTAAAGCTTTAGTTAGATATTCAGCTGACTTAGCTAAATTAATGAATGAGCATAAGGTAAATGTGTACCAAACATCTGATGAAATTTTAGCCGAACAGTTAAAAGGTTGGGATAAAATTGTTGCAGAATTTTCTGGGAAAGATCCTTTCTTCAAGAAAATTATCGAATCTCAAAAAGCATATGCTAAGAGAACAATGAAGTATCTGTTGATGAATCAACCGAACTACAAATTAGCTTATGAAAATGAGTTTGGTCCAATTGGAAAAGTTAAAATCTAATTAACTTTTATTAATTTTAAAAAGAGGGGGTTTTTGCCCCCTCTTTTTTTAATTAAATTTTAAATAAATATTTTATGATGAAACTTTTCATTAGGTTTGCAGATACGCTGAGCACTTCTATGGGTAAGGCTTTTTCTTGGTGTATTGTAATACTTATGGGAGGAACTGTTTATGAGGTCATAATGGCTTATGCCTTTAATGCACCTACTTTATGGAATTTTGATTTTAGTATGCAAATGTATGGTGCAATACTTATGATGTCAGGCGCTTACTGTTTAGCCACCGAAGCCCATGTTAGGGGAGATGTAATTTATAGATTGTTTAGTCAAAGAACCCAGGCCTGGATAGATCTGGTACTTTACTTTATTTTCTTTTTTCCTGGAGTTATTGCTCTGGCTTTTTATGGCTATGAGTATGCAGCTCAAGCTTGGAAAATAAAAGAAACTAGTTGGAGCAGTCCTGCTCAAATTCAAATTTATATGGTTAAGTCAATGATACCTGCAGCAGGAGTTTTACTTATTATTCAGGGTATTAGTGAAGTATTTAGATCTATAATTTGTATTAAAACAGGAATATGGCCGTCAAGAATGGTTGTGGCTGAGGAAACTGAACAGATGTTAATGAGAACATCTCAAAAGGAAGATAAAGAAAATGTTATTTAGTCTGACAAATCCTGAAGTAGCAATCTTAATGATGGGTGTATTTTTATTTGCAGTCCTACTTGGTTTTCCAATAGCGTTTACTTTAATGGCGATGGGAATAGGCTTTGGCTATTATGCATATTACGATCCAGTTTTAATGGATCACCTTTTCGATAATAGAATATTTTCTTTATTTGTTAAAAATACTTATACCGTTATGGATAATAACGTACTTACTGCGGTGCCTCTTTTTTTATTTATGGGATATTTGGTAGAGAGAGCTGGAATTGTTGCTAAATTATTCTTTGCAATAAGATTAGCTGCTCACAGATTGCCAGCATCAATGGCTGTTGCAGCTTTAATAACGTGTACTTTATTTTCAACAGCTACAGGAATTATAGGAGCAGTTGTAACTCTAATGGGATTACTCGCCTGGCCAGCAATGGTAAAAGCAGGTTATGACAAAAAATTTGCCTCAGGAATAATATGTGCAGGGGGTTGTCTAGGAATTTTAATTCCACCGAGTATAATGTTAATTGTTTATTCCGTGATTGCACAACTATCTCCATTAAGATTATTTGCAGCTGCAATTTTTCCAGGATTAATGTTAGCAGGACTTTATATTGCTTATGCTGTTACAAGAGCGTGGCTAAATCCGTCTATAGCACCAAGACCTCCAGCTGAAGATATACCACCAAGAGCAGAGATCTTAAAAGAAGTTCTGGTTTCTTTTGTGCCGCTGTTTGGATTAATAATGTTGGTTTTGGGTACTATTTTAGCAGGAATCGCTACACCAGCTGAAGCAGCTGCGGCAGGTGCATTTGGGGCAATAATTTTATCATGGTTTTATAAAACACTTAAGTGGCAAAATTTTAAAGAATCTGTATTTCTTACTGCAAAAACAACAGCCATGATAATGTGGCTATTTATTGGATCTTGGACTTTTTCATCAGTCTTTTCTTATTTAGGTGGACATGAAGTATTTGAACATTTCTTTACTTCAATAAATATAACGACTTGGCAATTTTTAATTATAACTCAGATAATAATTTTTCTATTAGGTTGGCCATTAGAATGGACAGAAATCTTAATTATATTTGTTCCAATTTTTTTACCATTATTAGAAGTGTTTAATGTAAATCCATATTTTTTTGCAATGTTGATTGCTTTAAATTTACAGACATCTTTTTTAACTCCTCCGATGGCTATGTCCGCTTACTATTTAAAAGGTGTACAAAAAAAGAATGTAGAATTGTTAGAAATATTTAAAGGGATTATGCCATTTTTAGCTATAGTAATTTTTGGAATGTTTTTAATGTACATGTTTCCTGGTATAGCTTTGTGGTTACCTGAAGTGTTATTTGCTGACTAAAAAAATGGTAGATTTATTTTCATTGAAAGTAGAAGATCTTGCTTCAAAAATTAAAGAGGGTCAATTAACATCAGTTCAACTCTGTGAAAAATATATTGAGAGAATAAACAAATTTGAAAAAGAAGTTAAGGCCTGGGCTCATTTTGATAAAAAAAACTTATTAGAAAAAGCTGAAGACTCGGATGAGTATAGAAAATCAGGGAAACCTGTTGGCTCGTTACATGGTATCCCAATTGCTATTAAAGATATAATTGGAACAGTTGATATGCCAACTGAATGTGGAACTGTAATTAGGAAAGGAAAATCCTATTCTCAAAATGCAGAAATAGTTGAACTTTTGCATTCTGCGGGCGCAATTGTGATGGGCAAAACAGCAACTTCGGAATTGGCATATCTTGGGCCACCAAAAACAACTAATCCTCATGATTATTCAAGAACACCTGGAGGGTCATCAAGTGGATCAGCGGCGTCTGTTGCATCATTTATGGCTCCTCTTTCAATAGGATCTCAAACAGGCGGATCAGTTATTAGACCCGCTTCTTACTGTGGTGTTGTAGGTTATAAACCAAGCTATGGTTTGATCTCTAGAAATGGTGTTTTGAAAACTTCTAATGCATTAGATCATATAGGAATGTTTGGACGTACAGTTGAAGATGTTGCTTTATTAGCAAAAGTTTTAATTAAAAAAGATCATCATGATCCTGCAACTATATATTATTCAGCAGAAAATATTTTAGAGGAGACAAAAAAAGGACCTTTGTATGATCCAAAATTTATTTTTTATAAGTCAGATTATTGGAAAATAATAGATAAGAAATCAAGAGAGTCGTTTGAATATTTTATTAAATCATTTAAAAATATAGAAGTATTCGATACACCATCATATTTTAAAGATATTCACAGGTATCATCAAATCATTCATGAAACAGATTTAGCAAATAATTTTTCAACATATTATAAAAAATATAAATCAAAATTATCTAAGTATATGCAAACAGCTATTGCCAACGGAAATAAATATTCAGCGAAAGAGTATACTGAAGCAATAGATTTTAAAAAACGAAGTTACGAGTCTTACAAAGAGGTTTTTGAAGATTATCACGGAGTTCTTTCTCCTTCTAGTCCAGGTGTAGCACCAAAAGGTTTGAAAAGTACTGGAACAGCAGAATTTAATAAAGTTTGGTCATATCTTGGAACTCCTTGTATTTCACTACCTTTGTTGCAAGGTGAAAATAATTTACCTTTAGGGGTCCAGTTAATAGGTGATAAATATGATGATCACAGATTTTTAGGGGTTGCTAATTGGTTGGAAAAGGAATGTAATAATTAAATGCAAAAATTTACTACTATTTTAGGATGTGCAATTGCGATCGCTTTTTTGCTTGGTTTAGCTACCACATTAACTAGATCAACGATGATAGGTTTTCTTGACGTATTGCCAGTTTATATTTTAATGGGTGTTGCAATCTTTATGATGGTATACGAAGCGTTTTTTGATAAATCTTCAAAATAGTTGTTTATAGTTAAGGTGAAAATTATTTATCTTACATTATCACTTTTAGTTGGAATATATTTCTTAATTGTAATCTCAATTTATCTTTTTCAAAGAAGTTTATTATATCATCCCACAGAAAATAATTACCTGGAGGAAAAATTATTGGAACATAATATTCAAAAAATAGTTATTCCTTCAGAACATGAATTAACTGGTTGGTATTATAAAAAAAATTCTAAATTTAAAACTTTGCTATTTTTCCATGGAAACGCCGGTAAATTGGAAAATAGAATATATAAATTAAACGACTTATCTAAGTTAAATATAAATTATTTAATAATTGCATATAGAGGATTTAGTGGAAATGAGGGAAGTCCTAGTGAAGATGGATTATATTTAGATGCCCGAGCAGCTAAAAAGTGGCTTAATTCAAATGACATCGATGATAGCAATATAATTTTATATGGAGAGTCTTTAGGTACGGCAATATCCATTGATTTAGCTAAAGATTTCAATTTTGCAGGAATTATTTTAGAATCCCCTTTTACCTCAATGGTTGATCTAGCAAAAATTTATTATCCATATTTACCAGTTAGTATTTTGCTTAAGGATAGATACAATACGTTGGATAAAATGAAGGATATAAATTCTCCTATTTTAATTATGCATGGAAAAAAAGATAAAATTGTACCATATAATATGGGAGTTAAAATTTTTGAAATAGCAAAAGAACCTAAATATAAATATTTCAATGATTATGACGACCATATGATGGAATTTAATGATAATCTTATAAATTCTATTGATAATTTTATAAAAAGAATAAATTAAGACACAATTAAAACAAATAATCTTCATTATTTTATTTTATCCTAAAATTACAATGAAAAGATTTCTTTATCTAATATTGTTAATATTTTATAGTTCAGCTGTATTATTTTTATTAGCGTTATTTTATTCTTCTCAATCACTCGCTGAAACAAATAAGTCGATAGATAATTATTTTTATATAGGTAAAATGGAGTCACATAATAAAGATTTTACCTTGTTTTTTAAACCAAGAGATAAAGCTATTGTAGCCAAGGGAAAGAATTCTAATTATATTAACAATTATCCTCAAGATCTTTATTTTTATGATAATGTTTCTAAAAAGGAGATGTCTTTGGTTTCATATGATTGGTTTCCTAAAACAGCAAAAAAATTTTTATTAGATTATGATTATCCTGTTTTTCCTGATGATTTCGCATACTATCTATTAAAGGATAATAATACATTGATTATGGTTAGCACTATAAAGGATATTAATAAAAATTTTATGTATGACATTAAAAAAAACAAATTAAACATTTATCAAAAAAAAAGTGATTTAAGTTTTATTATATCCACATATTCGCGTAACTGTGGCTATGCAAGTTTAAATTCAGAATTTTCATGCAATGTATATAAGCCTTTAATTGCAAATAACGTAATTAATTAATTGATCTGTGTGAACGCATCAGCAAATATCCTGGCATCAAAAATTTGCAAATCATCCTCTTTTTCACCAAGACCTAAACAAATTATGGGTAATTTAAATTTTTTCGCTACCGCTATTAATACCCCACCTTTTGCTGTTCCGTCTAATTTTGTCATTATAAGACCAGTAAGAGGGATAATTTTATTAAATTCTTCTACTTGATTAATAACGTTCTGACCAGAAGTTGAGTCTAGTACAAGAATAACTTCTTGAGGAGCTTTTGAGTCCAATTTTTTTAGTACATTTGCAATCTTTTTATATTCATCCATCAAATTTTTTTTATTTTGAAGTCTTCCAGCTGTATCAAGCAGAACATCATTAAAAGAGTTATTTTTTGCATATTCTAAAGTTTTGTAAGCTACAGACGCAGGGTCTGCTTTAGCTTCAGACTTTATTATTTCTACTCCTATTTTTTGAGACCATGTTTCTAATTGTTCTATTGCTGCAGCTCTAAATGTATCACAAGCCCCTAATACTACTTTTCTGTTATTATTTTTAAGAATTTTACTTATTTTTCCTATTGTTGTTGTTTTTCCAACTCCATTTACACCAGAAACTAAAGTTACATTTAAATAATCTTTTGTTTCAAAAATGCTTTTGTTTTCTAAAGGCTCCATTAGCTCAACTATATATTCATTAAGTATTTTTTTTACTTCATTAATTGGTTCAGAATTAGAATCTATTTTTTTATTTGATAGGATTGATCTAATATCACTGGAAGCGTCGACCCCAACATCTGCGCTAATTAAAAACTCCTCAATTTTGTCAAGAGTATTGTCGTCAATTTCTTTTTTTATTATTATTTCTTTTAGCCCAGATGCAATATTTGATGCACTTTTTTTAAAACCTAATTTAAATTTTTCAAATATACTCATTAAAAATTAATTTTAATTTCCTGTATTTTTGAAACAGGTCCTTTCATAGAGATAAAATTATTATCGTCAATATTTATTTCAAGTTTACCTAATTCAAATACAAGATTTACTGGGGATTTTATTAAATTGTTAATTTTACCAGCCAAAGCTGTTGCACAAGCTGCTGTGCCACAAGCTTTTGTAAGTCCAGCCCCTCTTTCCCAAACTTTTAATTTAATATGATTTTCTTTAACCTTTTTTGCAATTGTTACATTACATTTTTCTGGAAAAAAATTATGGTTTTCAATTTTAGGTCCTATTTTTTCAATATTAAATTTTTCAAGTTCATCTACAAAAAATACCACATGTGGATTTCCAACATTTATTGCAGTACCATTTTTCATTTCAACTTGAATATCTTCAAAATTAAAGTTTAAATTTCTAGTATCCATTTTTTCTTTAAGAGGAATATCTGCCCATCCTAGTTTCGCTGGACCTATTTTTGTTTCAACAATTTGATTTTCATAAATTTTTGACTCAAGGATACCACCTAAAGTTTTTAGAGTTATCAGTTTTTTATTGTTTTCTTTTGACAAAAGGTAAGCAACACATCTTGTTCCATTTCCACAAGCTCCAGCCAGACTTCCATCTGAATTATAAAATATTAATTCTGCATCATTTCGATCAGATTCTCTTATAATAATTAATTGATCGCAACCAATGAATTCTCTACTACATATTTTTATTATGTCGTTATTTCTCAGATTAATTTTATCAAATCTTTCATCAATAATTATAAAGTCATTTCCAAGACCGTCCATTTTAAAAGCTTTAAATTCCATATATTTAGATATGTAACTTATTTATTGACTTTTTGAACCTCTATTATAATTTGTTCAAGTTTCCGCAAAAAACAGCATTTTGCGGTGTCTTTGGTAACAAAGAGATCGACACCAGTTAGCGAGGGTTCGCCCACTGGTGCGTTAACTGCTGGGTGAAAAATATGTTTGATAATTTGACAAATAAATTCGAAGGAATTTTTACTTCTTTAAAAAAAGCTCCTTCATTAGATGAAAAGCAAGTAGATGAAGGTCTTAGGGAAATAAGATTAGCATTACTAGAAGCTGATGTCTCAATTGATGTTGCAAAAGATTTCATAGAAAAAGTTAAGCCTAAAGCTTTAGGAAAAGAAATTATAAGATCAACATCACCAGGACAGATGGTAGTTAAAATAGTTTATGATGAACTGGTATCATTGCTAGGTGATAAAAATGTAGAAATTAATCTTAATGCAGTCCCTCCTGTATCTGTAATGTTAGTTGGCTTACAGGGATCTGGAAAAACTACGACAACATCAAAATTAGCAAAATTTTTAGAAAAAAATAAAAAGAAAAAAATAATGATGGTAAGTTTGGATGTATATAGACCCGCAGCCCAAGAGCAACTTAAATTGTTAGGTGAGCAAAATAATATTAATACTCTTCCAATAATTGAAGGCCAGCTACCAAGTGATATTTGTAGAAGAGCTTTAAGTGCAGCAAGTTTAAATGGATCCGAAGTAATATTATTTGATACCGCTGGACGTACTCAAATTGATTTACAGATGATGAATGAAATTAAACAAATAGAAGATATAATTAAACCTTCAGAAACAATATTAGTTGCCGATTCTTTAACCGGTCAAGTTGCTGCAAATGTTGCAAAGGAATTTAAAAATACTGTAAATCTTTCTGGAATAATTTTAACTAGATCAGATGGAGATGGAAGGGGTGGTGCAGCTTTAAGTATGAAATATGTTGCAGATGTCCCAATTAAATTTTTAGGCGTAGGTGAAAAAGTAGAAAATTTAGAAGTTTTTTACCCAGATAGAATTGCTAATAGAATATTAGGGATGGGAGATATAGTTACTCTTGTTGAAAAAGCATCAGAGAATGTAGATGAAGAAAAACTAAAAAAAACAGAAGAAAGATTAAAGAAAGGTCAATTCACACTCGAGGATTATTTATCTCAGCTTAAACAGATGAAAAAAATGGGAGGCATTGAAGGCTTAATGTCTTTTCTACCAGGAGTATCAAAAATAAAATCTCAAATGGATCAAGCGGGAGTAGATGAAAAAATAATAACTCAGAATGAGGCTGTAATATTGTCAATGACCAAAAAGGAAAGAGAAAATCCAAAGTTAATTGATGGTTCTCGGAAAAAAAGAATTGCTAATGGCTCAGGCACAGACATTGCCACTATCAATAAATTGTTAAAACAATTTAAAATGATGTCAGAAATGATGAAAAAAATGTCTAAAGGAAATACTCAAGGTTTGGCGGATAAAGGAATACCTCCAGAACTTTTTAACCAAATGAAATAATAAAAGGAGAATAAAATGTTAAAACTTAGATTATCTATGGGTGGAACAAAAAAAAGGCCAGTCTATAAAATTGTCGTTGCTGACAGTAGATTTGCAAGAGATGGAAGATTTATTGAAAAATTAGGTTTCTTTAACCCATTACTTCCAAAAGAGAAGAAAGAGAGAGTAGGATTAGAGCCAGATAGAATAAAATATTGGCTTGGGCAAGGCGCTAAACCCACAACAAGAGTTGCTAGAATTTTAGGTGAAAATGAGTTGATGCCTATGCCAGAGAGAGGAAACAATCCTAAAAAAGCTATTCCTAAAAAAGAAAGAAAAAAAGAGGGATCTGAAGAAAAAAAAGCTGAAGAACCAAAAGCTGAAGAAAAAAAAGCTGAAGAAAAAAAAGCAGAGGCACCAAAAGCTGAAGAAAAAAAAGCAGAGGCACCAAAAGCTGAAGAAAAAAAATAAAAATGTTTAAGGCTAGAATTTTTACTTTGTACCCTGAACTTTTTCCTGGACCATTTAATGAGGGACTTTTTGGAAAAGCATTGAAAGAAAAAATATGGGAATTAGAAAAAGTAAATATAAGAGATTATGCTACTGATAAGCATAAGACAGTCGACGATACTCCATACGGAGGTGGATCAGGAATGTTGATGAGACCAGATATCATATCAAGAGCAATTGAGGATAATATTAAAAAATCAGAAAAAATAATTTATTTAAGTCCTAGAGGAAAATTATTTAATCATGAAATTGCAAAAGATCTATCAAATCAAAAAGTCATTAATTTGCTATGTGGACATTTTGAAGGCATCGACGAAAGAGTTTTGATAAAAAAAAATATACAGGAAATAAGCATAGGAGATTTTGTATTGTCTGGAGGGGAAACAGCTGCTTATGCCATACTAGATGCAATATTAAGATATATACCAGGTATACTAGGAAATAAAAATTCTACAGAAGATGAAAGTTTTGAAAATGGACTTTTAGAGTATCCACAGTTCACAAAACCTCAAATTTGGGAGGAAATGACGGTTCCAGAGGTACTTTTATCAGGAGATCATGCGAAAATTAAAGACTGGCGTTTATCTCAATCAGAGGCTATAACACGCGACCGAAGACCAGATTTGTGGCAAAAATATAAAAAGAATTAATTTGATATACTTAGAAATGAAAAATATAGAAGAAATTAATCAAGCAAATTTAAAAAAAATTATTAGCGAAAAAAAAATACCCGAGTTTTTTCCTGGAGATATAGTAAAAGTTGGAGTTAGAATAACTGAGGGTAAAAGAGACAGAATTCAATATTTTGAAGGTGTTTGTATTGCAAAAAAAAGTAGGGATTTAAATTCATCTTTTACAGTTAGAAAAATATCTTTTGGTGAGGGTGTAGAAAGAACCTTTGCTCTATATAGCCCTATCATTGGATCAATTCAGGTTATAAGGTCAGGTAAAGTAAAAAGAGCAAAATTATATTATTTAAGAGATAGAACAGGTAAATCTGCAAGAATTGCTGAGAAAATTAAAAAGAAAATAGGTATTGATGTAGAGGTTAAACCAGAAGTTGTTGAAGAGACAAATGTAGTTAAAGCTGTTGAAGCTGACCCGCCAAATGAAAAAGAGGCAACACAAGCAGTAGATGCTCAAGAAGACGTAAAAATAGAAAATGAGCAAAAAAATGAAAGCTCAGAACAGAAAAAATAATTTTTTCTAAATGCCTAAAACAATTTACGATAAAATTTGGAATGAACATTTAGTCCATGAGCAAAAAGATGGCACTTCTTTGCTTTTCGTTGATAGACATCTTATACATGAAGTAACTAGTCCTCAAGCATTTGAAGGTTTAAGAATATCAAATAGAAAAGTTAGGCATCCAAAATTAACTCTGGCAGTTGCTGATCACAATGTGCCAACTTCAGATAGATCAAGGGGCATATCCGATGAAGATTCAAAAATTCAAGTTGATACTCTTAATAGAAATTGTGAAGAATTTGGAATCAAAATCTTTGGCATGAATGATAAAAGACAAGGAATTGTTCATATTATTGGTCCAGAGCAAGGCTTTACACAGCCAGGAACAATAATTGTTTGTGGTGATAGTCATACTGCTACACATGGAGCGTTTGGATCATTAGCATTTGGAATAGGAACATCAGAGGTTGAACATGTATTAGCTACACAAACTTTAGTTCAAAAAAAATCAAAAAATTTTAGAATTAATGTAAATGGAACCCTTCCAATTGGAGTTACATCAAAAGATGTGATACTTCAAATAATTGGTAAAATAGGTACAGCTGGAGGAACTGGCTATGTAATAGAGTATTCAGGAAACTTAATTTCCTCTTTAAGTGTTGAACAGAGAATGACTATCTGTAATATGACTATAGAGGGTGGCGCAAGGGCAGGACTAATTCAACCAGACCAAAAAATTTTTGAATATTTAAAGGGCAAGCCGATGTCTCCAAAGGGAGAAAATTGGGAAAAGGCATTAGAATATTGGAATAATCTAAAAACTGATAAAGATGCAAAATTTGATAAAGAGATTAGTTTAGAGGCAAAAAGTATAAGCCCGATGGTCACTTGGGGAACATCTCCCCAAGATGTAGTTTCCATCGATGGAAGAGTTCCAAATCCAATAACTGAGAAAGATTTAGATAAAAAGAATTCTATAGAAAGATCTCTAAAATATATGGGTTTAGAACCAAATACATCAATTAAGGATATTAAAATTGACAAAGTTTTTATTGGCAGTTGTACAAATGGTAGAATTGAAGATCTTAGAGAAGCGGCTAAAATTTTGAAGGACAGAAAAATTGCTAATCATGTGGAAGCAATGGTTGTACCAGGCTCAGGGCTAGTTAAAGAACAAGCAGAGCAAGAAGGGTTAGACAAAATATTTAAAAAGTCAGGTTTTGACTGGAGAGAACCAGGTTGTTCAATGTGTTTGGCAATGAATGCTGATAAGTTAAAACCCCAAGAAAGGTGTGCATCAACTTCAAATAGGAATTTTGAGGGAAGACAGGGTCGTGGAGGAAGAACACATTTAGTAAGTCCTGCGATGGCTGCAGCCGCAGCAATTTCTGGTAATCTTGATGACGTAAGAAAGTTTCAGTAAAAATGAAAAAATTTAATACTTTAACGAGCATTCCTGCACATCTACCAATAGTAAATATTGATACGGATATGATTATTCCAAAGCAGTTTCTTAAGACAATAAAAAGAACCGGCCTAGGCAAAAATCTTTTTTTTGAAATGAGATATGACGACAATGGAAAAGATATTAATGATTTTGTTTTAAATAAAGAACCATACAATAATTCAAAAATATTGATTGCAGGCAAAAATTTTGGTTGTGGTTCTTCGAGAGAACATGCTCCTTGGGCTCTTTTGGATTTTGGTATTACTTGTGTAATAAGTTCAAGTTATGCAGACATTTTCTATAATAATTGTTTTAAGAATGGAATTTTACCAATTAAATTATTAGACGATGAAATTAAGGAGATTTCTGAATATTCTAAAAGAAAGGAAGAAATAACAATTAACTTACCAGAGCAAAAAATTATTTTTGGAAATAAAGAAATTAAATTTCAAATAGAAGAATTTAGAAAAAAATGTTTAACAGAAGGATTAGATGATATTTCATTATCATTAGAAAAATTAGATAAAATTGAAACTTTTGAAAATAAAGTTTTAAATTCTAAACCATGGATATTTAATGATTAAAATAAAAAAACGGAAAATTTTGCTTTTGCCGGGAGATGGAATTGGCCCTGAAGTTATCGAAGAAGTTAAGAAGATAATTAATTGGTTAAATAAAAATAAGTCTCTTGATTTTGAGATTGACGAAGATCTTGCTGGAGGTTGTTCTTATGATAAGCATGGAACTCCAATTACTGATGAAGTTTTTTATAAAGCATTAGAAAGTGAAGCTGTAATGCTTGGTGCAGTTGGTGGACCAAAGTGGGATAATCTAGATTTTTCAAAAAAACCTGAAAGAGCATTATTAAAATTAAGAAAAGAATTAAAATTATTTGCAAATTTAAGACCTGCAATATGTTTTAAACAATTGGTTGATGCATCAACACTTAAACCAGAAATAGTGTCTGGACTTGACATTATGATAGTAAGAGAATTAACAGGGGGTATTTATTTTGGAGAACCTAGAGGTATTAAACCAATAGATAATGGTGAAAGAAAAGGAATAAATACACATACTTATACATCAAGTGAAATAATTAGAGTTGCTAAGGTTGCTTTTGATTTGGCAAAAAAAAGATCTAATAAAGTAACTTCATGTGAAAAGTCAAACGTAATGGAAGCAGGTCAATTATGGAGAGAAGAGGTCCAAACTTTGCATGATAAAGAATATAAAGATATAGAATTAAATCATATGTTAGCAGATAACTGTGCTATGCAATTACTTAGAAACCCAAAGCAATTTGATGTAATTGTAACTGATAATTTATTTGGAGATATGCTATCTGATCAAGCATCGATGCTAACAGGATCTTTAGGACTTTTGCCTTCTGCTTCGTTAGGAGCCAAAAATAAAGATGGTAAAATGAGAGCAATGTATGAACCAATACATGGATCAGCCCCTGACATTGCAGGAACTGGAGCAGCGAATCCAATAGCTACAATATTAAGCTTTGGAATGGCATTGAAATATTCGCTTGATATGGATAAAGAAGCTCAAAATTTAGAAAATGCAGTCCAAACGGTCTTAGATGATGGTCTTAGAACAAAAGACATTATGTCTAAGGGAAATAAAGAAGTAACTACTAGCCAAATGGGTGATGCTATAATTTCGAAATTGAAATAATTTATTAATTACTCTAAGATATTTCTTATGCCAACTTATACAGCTCCATTAGATGATATGATGTTCCTTTTTGAAAATTTAAGGAACAATAAAAATTATAATGAATTAGATAAATATAAGGAAGTAACACCAGATCTTGTAAAAGACATACTGCAAGAGGCAGCTAAAATTAATCAAAACCTAATATTGCCATTGGCAAAAGCTGGAGATGAAAACCCTGCGGTGCTAGAGAATGGTGTTGTTAGAACACCACCAGGATATAAAGAAGCATATAAAAAATTTATCGAAGATGGATGGATATCATTAGCATGTGATCCAAAATATGGTGGGCAAGGTATGCCAAAAACAGTCAGTGCTTTTTTTGACGAAATGCTATCATCAGCGAGCTTAGCATTTAAACTTTATAGTGAATTAACAATAGGAGCTTATAATTGTATTAACCATCATGCTACTGATGAGATAAAAAATAAATACTTACCAAAAATGGTTGAAGGTAAATGGAGCGGTACAATGTGTTTGACTGAACCGGTTTGTGGAACAGATCTGGGTTTATTAAAAACTAAAGCTGTAGAACAAGATGATGGAACATTTAAAATAAGTGGCCAAAAAATATTTATCACATCGGGTGATCATGATCTTACGGAAAATATTATACATCTAGTTCTAGCAAGAGCATCAGATTCTCCACATGGAACAAAAGGAATAAGTTTATTTTTGGTACCAAAGTTTATTGTAAATAGCGATGGTTCCGTTGGAACTAGAAACGGTGTTTCAACCGGATCTTTAGAAAAGAAGATGGGAATAGGTGGTTCTGCAACTTGTGTACTTAATTTTGATGAAGCAACAGGATATATGATAGGTCCAAAAAATAAGGGTTTAAATTCAATGTTTACTATGATGAATTTGGAAAGAATAGTTGTTGGAATTCAAGGATTAGGAATTTCTGAAATTGCTTATCAAAATTCCTTAAGTTATGCAAAAGAGAGAAAGCAAGGTGTAAGCAATAATAGTCAGTCCAAAAATGGGGCTGATTTTATAATTGAACATGCAGATATTAAAAAAACGTTATTAAATATGAAGTCAATTATAGAAGGTGAAAGAGCATTATCTTTCTGGCTTGCTCAACAAATAGAGGTAAGTTTATACCATGACGATGCTCAAGTTAGACAAGACGCAACAGACCTTGTCTCTTTGATGACGCCAGTTGTTAAGTCTTTCTTTACTGATATGGGAATGGAAATCACAAGCGATGCAATGCAATTGCATGGAGGTTACGGTTTCACAAAAGATTTAGGTATTGAACAGCTATACAGAGATAATCGAATTACTCCGATATATGAAGGGACAAACTCTGTTCAAGCAATTGATTTAGTATTTAGAAAATTAGTAAATAGGAATGGGGATATTATTGGAAAGTATATCTCTATGATTGATGATGATCTAAATATTAGTGATCAAAAAATTAAACCTTATATTGATAAAATTTCAAAAAGTATTGATATTTTAAAGAAATTTACTGATTGGATAAAAGATAAGATTCAAAATGAAAAAGATGATGCAAGTGCAGCCTGCAATGAATATTTAAAAGTTCTTGGATTAGTTGCTACAGGACATGCATGGATAAAAGTTTTAGAAGTGAGCTTTAAAGACTACGATAAAAATAAAAAATTTTACGGAGAAAAAATTAAAACTGCAGATTTCTTTTTTAATAGAGTACTTTCAAAATGTGAAAATTATTATGATACTGCTAGCACTGGTAGTAAATATATAATGGATTTTAAATTTAATTAATAGATGAGTCATTACGAAACAAATCTTGACAAAAATAAAGCTAATTATGTACCTCTAACACCTTTGTCATTTCTAGAGAGAGCTAAAGATATTTATCCAAATTATGAGGCTATTGTTTATGAGGATAGAAAATATACATGGAACGAAGTTTATAAAAGATGTCTTAAATTTGCGAGTGCATTAGAAAAAATAGGCATTAAAAAAGGAGATACAGTTTCATTTTTAGCCTTTAATACCCCAGAGATATTTGAAGCACATTACTCAGTTCCTATGACGGGTGCAATTCTTAATACAATTAATATTAGATTAGACGCAAAAACAATCGCATATATATTAGAACACAGTGATGCCAAAGTATTAGTAGTTGATAGACAACTACATACAGAAGTTAAAAAAGCATTAAAAACTTTAAATAAAAATATTACTGTAATAGATATAAATGATAAATTTGCTGATCAGTCTAAGTTAGAAAAAATAGGTGATCTAGAATATGAAGAATTTTTAAACTCTGGAAATGAAGATTACATGTGGAAAATGCCAGATGATGAGTGGGAAGCAATTTCTTTAAGTTATACTTCTGGCACAACAGGAAATCCAAAAGGAGTGGTCTATCATCATAGAGGTTCGTATTTAATGTCGACTGGAAGTGCTACGGCATGGAATATGCCAAATAGACTAAATTTTTTAACTATAGTTCCGATGTTTCATTGTAATGGCTGGTGCTATCCATGGACAGTGCCGATGTTAAACGGAAGAACCATTTGTTTAAGAAATATTGACGTAAAAAAAATATTTGAATTAATTGACAAATATAATGTAACTCATTTTGGTGGTGCACCAATAGTATTAAATATGATTACAGGTGCTCCAGAAGCAGATAGAAAAAAATTAAAAAATAAAGTTTATGTTCTTACTGCAGGTGCACCTCCACCAAGTATAATTTTTAAAAAAATGAAAAGTTTAGGTTTTGAAGTAATGCACGTTTATGGTTTAACAGAAACTTATGGTCATGTAACTCAATGTGCTTGGAATGATGAATGGAATGGATTTGAGGAAGAAAAACAAAATGAAATCAAAGCAAGACAAGGTGTAAGATACCCAAATACAGAAGGTGTAACAATTATGGATCCTAAGACAATGAAAGAGGTTCCAAGAGATGGAAAAACAATTGGAGAAATAATGATACGTGGAAATGTTGTTATGAAAGGGTATTTTAAAGACAAGGATGCAACTGATAAAGCTATGAATGGTGGATGGTTCCATACCGGTGATCTAGCTGTGATGCACCCAGACGGATACGTAAAGATACAAGATAGATCAAAGGATATAATTATTTCTGGAGGAGAAAATATTTCTTCAATTGAAATAGAAAATACTCTTGCTAAACATCCATCAGTCTCTATTGCAGCTGTAGTCGCAAAACCTGATGAAAAATGGGGTGAAGTTCCATGTGCATTTATTGAAATGGTTAAAGATAAACCAATTACAGAGAATGAATTAATTTCTTTCTGTAAAGAAACACTAGCAAATTTTAAAGTACCAAAAAAAATTGAATTTTGTGAACTGCCAAAAACATCAACTGGAAAAATCCAAAAATTTGAACTAAGAAAAAAGGCTAAGGAGCTAAACTGAAATTAGAGGTTAACGACAAAGACGTTTTCGTCTCTACAGGAGGGGTAGATTTTGAACAAAACAAACCTTCTATACTACTTTTGCACGGTAGTGGTTTAAGCCATATAGTTTGGTCTCTTCACGAGCAATTTTACACTACAAATGGATATAATGTATTATCTGTTGATCTTCCTGGTCATGGAAATTCTGAAGGACCATCGATTAAATCAATTCAAGAAATTTCAGATTGGATAGTTGCACTAATGAAAAAATTATCAATTAACGAAATAATCATTATTGGCCATTCTCAAGGTGCACTAGTGGGTATTGACTTTTCATCTAGATACCAAAATTTAATTTCCAAATTAATTTTGGTTTCCGGAACACATAAAATGCCAGTTAATCAGGATTTGATTGATTTAGCAGAAGCTGGAGATGAAAAATCGATATTACTTATGATGAAATGGGGTTACGAGGGATCCAAAGCTTTTATTGGTGGAAATCCAGTAAAAAAAATAATTAATTCATCAAGAGAGATAAGGGAGATTTTAGCAGTAGACTTAAATGCTTGTAATAATTATAAGGATGGCGCTGAGTCTTTAAAAAAAATAAATTGTCAAACTTTATGTATTTTTGGAGAATTAGATAAAATGGTTCCTTTAAAAGTTGGAGAAAAAATGGCTGAACAGATAAAAAATTCAAAAGTTGAAGTAATTACAAACTGTGGTCATATGATAATTTTTGAAAGAGCTTTTGATATGCGAAAAAAAGTAATTAGTTTTTTAAAAAATGAGTAATTTTGTAATTGCAAAATCAAGAAGGGTTAGAAGTACCCCTTATACATCTAGAATTGAGATGCAAGGAGTAACTTCTTATACAGTATATAATCATATGTTGTTACCAGCTAGCTTTGGCACAGTAGAGGAAAATTATTTTCATTTAAAAGAGCACGTCCAAGTTTGGGATGTTGCCGGTGAAAGACAAGTAGAAATTAAAGGAAAAGACGCTGCAGAATTAGTTCAGATGATCACATGTAGAGATTTATCAAAATCTAAAGTTGGCAGATGTTATTATTGTCCAATAATTGACGATAAGGGAGGATTAATTAATGATCCTGTAATTTTAAAGTTAGCAGAGGATAGATGGTGGATATCTATAGCAGACTCAGATGTAAAATTATTTGCAAAAGGGATTGCAATTGGAAAAAATTTTCAAGTTGAGATTTTTGAGCCAGATGTAAATATATTAGCTATCCAAGGACCTAAATCATTTAAACTTATGGAAGAAATATTTGGAAAAGAAATTTCTGATATGAAATTTTTTGGATTTGATTATTTTGAATTTGAGGGTGTAAAACATTTAATAGCAAGATCTGGTTGGTCAAAACAAGGTGGATACGAAATTTATGTTGAAGATAGAAAATCTGGTTTAGCTTTGTATGATAAATTGTTTGAAGTCGGAAAAAAATATGATGTAAAGCCAGGATGCCCAAATCTTATTGAAAGATTAGAAAGTGGCCTACTCTCTTATGGCAATGATATTGATATAGATGATAATCCACTAGAGTGTGGATTTGATAAATTGGTAAATACAGATAGTGAAGTTGAGTTTTTAGGTAAAGAAGCTTTAAAAAAAATAAAATCTGAAGGAATTAAAAAAAAACTTATGGGTGTTAAAATTGATACTAATGCAATAAGTGTAACAAAATCCATAAGTATTTTTGATGAAAATAATAATGAAATTGGTGAACTTAGATCAGGTGGATATTCACCTCATTTTAAAAAGGTAATTGGAATTGCAATGCTTAAAAAACCCTATTGGGAAACTTCGCAAAACATTAAAATATCAATAAATAACAAGATATTTAATGGAAAAGTTTGTGATTTGCCTTTCATCTAGGTATAAATCTTAAAAAACTATAATGAATATAGCAATAGTAGGCGCAACAGGAAATGTTGGTAGAAAACTCTTAGAAGTTTTACAAAAGAAAAACTTTGCATTTGATAATATATACTTAATTGCATCTCCTAAAAGTGCTGGAAAAAAAATACATTTTAAAAATCAAGATCATATGATTCACGATATTGAAAATTATGATTTTTCTAAAGCTGAAATCACTTTTTTTGCTGCTGGTTCAGCAATTGCAGAGAAATGGGCTCCAGTTGCAGCAAAAAATTCTATAGTAATTGATAACTCAAAAAATTTTAGGATGGATCCAGATGTTCCTTTAGTCGTGCCAGAGGTAAATTCACAACACCTAAAACTTTATAAAAATAAAAATATTATAGCAAACGCAAATTGCTCAGTAATACCTTTAGTTGTTGCACTTAAACCATTACATGATTTATATGATATTAAAAGAATAGTAGCTTCAACTTATCAATCTGTTTCTGGTGCAGGCAAGTCAGCAATGGACGAGCTATTATCACAAACAAAAGAATTTTATGAAAATAAAGAACTAAAATCAAAATATTTTACTAAACAGATTGCATTTAACGCAATACCTCACATAGATAAGTTTTTAGATAATGGTTATACCAAAGAAGAACAAAAAATGCATGATGAGGTTAAAAAAATATTAGATACCAAAATAAAAGTAACATCTACCTCAGTAAGAATTCCAGTTTTAGTTTCTCATGCTGTAAGTGTAAATGTTGAGTTTAACAGGAAATATAAATTAGATGAAATAAGAAATGTTCTTGGTAGTTCACCTGGGTGTAAACTTGTTGATAAAATGGAAGATGGTGGTTATGTAACTCCAGTTGAAGCTGAAAACGAGTATGAAACATTTATTTCTCGAATTAGAAAAGATGAATCACAAGAAAATACAATAAATTTATGGATTGTTTCAGATAATTTATTAAAAGGAGCGGCACTTAATGCAGTTGAAATTGCAGAAACTTTAATTAAAAATTTTAGATGAACGAAAAAAATCCTATATCACCACATATACAAATTTATAATTGGCATATTTCATCTTTAGTATCAATCGTTCATAGAATAACAGGAGTAATAAATATTACTTTAATAACCATTATTTGTTTTTTGGTAATGTTTTTAATGTTAGGGCCAAATAATTATTCTTTGATAAATATTTTTTTTAATTCTATTTTTGGAAAATTTGTAATTATTTTTATTACCTGGTCATTCAGTTTTCAGATCTTGAGTGAAGTGAGACATTTTTTTTGGGATTTAGGTTATGGATTTGAATTAAAAACCTCAAATTTAACAGGAGTTTTTGTGATAGTAGGATCTTTTTTAACAACACTATTAATTTATTTTATAGGAAGGTTTTTTATTTAAATGATTAATTCTACAAAAAAGTGGCTTCTGATGAAATCTAGTGGAATAGTTTTAGTTCCACTTACGATCTGGTTCATTCTTAATTTTGTATCAATATATGATAATGATTATCAAGAGGTTTTGTTATTTTTTTCTTCCCAACCTTACAAATTTCTCTTCTCAATTTTTATAATTATAGCTTTTTTTCATTCTGCTCTTACCATTAGTGAGATTTTTGAGGATTATGTAGAAAATGAGACAATTAAAAATGTCGCAAATAAATTATTATATTTATTTGCTATTATAATTCCTTTATTAACATTAGTTATATTATTTAATTTATAAAAATGAGCTCATACAAAATAATTGACCACGAATATGATGTTGTAGTCCTTGGGGCCGGAGGATCTGGTCTAAGAGCTGCAGTAGGACTGAGTGAAGCTGGATTAAAAACAGCCTGCATATCAAAAGTATTTCCAACAAGAAGCCATACTTCTGCTGCACAAGGAGGTATTTCTGCTGCATTAGGAAACATGGGAGAGGATGATTGGAGATGGCATATGTATGATACAGTTAAAGGGTCTGATTGGCTTGGAGATCAAGACTCAATAGAATATTTATGTAAAGAGGCACCTAAAGCAGTTCTAGAGTTAGAACAATATGGAGTTCCATTTAGTAGGACAGAGGATGGTAAAATTTATCAAAGACCATTTGGAGGGATGACTAAAAATTATGGAAATGGCACTGTACAAAGAACATGTGCTGCAGCAGATAGGACTGGACATGCAATATTACATACATTGTACGGGCAAGCCCTTAAACATAATACAGAATTTTTTATTGAATATTTTGCACTTGATTTACTAATGAAAGATGGAGAGTGTAAAGGACTAATCGCCTGGAATTTAAATGATGGAACTATACACCGTTTCAGATCACATATTACAATCATAGCTACAGGTGGATATGGAAAAGTTTATTATTCAGCAACTTCAGCACACACATGCACAGGTGATGGAAATGCTATGGTTTTAAGAGCAGGTTTACCATTACAAGACATGGAATTTGTACAATTTCATCCAACAGGTATTTATGGACATGGAACTTTAATTTCTGAGGGAGTTAGAGGAGAAGGTGGCTACTTATTAAATTCAAAGGGTGAAAGATTTATGGAAAGATATGCGCCAAAAGCAAAAGACTTAGCTTCAAGAGATGTTGTAAGTAGATCTATTGCTGTTGAAATAAACGAAGGAAGAGGTGTTGGAAATGAAAAAGATCATGTTCATCTTCATTTAGATCACTTAGATCCAAAAGTAATTGAAGAGAGGCTACCTGGAATATCAGAGTCATCAAGACTTTTCGCAGATGTTGATGTTACGAAAGAGCCAATTCCAGTTGTTCCAACAGTGCATTACAACATGGGAGGAATTCCAACTAACTATAAAGCTGAAGTCTTATCAGCAAACGGAGCAGATACAGTTCCTGGGTTAATGGCTATTGGAGAGGCAGCTTGTGTTTCTGTACATGGGGCTAATAGGTTAGGATCTAATTCTTTAATAGATCTGGTTGTTTTTGGAAGAGCTGCAGCTAAAAGAGCAGCAGAAATTATAAAACCAGGAACTCCTCATGAAGAAATTTCTCAATCAGAAACAGATAAATGTCTTGAAAGATTTGATAAATTAAGAAATTCGGATGGATCAAACAATACAGCAGATTTAAGAATATCTATGCAAAAAACGATGCAATCTAAGTGTGCGGTTTTTAGAACTGAAAAAACCTTAAGCGAGGGAGTAAATGAAATAAGAAAACCATTTGAGGGTATGGAGTCAATTAAAGTGAAAGATAAATCATTAATCTTCAATACCGATTTAGTAGAAACGTTAGAATTTGATAACTTAATAAGACAAGCAATAACAACTATGGACTCTGCTTATTACAGAAAAGAAAGTAGAGGAGCTCACGCCAGGGAAGATTTTCCAAATAGAGACGATGATAAATTTATGCAACATACGTTATCTTGGTGCAATGGAGATAAAACAGAAATAAAGTATAGACCAGTGACAAGATCAACTTTAACTAATGATGTTCAATATTTTCCTCCCCAAGAAAGAGTTTACTAATGGTTCAAATAAATCTTCCTAAAAACTCAAAAGTTATTAAAGGAATTTATTATAAGGACAAAACTAATTCAAAAAACATTAGAAAAGTAAATGTTTATAGATGGGACCCTTCAACTGGTGAAAATCCAAGAATTGATACATATGAAGTTGACATGGACAATTGTCCATCAAAAGTTTTAGATTTACTTAACAAAATTAAAAATGAAATAGACCCTTCGCTTGCATATAGACGTTCATGTGCTCACGGAGTTTGTGGTTCTTGCGCTATGAACATGGATGGAAAAAATGGCTTAGCATGTACAAAACCTCATGCAGAAATTAAGGGTGATATTAATATTTATCCGTTACCACATTTGAAAGTATTAAAAGATTTAATAGGAGATTTAAATACTTTATACAAACAATATGAATCCGTAGAACCATGGCTTAAGACTTCTAAAAAAAATGATCAACAAGAGAATATTCAATCTAAATCAGATCGTTCAAAACTAGATGGATTATATGAATGTATAATGTGCGCTTGCTGTTCTACATCCTGCCCAAGTTATTGGTGGAATGGAGACAAATATTTAGGGCCTGCAGTGCTTCTTCAAGCTTATAGATGGATAATGGATAGTAGAGATGAAGATAGAAAAGAAAGATTAAATAAAGTAGCTGATGAATTAAAGCTTTACAGATGCCATACAATCATGAACTGTACAAATGCTTGTCCAAAGGGACTAAATCCTGCAAAAGCAATTGCATCAATAAAGAAAATGCTTGCAACAAGCTAGTTAGTTAGATTAAATAAATTAATAATGAACCTGATAGAACATTATGTTAATGGAAGCAAATATACTGGATCTTCAAAAAGAAAAGGTAAAGTATTTAATCCTGCAACAGGAGAGGTAAGTTCAGAGGTATTGCTTGGATCTAAGGAAGATCTTAATAAATCAGTAGATTTCGCAAAAAAAGCATTTGAAAACTGGTCAACTAAACCCCCAATACAAAGGGCCAGAATTATATTTAAATACAAAGAATTAATTGAAAAAAATTATGATGAGTTAACAAAATTAATTGTATCAGAACATGGCAAAGTTTATGAGGATGCAAAAGGATCTCTAACTAGAGGACTTGAAGTTGTAGAATTTGCCTGTGGAATACCTCAAATGTTAAAAGGTGAATTTACAGAAAATGTAGGTACAGATATTGACAGCTGGTCGCTTAGACAACCATTAGGAGTTTGCGCAGGGATAACACCATTTAATTTTCCAGCAATGGTTCCAATGTGGATGTTTCCAATGGCAATAGCTTGTGGAAATACTTTTATTCTAAAACCTTCTGAAAAAGATCCATCATGCTCAATGAAGTTGGCTGAGCTTTTTTCAGAGGCAGGATTACCAGATGGCGTTTTGAATATAGTAAATGGTGACAAAGAGGTTGTTGATTCAATTCTTGAGAATAAAGATATTCAGGCTGTTAGTTTTGTAGGATCTACTCCAATAGCTAAGTATATTTATGAAAATGCAGCTAAAAATGAAAAAAGAGTCCAAGCTTTGGGAGGTGCAAAAAATCATTGTGTTGTAATGCCAGATTGTGATTTAGACCAAGCAGTAAATGGTTTAATGGGTGCAGCCTATGGTTCTGCTGGCGAGAGATGTATGGCACAATCAGTTGCTGTAGCTGTTGGAAGTATTGGAGATGAATTAGTAAGCGAACTATCAAAGAAAGTTGAAAAACTAAAGGTTGGTCCAGGAATGGATAAATCATCCGAAATGGGGCCACTAGTTACAAAAGAGCATCTAGAAAAAGTTACTGGTTATGTTGATTTAGGCATAAAGGAGGGTGCAAATCTCGTAGTTGATGGTAGAAAAATGAAGCTTCAAGGTTATGAAAATGGTTTTTATATTGGAGGATGTCTATTTGACAATGTTACAAAAGATATGAGAATTTATAAAGAAGAAATTTTTGGTCCAGTTTTATCAGTTGTGAGAGTTGATGATTTTAACGAAGCAACAAAATTAGTGAATGATCATGAATTTGGAAATGGAACTTCAATTTACACAAGAGATGGAGATGTTGGAAGGACTTTTGCAAGTAAAATTAAAGTAGGTATGGTGGGAATAAATATTCCAATACCAGTGCCAGTAGCACATCATAGTTTTGGAGGATGGAAAAGATCTTTGTTTGGAGATCAACATATGCATGGACCTGAAGGAGTAAGATTTTATACAAAATTAAAAACCATTACATCAAGATGGCCTTCAGGTGTTAGATCTAATCCAGAATTTATAATGCCAACAATGAAGTAAAAAATGAAAAAAATTTCTCTAATAGGTTCAGGTCAAATAGGAGGAACATTAGCTCATTTAATTGGTACAAAAGAATTAGCAGGTGAAGTTGTATTATTTGATGTAGCACCTGGAATTGCTAAAGGTAAAGCACTTGATATATCTCAATCTTCATCTGTGGATGGTTTTAATGTAAAATTATCTGGCACCGATAAATATGAGGATATTAAGGACTCAGATGTAATAATTATTACTGCGGGTGTACCAAGAAAGCCTGGAATGAGTAGAGACGATCTTCTAGGAATTAATTTAAAAATAATTAAACAAGTAGCAGAAGGAATTCAAAAATATTCTCCAGATTCTTTTGTTATTTGTATAACAAATCCGTTAGACGTTATGGTTATGGCATTCCAAAAATATTCTGGATTACCTACTAATATGGTAGTTGGTATGGCTGGTATATTAGACAGTTCAAGATTTAAATTATTTTTATCAAGAGAGCTTAATGTTCCTGTGAAAGAAATAGAAGCTATGGTAATGGGAGGCCATGGAGACACAATGGTTCCTTTGCCGAGATTTACAAAAGTTTCAGGCAAACCTTTACTAGATATAGTTAAAGAGGGTAAAATTTCTTCAGAAAGATTAGAAGAAATCAATCAAAGAACTAGAGATGGAGGAGCAGAAATAGTTAAATTTTTAGAGAAAGGGTCTGCATTTTATGCTCCTGCTGCTTCAGGAGTTCAAATGGCTGAAGCCTTTATAAATGATGAAAAAAAACTACTTCCTTGTGCTGTTCATTTGAATGGAGAGTATGGTGTAAAAAATGTCTTTGCTGGAGTGCCCGTCGTAATTGGTAAAAATGGAATTGAAAAAATTAAAGAGATTGATCTTAATGAAAATGAAAAAAAAGAATTTATGAAATCTATAGAAGCAGTAAAGAAATTATGGGAGGCAGCATCAGTTATTGATCCAAATCTTATAAAATAAATAATGAATATTCACGAACATCAAGCAAAAGCGTTGTTAAAAAAATTTGGGGCCCCAGTTCCTAATGGAATATCAGGAAAATCAGTAGAAGAAGTTTTAGAAAAAGCCAAAGATTTAAAAACCGATAAATTTGTTCTTAAAGCACAAATTCATGCCGGTGGAAGAGGTAAAGCTGGAGGTGTTAAAATCCTTGATAACATTGAAGAATTGGGCAAAGAGTCTAGAAAATTACTAGGAAAAAAATTAGTGACACATCAAACGGGTTCAGAAGGAAAAGTAGTAAAAAGGTTGTATGTAGAAGAATCCTCTAACATTGAAAAAGAATTTTATTTATCATGTGTGATTGATAGGTCTAGTTCTAAGATTGCTTTTATTAGTAGCGATCAGGGTGGCATGGATATTGAAAAAGTTGCGTCAGACAAACCAGACAAAATATTTACAACAAAAGTTAATTTTACCGACCATATTTCTGAAAAAGACTGTGAAAGTATAATAAAGGCATTCAAATTTGATGATAGTATTAAGTCAAATGCAATCTCATTAATTAAATCAATCTATTCATTATTTATTAAAACTGATGCTAATATGGTTGAAATAAATCCATTAATAATCACTAAAGAGAAAAAAATTTTATGCCT
This sequence comes from uncultured Pelagibacteraceae bacterium, assembly GCA_902543245.1. Classification (GTDB taxonomy): domain Bacteria; phylum Pseudomonadota; class Alphaproteobacteria; order Pelagibacterales; family Pelagibacteraceae; genus Pelagibacter. The sequence goes on along the minus strand of CACBXQ010000004.1, from coordinate 23,521 downwards.
TGATGCAAAAATCAATTTTGATGACAATGCTTTATTTAGACAATCTGAAATTATGGAACTAAGAGACTTAAATGAAGAAGATCCAACTGAAATAGAGGCAAGCAAACATGATCTGTCATACATTAAACTAGACGGAAGTATTGGCTGCATGGTAAATGGTGCAGGCTTAGCAATGGCAACAATGGATATTATAAAATTATATGGACAAGAACCTGCTAATTTTTTGGATGTAGGTGGTGGCGCATCTAAAGAAAAAGTATCTGAAGCTTTTAAAATTATTTTATCAGATAAAAACGTAAAAGGTATTTTAGTAAATATTTTTGGTGGAATAATGCGGTGTGATATTATCGCTGAGGGGGTTGTTACTGCAGCAAAAGAAATGAATATCAATGTCCCATTAGTTGTAAGACTTTCCGGAACAAATTCTGAAGAAGGAAAAAAAATTTTAGATAGCTCTGATTTAAAAATAATTTCTGCGAGTGATTTATCTGATGCAGCAGAAAAAATTATAAAAAGTATTGAATAAATGTCAATTTTAGTCAATAAAGATACGAAACTTATATGCCAAGGATTTACTGGATCTCAAGGAACTTTTCATTCTGAGCAGGCAATTAAATATGGAACTAATTTAGTAGGAGGTGTTACACCAAAAAAAGGTGGTCAAACTCATTTAGATAAACCAGTTTTTAATACAGTTATGGAAGCAAAAAAAAATGTTAATGCAAATGCGACGATGATTTATGTTCCAGCTAGATTCGCTGCAAACGCAATTATTGAAGCAATCGAGGCTTCCATTGAACTTATAGTTTGTATTACAGAGGGAATACCAGTGTTAGATATGTTAAAGGTTAAAGAGTATCTTAAAAACTCTAAATCAAGACTAATTGGACCAAATTGTCCAGGAATTATAACTCCTAATGAATGCAAAATTGGGATAATGCCTGGTAATATACATAAAAAAGGATCAGTAGGTATAGTTTCGAGGTCAGGTACTTTGACATATGAGGCAGTTGCTCAAACTACAGAGAATGGATTGGGGCAATCAACATGTGTTGGGATAGGTGGAGACCCAATAAATGGAACAAATTTTATAGATTGTTTGGACCTTTTTTTAAAAGATGATGAAACAGAATCAATTTTAATGATAGGAGAAATTGGAGGAACTGCAGAGGAAGAAGCAGCAGAATTTGTCAAAAACAGTAATATTAAAAAACCAATTGTTGGTTTTGTAGCAGGGCTCACTGCTCCCAAAGGTAGACGAATGGGTCATGCAGGAGCAATTATATCAGGAGGCAAGGGTGGAGCTACTGATAAAATAAAAAAAATGGAGCAATGTGGCATCGTAGTAGCAAAATCTCCAGCAGAACTAGGAAAAACCCTAGCGGATATATTGGCATTTGATAAATAATTATCTGATAATATAATTAATATAAAAATGAGTTCATCAAAAAATCTAGATTACGAAAAAACATCATTCTTACATAAAGCAAATACTTCATTTATTGAAGAAATGTATGTAAAATTTATTGAGGGAGATACAACTATTCCTCAAAGTTGGAAAAGCTATTTCGAAGGTCTTGGGGAGGACCTGAAGGATGTTATTAAAGAGATAGAAGGTCCTAATTGGAAACCAAATAAAATCAAGATTAATCTTAATCAGCAAAATTTAAAGGAAAATCAAAAAGTAAATCAAATAAATATCAAAGACTCAATTAAAGCAATAGCTCTAATAAGAGCATATAGAATAAATGGACATTTGATAGCTAATTTAGATCCTTTAGGGATGATGGAAAGAAAATACATGCATGAATTACATCCTGAAGATTATGGTTTTAATAAGGACGATTTTAATAGAAAAATTTATTTAGATAATTACTTAGATAGAGATTTTGCATCACTAAAAGAAATAATTAAATTTTTAAAAGATAAATATTGTTCCAGTATAGGTGTTGAGTACATGCATATGACAGAGAGAGAAGAAAAAATTTGGTTTAGAGAAAGAATGGAAAAAGAAGAAAACAAAATCAGTTTTACAAATAATGGTAAAAAGGCAATATTAAATAAATTAATTCAGGCCGAGGGATTTGAAAAATATTTAGCATTAAAATTCGTAGGTACAAAGAGGTTTGGTCTTGATGGTGCTGAGTCTTTAATTCCTGCACTAGAGCAAATCATTAAAAGAGGTGGGCAATTAGGAGTTAAGGAGATTAAAATTGGAATGCCTCATAGAGGTAGATTAAATGTGTTAGCCAATCTTCTCCAAAAATCTTACAAAAAAATATTTAATGAATTTACCGGAGAGTTTTCTGAAACTCACGATGACTCAACTGGTGATGTTAAATATCATTTAGGAGCTTCTTCAGATAGAACATTTGACGATATTCCAGTTCATATTAGTTTAACAGATAACCCGTCACATCTTGAGGCAGTAGATCCCGTTGTTTTAGGTCAAACCAGAGCAAAACAATTTTATCATAATGATACAAAACGGAATAAAGTAATACCAATATTAATTCATGGCGATGCAGCTTTTGCTGGCCAAGGAGTTGTAGCAGAATGTTTTGCGATGTCTGGTTTAAAAGGACATAATACTGGTGGAACTATTCATATAATTGTAAATAATCAAATTGGTTTTACTACAAGCCCAAGGTTTGCCAGATCAAGTCCTTATCCGTCTGACCTAGGAAAAGTAGTAGAATCACCAATTCTACATTGTAATGGTGATGATCCTGAGGCAGTAGTTCATTGTGCAAAAATTGCTATAGAATTTAGACAAAAATTTAACAAAGATGTCGTGATAGATATGATCTGTTACAGAAGGTTTGGTCATAACGAAGGAGATGAACCTTCATTTACTCAACCACTAATGTATGAAAAAATTAAATCTCATCCATCTACATTAAAAGTTTATGGAAAAAAACTTATAGATGAAAAAATAATTTCTGAACAAGAATTTAATACTCAAATAAAAAATTTTAAAAGTTTATTAGACGAACAGTATAATAGTGCAAAAAATTATCAGCCTAAGCTGAAATGGTTCGAGGGAACTTGGTCAAGATATAAACCTGAAAAGGGTAAAGATAGACGAGGCAATAGTGGAGTTAATGCAGAAAAATTAAGAATAATCTCTGAAAAAATTAATAAAATTCCAGCTGAAATAAATATTCACAAAACTATTAAAAAAATTTTGGAATTAAGAAGAAAGTCTGTAGAAAGTGGACAAGGAATTGATTGGTCTTCTGCAGAAGCATTAGCATTTGGATCTTTATTAGAAGAAGGATATCCAGTCAGATTAGTTGGTCAAGATTCTGGAAGGGGTACATTTAGTCAAAGACATTCTGTTTTGAGAAACCAAATAGATAATTCTAGATATGTGCCACTAAATAATATTTCAAAAAACCAAAAGAATTTTGAGATTGTTGATAGTTTTTTATCTGAATTGGCAGTTTTAGGATTTGAATATGGTTATAGTATGGTTGAGCCAAATACATTAACTATATGGGAAGCACAGTTTGGCGATTTTGCTAATGGTGCGCAGGTAGTCATTGATCAATTTATTGCATCTGGTGAAAGAAAATGGTCAAGAGCAAGTGGTCTTGTTTTGTTACTTCCACATGGATATGAGGGACAAGGTCCAGAACATTCATCAGCAAGATTAGAAAGATTTTTACAGTTAGGTGCCCAGGAAAATATTCAAGTAATGAATTGTACTACGCCTGCAAATTATTTTCACGCCTTAAGAAGACAAATACATAGAGACTTTAGAAAACCATTAATTATAATGACACCAAAATCGTTATTAAGAAATAAATATTGCACTTCTAATTTGGAAGACTTTGGAAAGGAAAATTTTTTTCATAGAATTTTAAACGATCACGCTTTCGAGAAGAAAAATAATTTTATAAAACTTAAAGATAATAATTTAATTAAAAAAGTAATATTATGCTCAGGTAAAATCTATTTTGATTTACTTGAAGCAAGAGAAAAAAATAAAAAAGACGATATTGTGTTTTATAGAATTGAGCAATTATATCCATTTCCAGTTAAAAATCTTGTTAGTGAATTAAAAAAATATTCTAAAAATGCAAAATTTTTCTGGTGCCAGGAAGAGCCAAAAAATATGGGAGCTTGGTTTGCAGTGAGAGATTATATCCAATGGACATTGGATTATATTAAAGCTAAAAATAGAAATATCTCATATATTGGGAGAAATCCAGCTGCATCACCTGCTACAGGTTATGCAAAAAGACATATTTCTCAACAAGAAGATATAATAAAAGAAGTTTTAAAAGATGAGTGAAAAAGTAATTGTACCAGCATTAGGTGAAAGTATAACAGAAGCGACAGTTGCAAAATGGATTAAAAAAGTTGGCGATACTGTTGAGGCTGACGAACCAATTGTAGAATTAGAAACTGATAAGGTTAACCTTGAGGTGCCATCTCCTGTTACTGGTATATTAGAGGAAATAAACGTTAAGGATGGAGCAACAATAGAAGTAGGAACAACACTTGGAAGTGTTAAAGAAAATGATCTTATAGAGACAAAACATACAATAAAAAAAATACAACCAAAAGAAGAAGTGCCATCAGCCACTGAAAAAATAATTGAGGAGGCTGAAGAATATTCGAAAAATGATAATGATGTAATATCTACTAAATTTTTAAATGAGAATAGAAGTATTGTCAAAGAAGAGCCAGTTATTTTAAAGGATGAGGAAAAACCACTTATTTTAACAGATGAAGTTGTTGATGAGGAGGTAATTACTTCAAATGGCTCGCTATCCCCTGCTGTAAGAAAAATAGTTAATGAAAATAATATTGATGTAAAAAAAATTAAAGGATCAGGTAAAGAGGGACGTATATTAAAAGGTGATCTTATTAACTTAATGAATATAAAACCAAAACCTAATCAAAGAAAAATTGATTATGGTGAAGAAGAACGAATAAAAATGACTAGACTTCGACTAACTATAGCCAAGAGATTAAAAGAAGCACAAGAGAACGCAGCTATGCTAACCACCTTTAATGAAGTTGATATGTCAATGATTAATGACATCAGAGCAAAATATCAGGAAAATTTTAAGACAAAGTTTGGTATTAAACTTGGATACATGTCATTTTTTATAAAAGCATGTGTAAATGGTCTTAGGTCATATCCTGCGATAAATGCAGAGATTGAAAATGATGAAATAATTTATAAAAATTATTATAATTTAAGCTTTGCTGTTGGGACAGATAAAGGTCTGGTTGTTCCTGTTATCAGAAATGCTGATGAATTATCTTTTGCAGATATTGAAAAAAATATATTAAAACTTTCTGAAAAAGCTAGAAGTGGCAAACTTTCAATTGAAGATCTTCAAGGAGGAACTTTTACCATAAGTAATGGAGGAATATATGGTTCAATGTTATCAACTCCAATTCTAAATCAGCCACAATCAGGAGTTTTAGGAATGCATAATATCGTGAAAAGACCAGTTGTAATTAATGACGAAATACAAATTAGACCAATAATGTATCTTGCTTTATCTTATGATCACAGAATAATAGACGGAAAAGAAGCTGTATCTTTTTTAAAACTTGTAAAAGAAAATTTAGAAGATCCTAGGGGTCTTTTTTTAGATTTATAAATGGATAATAATTTTGATGTAGTTGTAATTGGTGGAGGTCCTGGTGGATATGTTTGTGCTATTCGCTTATCTCAACTAGGTCTCAAAACTGCATGTATTGAGTCTAGAGGATCCCTTGGTGGAACATGTTTGAATGTAGGCTGCATACCATCTAAAAATTTATTAAATTTATCTGAAAATTTCTACAGAGCAAAAAATTTTCATAAAATTGGTATTGAAATAGATAATTTAAAATTAAATTTAAATAAAATGATGGAAAATAAAAATAATTCAGTAGAGACTCTGACAAAAGGAGTTGCATTTCTTCTAAAAAAAAACAAAGTTTCTTATTTCAAAGGCACAGGATCTTTTAAAAGTAAAAACGAAATATCTCTAATTGATGACAAAAAAAAAGAAACTATTATTAAAACAAAAAGTACGGTAATTAGCTCTGGCTCAAAACCTACACAATTTCCAGGGTCTAAATTTGATGAAAAATTAATACTTTCGTCCACTGGAGTTCTCAATTTAGAAAGTGTACCAAAAAAGCTAATTATAGTCGGAGGTGGTTATATTGGTTTAGAGATGGGATCAGTTTGGTCAAGATTAGGCTCAGAAGTACATGTCATAGAATTTATGGATCATATTACATCTGGTATGGATCGTGAAATCTCAAATGAGTTTATGAAAATTTTGGCCAAGCAAGGAATTAAATTTTCACTTGAGACAAAAGTAAATAAAATTTTAAAATTAAGTAATTCTGTAAAACTTGAAACAACCAACAAAGATGGGAAAAACAATATCTTAGAAGCAGATAAAGTTCTCATTTCTATAGGCAGAAAACCAAATACAGAGAGTCTTCAATTAGATAAAATAGGTGTTAAACTTGATAAAAAGGGATCAATAAGTGTACAAAATAATTATGAAACTAGTGTTAAGAATATTTTTGCTATAGGAGATGTTATATCTGGACCAATGTTGGCACATAAAGCTGAGGAAGAAGGGATTGCGGTTGCAGAAATAATCGCTGGTCAGTCTGGTCATGTTAATTATGATATCATACCATCAGTAATTTATACATCACCAGAGGTTGCATCTGTAGGAAAAACGGAAGAAGACCTAGTGTCGAAAGGTCAATCATACAAAGTTGGAAAATTTCCTTTTATGGCAAATTCTAGAGCTAAAGCAATTAATGATACAGAGGGATTTGTAAAGATACTTGCCGATAGCAAAACAGATAAAGTCCTTGGTGTCCATATAATAGGTCCTCATGCCGGTGAAATTATTGCTGAAGTTTCAGTTGCGATGGAGTTTGGATCCAGTTCAGAGGATATTGCAAGAACTTGTCATGCCCACCCAACATTTTCTGAGGCCGTAAAAGAAGCAGCATTAGCGGTAGAAAAAAGACAGATTCACTCGTAATATATTTTCATAAATTAAATATGAAAATTCCCGTTCTAATACCAAATATATTTAATCATCCATTTACCTATGAAACTGATCTAAATTTAGGAATTGGTGATTATGTGATGGTCCCATTTGGAAAATCAAGTTTAACAGGCATAGTTTGGGATCATTTTGAAAAACAGAACAATAAAAATTTTTTAACAAAAAAAATATCAAGTAGGTTAGATATTAACCCACTTTCTAAAAAAACAATCAATTTTTTAAATTGGTTTTCTGATTATAATTTAATTCCTAAAGGCATGTCATTAAAACTTCACTTATTGAGTGGAGAAGCAATAGTAAATTTTAAAAAAAATGAATACAAAAAATTTAATGAAATATTACCTTCGATAAATTACCAATTAAATGAAAGTCAAAAGAAAACATACTTAGAAGTTTCGCGTTTAAATGAAAAATTTAATGTACATTTATTACAAGGAGCAACAGGTTCTGGAAAGACTTTAGTGTATTTCAATCTTATAAAAGATAAGATTGATCAGGATAAACAAGCTTTAATCTTATTGCCAGAAATAGGGCTTACAAGCGAATTCGAAAAAAAATTTATTGAGTTTTTCGGTTTTAAACCCGCAATCTGGCATTCAGGTATAACAAAAAAAAACAAAAAAATAATATGGAGTGGATTAGCATCAAATAAGATTAAAGTTGTAATTGGTGCAAGATCTTCTTTATTTCTTCCATTTAAAAAACTTGGGCTTATTGTTGTTGATGAAGAACATGATCAATCCTACAAACAAGATGAAGGAGTTATTTATAATGCACGTGATATGGCAGTTTCGAGAGCTTCATTCGAAAATATTCCAATAAATTTAGTTACAGCTGTTCCATCAATAGAAACTTATTCAAATGTTATAAAAAAAAAATACTCTCATTCAAGATTATTAAATAGATTTAAAAATGCATCATTGCCATCTTGTGAAATAATTGATTTAAATAAATTTAAACTCGTTAATAAATCATGGATATCATCAAAAACTTTTGAAAAAGTAAATTATCATCTTGAAAAAGGTGATCAAGTGCTGTTTTTTTTGAACAGAAGAGGTTATTCACCAAATGTTATTTGTAAAAACTGTTTCAAATCATTTGTGTGTAAAAATTGTTCTATAAATTTAGTTTACCATAAAAACATAAAAAAACTTTTATGCCATTATTGTGGTACCAAACACGAGTTGAAAAGAGAATGTGAGAATAATATCAGTGGAAGTTGTAAATTTATTTTTACTGGACCAGGTGTTGAAAAGGTTTTGGATGAGGTCAATACTTTATTCCCAAAATTTAAAGCGTCTATATTTTCTAGTGATACCATGAACAAAAAAAATTCATCGGGTATTTTAGAAAATATTTCTAATAATAAAATTAAAATATTAGTTGGAACACAATTAATTTCAAAAGGTTTTCATTTTCCAAATCTAAATTGTATAATCGTACTTGATATTGATTTGTCATCACAAGGTCATGATTTAAGATCAGGTGAAAAAAATCTTCAACTTTATCATCAATTAGCTGGTAGAGCTGGTAGAACTGGAAAAGCTTCAAATATTTATTTTCAAACACTAATTATGAATAAGGAAAAATTAAATGACATAACAAGTTCTGATCCTTATAATTATTTAGAAAAAGAATTAAATTTAAGAAAATTAAATAATCTTCCTCCATTCCAAAGATTTATTTCAATCATCTTAAGCTCTGAGGATGAAAAAACATTAGATGAAGAGTCTTTAAAATTACAAAAGGTTCTTAAACGAAATTTAAAAGCAGAAATTTTAGGTCCAGTTAATGCACCAATCTATAAAATTAAAAAAAAATATAGAAACAGATTACTTATTAGAGCTAGTAAATCTTATAAAATACAAAAATTTTTAGCTAAAACCCTTAATGATTTTAAATTTTCTAAGAAAATAAAACTGTCAGTTGATGTTGACCCAATTAGCTTCAATTAATTGTGAAAAATAGACATTTTTTTAATATGTCCCACTTGAAGAGAAAAGATTGATGTGCTACTTAATTTCAAAATTTAATTAATCGTCAATTTGTATAGGATAAAAAATTGAGTAACTCTTCAGATTTTTCAGATACTTCTGCCAGCAGATATTCGTTAGCTTTATATGAGTTAGCAGATGAAATTGGTCAGATTGAAGAAATAGAAAATAATTCCATGGCTTTTTTAAAATTAATTTCTGAAAGTGATGAATTTAATTCTCTAATTAAAGATCCTACAAACAAACAAAATGAAATTTCTATCGTTTTAAGTTCTATTGGACAAAAATATAATTTAAATGCTTTATTTATGAAATTTTTAAATTTTTTAGTTTCAAAAAGAAGATTCTTTTTTATGGAAAAAATTTTAAGTGGTTTTGTAGATTTATGTTCTAAAAAAAGAGGAGAAATTAAAGCTCAATTGTCATCTGCTAAAAAACTTGATGAAAATCAAATTATTAATATAAAAAAAGAACTTGAAGAAAACCTAAAATCAAAAATAAAATTAGATTATTTATATGACGAGACTTTAATTGGTGGTTTAGTAATGAAAGTTGGAAGTACTATGGTTGATACGTCAATAAAAAATAAATTAAAACAAATAGAAAAAGGAATGATAGAGGCATAATATGGAAATAAATCCTTCAGAAGTAACAAAGATACTAAAAGAACAAATAAAAAAATTTGGAGATAAAGCTGAAGTAACTGAGGTTGGGCAAGTATTATCTGTTGGAGATGGAATAGCAAGAATATATGGATTAGACAATGTCCAAGCAGGAGAAATGGTAGAATTTGCTGATGGATCAAAAGGTATGGCTTTAAACTTAGAAAGTGAAAATGTTGGAGTTGTAATTTTTGGTGATGATAAATCTGTGAAGGAGGGTGATACTGTTAAGCGAACAGGTGCTATCGTGGATACTCCTGTTGGCAAAGAACTTTTAGGAAGGGTTGTTGATGGTTTAGGAAATCCTATTGATGGAAAAGGTGCTCTAGATAAAAGTGTAAAAAGAAGCAGAGTTGAAGTTAAGGCTCCAGGTATTATTCCAAGACAATCTGTAAATGAACCAATGCAAACTGGATTAAAATCAATTGATAGTTTAGTTCCAATAGGAAGAGGACAGAGAGAGCTTATTATTGGAGATAGACAAACTGGAAAAACAGCAGTAGCTATTGATGCAATAATAAACCAAAAAAAAATCAATGAGTCTGGAGACGAAAAACAGAAGTTATATTGTGTTTATGTAGCAGTTGGACAAAAAAGATCTACCGTAAGACAAATTGAAAAAACTTTAGAAGAAGCTGGAGCAATGGAGTATACTACTATTGTTGCGGCGACAGCATCAGATGCTGCCCCTCTTCAATTTTTAGCTCCATATACGGGTTGTGCGATGGGTGAATTTTTTAGAGATAACGGAATGCATGCATTAATTATATATGATGACTTATCTAAACAGGCTGTAGCTTATAGACAAATGTCATTATTGCTTAGAAGGCCACCAGGTAGAGAAGCATATCCAGGTGATGTATTTTACTTACACAGCAGACTTTTAGAAAGAGCTGCAAAATTAAGTGATGAGCATGGTGGAGGATCATTAACGGCACTGCCAATTATTGAAACGCAAGGTGGTGATGTATCTGCATTTATACCTACAAATGTAATATCCATTACTGATGGCCAAATATTTCTCGAAACAGAATTATTTAACCAAGGTATAAGACCAGCCATTAACGTTGGTTTATCAGTTTCTAGAGTTGGTTCTTCTGCGCAAACGAAAGCAATGAAGAAAGTTTCTGGCTCAATGAAACTTGAACTTGCCCAATATAGAGAAATGGCTGCATTTGCTCAGTTTGGTTCTGATTTAGATGCATCAACACAAAAATTACTTAATAGAGGATCTAAGCTTACTGAATTATTGAAACAGAAACAGTATTCACCTATGACAGTTGCGCAACAAGTCATTTCAGTGTTTTGTGGTGTTAAAGGGTATTTAGATGATATTGAGCTGAAAGATATAGCTGAATTCGAGAATAAAATCCTTGAAAAATGTAAATCTGAAAAGCCACAAATTATAGATTCACTTAGTTCAGGAAAATTAGATGAAGATACTGAGAAATTATTAATTGAATTAATTACTAATTTAAAAAAAAACCTTAATTAAATAAAATATATGGCAAGTCTAGACGATTTAAAAAAAAGGATAGTGAGTGTTAAATCAACACAAAAGATTACCAAAGCAATGAAAATGGTTGCGGCTGCGAAACTTAAGAGAGCACAAGATAATGCAGAGAAAGGAAGACCTTATTCAGAAAAAATGAATAACATAATACTAAATTTATCAAATGGTATCTCAGATAAAGAAAATGCTCCTAAATTATTATCTGGCACTGGTGATGAAAAAACACATTTATGTGTAATTTTAACTTCTGATAGAGGACTATGTGGAGGCTTTAATACAAATATTGTAAAAAAAGCAAAGTCATATTTCGATAAGATTGAAAAAGATGGAAAAATTTTAAAAATAGTCACTGTTGGCTCTAAAGGGAATGATCAACTTAAAAGAATTTATGGGGAAAAAATAATTGAAAAAATATCATTTAAAGACTCAAAAAATATTAATTTTTTTGATGCAGATAAAGTTGGCAAAATGATTATAGAAATGTTTGAAAAAAAAGAATTTGATGTATGTACTATTTTTTATAATAAATTTAAAAATGTAATTACTCAAATACCACAAGCACAACAAATTATTCCTTTAAAAACATCGGAGTCTGAGGGCAATTCATCTGAAGATAATTATGAATTTGAACCTGAGGAAGATGAGATTTTAAGTAATTTATTACCTAAAAATATATCAACTCAGATTTTTAAAGCGATGTTAGAAAATTCAGCAAGTGAACAAGGATCAAGGATGAGCGCAATGGATAATGCGACAAGAAATGCTGGAGAAATGGTTGATAAACTTACTATTGAGTACAATAGAAGTCGTCAAGCAGCAATTACTAAAGAACTAATAGAAATAATATCAGGAGCAGAAAGTTTATAATTATGAGAAAAGGAAAAATTACACAAATTATTGGAGCGGTAGTCGACGTCAAATTTGATGGGGAATTGCCAGAAATTTTAACTGCATTAGAATGTGATAATGCTGGGAATAGATTAGTTCTCGAAGTTGCGCAGCATCTAGGAGAATCTAGTGTAAGGACAATAGCCATGGATGCAACTGAGGGTCTTAAAAGAGGTGATGAAGTAACAGATACTGGATCCCCAATACAGGTTCCAGTGGGACCAGAAACCTTGGGTAGAATTATTAATGTTATTGGTGAACCTATTGATGAAAAAGGTGATGTAAAAACAAAGGAAAACTGGCCCATTCATAGATCAGCCCCAGAATTTAACGATCAATCGACTGAAACAGAAATATTAGTAACAGGAATAAAAGTAATAGATTTACTTGCACCTTATGCAAAAGGTGGAAAAATTGGATTATTTGGAGGTGCAGGTGTAGGAAAAACAGTTTTAATTATGGAATTAATTAACAACGTAGCAAAAGCCCATGGTGGGTTCTCAGTATTTGCAGGTGTTGGAGAACGAACAAGAGAAGGTAACGATTTATATCACGAAATGATCGACTCAGGTGTAATTAAACCAGAGGGAGATGGATCAAAAGCTGCATTAGTATATGGTCAGATGAACGAACCTCCAGGGGCAAGAGCACGAGTAGCATTAACAGGGTTAACAGTTGCCGAGTACTTCAGAGATCAAGAAGGTCAAGATGTTCTTTTTTTCGTAGATAATATTTTTAGATTTACTCAAGCAGGATCAGAAGTTTCAGCTCTCTTGGGTAGAATTCCATCAGCGGTTGGATATCAACCAACTTTAGCAACAGATATGGGTAACTTACAAGAAAGAATTACAACAACAAATAAAGGATCGATTACATCAGTTCAAGCGATTTATGTGCCTGCCGATGATTTAACTGATCCTGCTCCAGCAACCTCTTTTGCGCATTTAGATGCAACCACAGTTTTATCAAGACAAATCGCTGAAATTGGAATTTACCCAGCTGTAGACCCATTGGACTCCACATCTAGAATTCTTGACCCAAGAATTGTTGGTGATGAACATTATAGAGTGGCGAGAGAAGTTCAGAGAATATTACAAACCTACAAATCATTGCAAGACATTATTGCTATTTTAGGCATGGATGAATTATCTGAGGAAGATAAACTTGTTGTGGCAAGAGCAAGAAAAATACAGAGATTTTTATCCCAACCATTTTTTGTTGCGGAAGTTTTTACTGGCTCGCCAGGTAAACTTGTAGACCTTGATGCAACAATCAAAGGTTTTGATGCAATTTGCAAAGGTGAGTATGATCATTTACCAGAGGCAGCATTTTACATGGTTGGAACAATTGAAGAAGCAATTGAGAAGGCCAAAAAAATGGAAAAAGATGCAGCTTAATGAGCGAAACCTTTAAATTAGAAATTGTAAATCCGGAAAAATCATTTCTTATAAAAGAAAATGTAACAGAAGTTGTGGTTCCAGCTTTCGAGGGTGAAATGGGCATTTTAAAGGATCATATATCTATAATTTCTTTTCTAAAACCAGGTGTACTTAAAGTTTTAGAGGGAGGCTCTGAGGAGAAAAAATATTATGTTGAAGATGGAATAATTGAATTTAAAAACAATTGTCTTTCAGTTTTAACTAGCAATATATTTGATATTTCTGAAGCAAATAAAACATCAATTACTGAAATAATTAACAATGCAGAAAAAGAAGCTGAGGACAATGATCTAGATGATCAAAAAAGATACTTAATTGAACAAAAAATTGAAGTTTTGAAATCAATATCAATTATTAATTAAATAATTCTCAATTTCAGATTTTAGACGACTATAAATATGTGACTTAAAACTCACAGCTACTTTAGTTAATTCCTCTACTTTAATCCATTTCCAGTCTAAAAACTCAGGATGATCAGTTTTAATATTAATCTCTTTTTCGTTTCCAATAAATCTCATTATATACCACTTTTGTTTTTGGCCTTTATAACGACCTTTCCATATAATACCTAAAAGGTTATCAGGCAGTATGTATGTTAATTCTTCTTGTACTTCTTTTAATAATTCAACATTTTTAATATTAGTTTCCTCATAAAGTTCCCTATATGCAGCATCTATAGCTTTTTCTCCCTTATCAATTCCACCTTGAGGCATTTGCCAGAAATTTTTTGGATTATCTATTCTTTTTGCAACAAAAATTTCATTTTTTTTGTTTAAAACTACTATTCCAACACCTTTTCTAAGAGGCAATTTAGAGAATTTATCCATTATTTAATTAACTTTATCCAGTGATTAGTTTTATAGCAAATTTTAACTGGTTATCTGTATCAGTATCAATCCTAAAATCATCTGACTTTTCCACAATTTCAATATCTGGACCAACACCAATTTCAGAAATGGAATCTCCTGATGGTAAATAGTATTTTGAAACTGTTAATCTAATTGCACCATTATTTTTTAAGGGCAATATTGATTGAACAGAGCCTTTTCCGTAACTATTTTCTCCAATAATAATAGCTCTCTTATGATCTTTTAAAGCACCTGCAACAATTTCTGAAGCTGAAGCTGACCCATAATTAATTAAAACAATTAATGCTTTGCCATTTGTAATATCACCTTTTTTTGCAAACCATTTTCTATTTTCATAAGATTTTCTTCCTTTTGTAGAAACTATCTCTCCAGCATTTAGAAAAAAATCTGTTATTTTAATTGCTTGAGATAAAAGACCGCCTGGATTATTTCTTAAATCTAATATGTAGGCTTTCAAACCTTCATTACGATTAATTTCTTTTATTTTATCTTCTATTTGTTCACTACTATTTTCATTAAATGATGTAAGTCTTAAATATCCAATTTCTTCATCAATATATTTTGCTTTAACAGATTTTATTTCTATAACCTCTCTCTTTATTTTGTAAACAAAGGACTTTTTCTTACCTATTCTTCTAATTGTTATTTCAATTTCAGATCCTATTGGTCCTCTCATTAAATCAACAGCTTCTGTTAATGTTTTACCTTGTACCTGAATGTTATTTATTTTTACTATATAATCACCCGCTTTAACCCCTGCTCTATATGCTGGTGAGTTGTCTATGGGAGAAATTACTTTAACGACCCCTGCCTCCATACCAACTTCAATACCAAGTCCACCAAATTTTCCACTTGTTTCTGTTTGCATACTTTCAAACATTTTAGGTGACATGTAAGATGAATAGGGATCTAGTGATTGTAAAACACCATTTATAGCTGCGTCCATAGCATCAGATTGATTAACTTCATCTACGTATTCTTTATTAATTTTTTCTAAAACTTCACTAAAAACATCTATTTTATCGTAAATAGTTTGATTATCATCAGCAAAGCTTTGTGAATTAAAAAAAATAAGAAAAATAAGTAAAATCCGAAATATCTTCATATTGTTAACTTTTCTTTTGGTATTAGTTCTGACCACATTTTTTCTAGGTCAAAAAATTTTCTTTTCTCTTTATTAAAAATGTGAACTACGACGTCTTTTCCGTCAATTAGCTTCCAATCATTACTTTCAATCCCTTCAATTTTACAATTTTGAACACCATTTTTTTTAAATTCCATTAAGATCATTTCGGATAAAGCCTGAATATGTCTTGAAGAGGTACCACTAGCGATTACTAGATAGTCTGCCATTGAACTTTTATTTTCTAAATCAATACTTACGATATCTAACGCTTTATTTGTATCTAGTGATTTAAGGACTAATTGTTTTAAATTGAGAATATTATCCATTAATTAAAAAAACCTTATCAAATTTTTCTTAATTGGGAAGATGAAATATTAACTTTTTTAAATTTTATATATGATAACTCTTTTTGATTAAGTTGCTTAAAAGTCTTTGATTTCATTGATTTTGCCTTATAGCCATTTCTATCAAATACTAAGATAATACATTTTTTTGAAATTAATTTCCATTTATGCCATTTATGAAAATTAATTAAATTATCTGCACCCATTAAAAAAAATAATTGAGAATTTTTATTATTCTTTTTTATATAATTAATTAGATTTATAGTTCTAGATGATTTAATTTTATCCTCATAATAATTGACTTTAATTCTCGGATTATTTTTATTTATGATTCTTGCATAAATAATTCTTTCTTTAAGAGTCATATATGATTTTTTTTTAAATGGATTTTTTTTTGTCACTGCCCAAATAACTTTAGAAATTTTATAACTTCTAATTGCCTCTTTGGAGATAGCGATATGGCCTTTATGAGCTGGATCAAATGTTCCACCCAAAATACCAATTTTATTTAATTTTTTATTTTTCAAATTATTTTCTTAACTGGCCTGTACCCATTACTTCATATTTGTAAGATACTAGTTGATTTAAACCCACAGGTCCTCTAGGTGGCAAACTATTCGTTGATATTCCTACTTCTCCACCAAATCCAAATTCTCCGCCATCTGCAAATTGAGTAGATGAATTATGAATAGCTATTGAACTTTTGACACTTTTAATAAATTTCAAGGCAGTTTTTTTATTTTTTGTAATTATAGCATCTGTATGCATAGTGCCATATTTGTTAACATGATTAATTGCTTCATCTGAATTTTTTACTGTCTTTACTGATATACAGGCTGCTAGATACTCTTTACCCCAATTTTTTTTTGACGCTTGATAAATTTTACCTTTATACGTTTTTTTGATTTCTTTATCTCCATAGATCTTACAATCTCCTTTTTTAAGTTCATTCAAAATCGGAGTACAAAATTTCTTAAGAATATCTTTGTGAAGCAATATTGTTTCTGTAGCACCACATATACTAGTATTTCTTAATTTAGCATTATAAATTATTTTGACGGCCATATTAAGATCAGCGTCTTTATCAACATATGTGTGACACACTCCCTCTAAATGACCAATGATTGGAACTTTAGATAATTCTTGAACTCGTTTTACTAAATATTTTCCACCTCTAGGTATAATTACATCAATAAACCTAGACATCTTTGAAAGCATATAATCAACATATCTTCTATCTTGTTTATTTATAAATTGAACATAATTTGGATCTAAATTATTATTTGTTAGTGCTTTTCTGAAATAATTTACAAGTAATTTATTACTATTTATTGCTTCAGAACCACCTCTTAAAATAACACTATTACCTGATTTAAAACACAATGATGAAACATCACTAGTTACATTTGGTCGACTTTCGTAGATAACTCCAATCACTCCAATGGGTATTGAAACTTTTTTGATTTTTAGTCCATTTGGCCTTTTCCATTTGTTTAATACTTTATCTACCGGATCATCAAATTTAATAATTTCTTCCACCGATCTTATCATTTGATTTATTTTATTTTCGTTTAACTCTAGTCTTTTGATAAGACTCACTTTAAGACCTTTGCTACGTGAAAATCTTATATCTTTAAAGTTTTCTTTAATTATGTTCTTTTTATTTTTTTTAAGTAGCTTAACAAAATTTAATAAAACTTTATTTTTTGTTTTTTCATTAAGTTTTTTTAGGAAAGCATTTCTAGCTTTCAATCCAATTATATTTAAATAATTACTCATTTATAACCCAACCATATCATCTTTATGAACCACCTCAGATTTTGCTATATACCCTAATATCTCTTTTATTTTGTTAGAATGATGACCTTTTATTTTTAATATTTCATCTGAATTAAATGAGCTTAATCCTCTTGCATATTCTTTGAGTGATTTATTAAGTATTTTAATATGATCTCCTTTGTAAAATTTGCCATTTACTTTTTTAATACCCGCTGCTAATAAACTTTTACCTTGTTTTAATGCATTGATTGCTCCATCATCAATTATTAATTCACCTTTAGGAGAAATAGAACTGATGATCCACTTTTTTCTAGCATGTAATTTTGACACTTTAGGCAGAAACCATGTACAATTATTATTCTTTTTAATCTCATTAATAGGGTTCAGAACTAAACCATTTGCTATTGCCATATAGCAACCAGATAGTTGTGCGATTTTTGCAGCATCTATTTTAGTTTTCATTCCACCCGTCCCATGTTGGCTTATACTTTTGGTTGCAATCTTTTCTATTTCATCATTAATTTTGGTAATTTTTTTAATTAATTGTGTATTTTTGTGTATTTTTGGATTTTTTGTATAAAGACCGTTTACATCTGACAATAGTATAAGACAGTCTGCATCAGAGATTTGAGCAACTCTAGAAGCTAATCTATCGTTATCTCCATATTTTATTTCTGATGTAGCAATACTATCATTTTCATTAACTATTGGTACATATCCTAAACTAAATAAATTACTTAAGGTTCTTTTAGCATTTATCGCTCTTCTTCTTTGTTCAGTATCTTCCAAAGTAAGAAGTATTTGTGAAATATTAATTTTTCTTTTACTAAAATTATTTTTTAAAAGGTTCATTAGTTCGATTTGCCCAATTGATGCTATAGCTTGGCTTTTATCTAGTTTTAAATTTTTTTTATTTAAGTTTAATTTTTTACAACCTAAAGATATAGCACCTGAACTAACAATAACTACATTCTTTTTTTCTTTTAATAAATTTTCAATATCTTTTACAAATTCGATCAACCATTTATTTCTTATTTTTTTTTGTTCATTAATTAATAATGAAGAACCTATTTTAATAACAATTGTTTTTGCTTTTTTAAGATACATATTTTAATAGTTCTGACTTAAGTTTTTTAATTGTTTCTTTTTTTAAATTCGAAAGTATCAAAATTTCCTTATTTTTCTTCATACTGAATTTTTCTATTTTTTCAATAATCTCCTGCTTACTTAACAAATCTATCTTATTTAGTACAATTAACTCCTTTTTTTTAAGCAATTCCTTACTATATTTGCCAAGTTCTTCTCTTATTTGTCTGTAAGACAAATTTATATCTTCAGTAATATCAATTAGATGAAGAAGAGTTTTACATCTCTCTATATGTTTTAAAAACTTTATACCTAATCCAGTTCCCTCATGAGCACCTTCAATTAGACCAGGAATATCAGCAATTGTAATTTCTTTATCATCATATATTGCAACACCAAGGTTAGGATTTATTGTTGTGAATTTATAATTTGCAATTTTTGGAGTAGCTCTAGTTATAGAGGCAAGCAAACTAGATTTTCCAGCATTAGGTAAACCAACTATACCAATATCTGCTATTGTTTTTAATTGCATCCATATACAATATTCCTCACCTTTAGCACCTTTAGTAAATTTTTTTGGAGCTCTATTTGTTGAACTTTTGAATCTTGTATTTCCAAATCCTCCTTTACCACCATTAGCAACCAAGAAAGTTTCATTTTCTTTCGTAAAATCAAATAGTAAAGTTTTATTATCTTCCTCTAAAATTTGTGTGCCTACAGGAACTTTTAAATATATATCTTTACCTCCTCTGCCTGTCTTATTTTTTCCCATTCCATTTTCACCTCTTTCAGCTTTAAAATGCTGCTGGTATCTAAAATCAATAAGTGTGTTTAGGTTTCTTTCAGATTTGATAATTATTGAGCCTCCTTTACCTCCGTCACCCCCGTCAGGACCTCCAAATTCAATAAATTTTTCTCTTCTAAAACTTGGTGAACCAGAACCTCCATCACCAGCTTTGATAAATATTTTAACTTGATCTAAGAATTTCATAATACAACTCCACTGAATTTTAGTTGTATTTTTAGTTGGGTTTTACAGATACAAAAGTTCTATCTGATTTTCTTTTTTTAAATTCAACTTTTCCTTTTATAAGAGAAAAAATTGAATGATCTTTACCCATTTTGACATATTCTCCAGGGAAAATCTTTGTTCCTCTTTGTCTTACGATTATGTTGCCAGGGTTAACTATCTGGCCTCCATATTTTTTTACTCCAAGTCTTCTACCCGCGCTATCTCTGCCGTTCCTGGATGATCCACCTGCTTTTTTTGTAGCCATTATTTATCCGTTTTTTCTACTTTTTTTTCACTAACTTTCTTTTCAATTTTCTTAGCTTCAGATATTAAATTACCATCTTTGCCAAAAATTTTTTTGATTTGAATTAGCGAGTATTGTTGTCTATGACCATTTTTTCTTCTTGAATTTTTTCTTCTTCTTTTTTTAAAGATTAATACTGTTCTATTTTTTCCATTTTTAATTAATTCAGCCTCAACCTTTGCTCCACTTACCATCGGTGAACCTACTTCAAAATTATTTTCATCACCACAAGCTAAAATATTTGAAAATTCTATTTTCTTATCATCTTTGATATCTGAAAGTTTTTCAATTTTCAGAATATCACTAGCTTTAACTTTGTATTGTTTTCCACCTGTTTGTATTATCGCAAATGACATTTTTAACCTTAAATTTATTTAATCGGAATATAGACCTGGTTTTTTTTATAGTCAAGATTTATAACTTAAAAATTATCCTTTAAATCACGTAATTTTGAGAAAACTTCTAAAGAATTCGACCCTACAAGGTTTAGGTTCCTTTTAATATCATCATTGTCAGATCTCAAAAATATATTCGTAGTAATTTCATCGCCTAAAGTAGTTGGAATTGTTGGTAAATTATTTAATCTTTTCTCATTTATTTCATTAATTTTTTTTTTTAAATCATTATTGTTTGGATCATAAGCTATACAGAATTCTGAATTTTTTTTGGTGTACTCGTGCCCACAATATATTTTTGTTTCTCTTGGGAGAACTTTAATTTTTTCTAAAGAAGTCCACATTTGTTCGTAAGTTCCCTCAAATAGTCTACCACAACCTAATGAAAATAATGTATCCCCTGTAAATAAAATTTTCTCACCAAAAAAATGAAAACATATATGACCTATAGTGTGTCCAGGAATAAAAATTATTTGAGCATTAAAATTTCCTGATGACCAAGTCTGTTGATCTTCCACTTCAATATCTATTGATGGAATTCTATTCTTATCTCCCTTATATCCCACCACCAATGCATTATATTTTTTTTTAAGCTCATCATTTCCACCTATATGATCGTAATGATGATGGGTATTTAGAATATAATCAAGTTTAAGTTTTTTTTTTTCTAAAAATTTTATTATGGGTATTGACTCACCAGGATCCACAACACATGTTTTATTTGTTTTTGGATCAATTATTACATACGAATAATTATCTTTTAGGCAGGGAACAATTTCTACTATCATTTTATTTCTTTTTAATTAAAAAAATACCTAATTCTGAAAAAAGATTTTTAAAAAATAAATTTCTTTTATTAATTTCCGATATTTTTTGATTTTTAATAGTTAAAGCTTTAAACAAGTTTAAATTTTTTTTTTCACAAAACTCAAAAAAATCTTTTATGGAGCACATATGTAAATTTGGTGTGTTATACCACTCATCAGGTAAGTTTTTTGTAACAGGCATTTTTCCTTTAATAAGTAATTGTAACCTTACATTTATATATGCAAAATTTGGTATAGTAATTATTGCTATATTAGCAACTCTTAATAGCTCATCCAAAACTTTTTCTGGATTATAAAAAGCCTGAAGAGTTTGACTTAGGATAGCATAATTAAATGATTTATCAGGAAATTGTTTAAGATCTGTTTCTGCATTACCTTCTATTACACTAAGACCTTTCCCAAAACTTTCCTGAATTTTTTTTTTAGATAGTTCAAGTCCTCTTGGATCAATATTTTTATTTTTTTTTAGATATTCCATTAAAGTTCCATCTCCACAACCAACATCTAATACTCTCGTATTGTCTTCTATCAAATTAGCAATAACTTTAAATTCTTCTTTCATGTTAGTAATTAGCATCCACAAATTTTTTAATAGTTGTAAGAAATTCAGGTACATCTAATAAAAACGAGTCATGACCTTTATCACTTATTATTTCAATAAATCCAACATCTGCACCACAGGCATTTAAAGCTATAACTATATCTTTATTTTCATGAGTTGGATAAAGCCAATCGGAAGTGAAAGAAATTACTAAAAATTTGGTACTACAATTTTTAAATGCATCAGAAAGCTTTCCATTATATTGCTTTGTTAGATCGAAATAGTCCATTGCCCTTGTAATATAAAGATAACTGTTAGCATCAAATCTATCCACAAAAACAGAGCCTTGGTATCGTAAATAACTTTCAATTTGAAAATCTGCATCAAAACCGAAATTTATATTATCAGTCTCTTGAAGCTTTCTTCCAAATTTTTCTTGCAAACCTTTTTGAGACAAATATGTGATATGAGCTGCCATTCTCGCAACGGCCAAACCTTTGTCAGGTGATTTTTCTTTGTTTACATAGTTACCTTTATCCCAATTATTATCCGCCATAATTGATTGTCTTGCTAATTCATTAAAAGCAATATTTTGAGCAGAATGGTTTGCGGTACAAGCAATAGGAATTGCATTTTTAGCCGCATCTGGAAAATTACTTACAAACTGTAACACTTGCATTCCTCCCATTGAACCGCCAATTACACAGAAAAGTTTTTTAATTTTAAAATGATCTAATAAGTTGTATTGCGCATTCACCATATCATTTATTGTAATAACTGGGAAATTAGTACCCAATGGTTTTTTAGATTTTTCATCAACAGTGCTTGGTCCAAAAGATCCCATACACCCCCCAATTACATTTGCGCAAATTACAAAAAATTTGTTTGTGTCAATTGGTTTTGACGGACCAATTAAATATGTCCACCAACCTTTTTTATTAGTAACAGGATTAATTCCTGTTAAAAATTGATCTCCAGTTAATGCATGAAAAGCTAAAATTGCATTATCTTTTTTCTCATTAAGTTTTCCATAAGTTTCATATGCAATAGGATAATTATTAATTGTTTCCCCACAGTCTAACTTTAGAGGCTTGTTGACTATAATTTTTTTTAATTCTTTCATTTTACTCATAAATATTACTGATTTTGAATTGTGAGGAAAAAACTTTTTTTAGCGGTTTTTTTTAAGCGCTCGCAATTCAAATAAATCAGCGCGTAAATTTTGTACTAGAAAGAATAATTTATGTCAATTTTTTTGTTATTTTAAGAAATTCACTGTAATTCTATAATAATTTAAATATAAATATATTTATATAATTGATGAATTTACCAAAATTTAAAAAAATAGATATTAAAGCTTACAGTCCAGGAAAATCTAGTATTTTCAAAAGAGCTAAAATTCAAAAAATGTCAGCAAATGAGTCTGCATTAGGTGTTAGTACAAAAGTATTAAAATTTATGAAAAAGGGAAATATTAATTTTTCAAAATATCCTAATGGTAAGTCAAATGATTTGAGGAGAGTGATATCAAAAAAATTTAAGTGTCATTTTGATAAAATTATATGTGGTGCTGGTTCTGATGAAATAATTCAAATCATATGTCAATTATTTTTAAATAAAAATGATGAGGTAATAGTCCCTAAGTATAGTTTTTTAATGTACAGAATTTACTCTAGAATTGTTGGAG
>CACBXQ010000003.1 GCA_902543245.1 uncultured Pelagibacteraceae bacterium | reverse complement strand
ATACACATACAGTAGAAACTCATATATATCGGCTGAGAAAGAAAATATTGGATACTTTTAATGACAATTCTCTAATCAAGAGTTCTGAACTTGGGTATTCAATTTGAAAAAAAAAAAAAATTTAATAGCAAAAGATTTACTTTCAAAAAAATACAAGCCTCAAATTGTTAAACCAAAAAAAGGCAAAGGTAGTTTTAAAAGAAAAAAAAAGTAATCTTTGTAATAATTTAAAGTCTTGCACCTATTTGTTGGATTACTTTAGATGACATTTCAGTTCCTTTGTCTAAACTTTCCTTCAAAGTCATATTATTTACATGTCCATGAAGAAATCCCCCAGCAAATAGGTCACCTGCCCCAGTTAAATCAATTATTTTAAGGCCTGGCTTAATTCCACATTCTACAACTTCATTCCCGTTAATTGCAATTGCACCCTTTTCGCCCCTAGTTAAAACAATTATTTTATTAAGTGATTTTGAAAATGTAATAACTTCGTCAAAAGACTTAGCATCAATCAATGACATTATCTCTTGTTCATTAGCAAATGTTATATCTAATTTATTTTTAACTAATTCTAAAAAATGAGGCTTATGTCTATCAACACAAAACTGATCTGACAATGACATTGCAACTTTATTTGCGTTTTGAATTGCTTTTTCAAAAGCTTTTTTTGGATCTCCTTCGTCCCATAAGTATCCTTCTAAAAGAATTATTTCACTTTTTTTAATAGCATCAGCACTAACATCGTCCTCATTAATTTTACCCGCAGTTCCTAAAAATGTACACATCGTTCTTTCAGAGTCAGGTGTAACTAAAATTAAACAAGTACCCGTGGGAAGTTCTTCCTTTTTCTTATTATAAAAATATTGAACATTCTCTTGTTTTAACCCTTCTTCATATTTTTCACCTAATTCGTCATCACTAACTTTACCTATAAAACCAACCTCATTTCTAAGCTGAGACAAGCCTACAATAGAGTTTGCAACTGATCCACCAGATACAGTTTTTTCAATTTTTAAATTTGATAATAAACTTTTAAATTCGCCTTCATCAAAAATTAATTTCATTGTACTTTTTGTTAATTCATTTTTAATAATAAATTCGTCATCAACTTTGCAAATAACATCTACAATTGCATTACCTATTCCTAAAATTTTCATAATTAAGCTTTCTTGGTTTTAATTGGTTTTTTTCTATTAGGATAGCAAGTAGTACAGATTTTACAAGTTAAACCATAACATTCTCTTGCTTTACAATATTCTCTTCCATAATAAATAATTTGTAAATGAAGCTTGTTCCAATTCTTTATTGGAAATAATTTTTTAAGATCCTTCTCAGTTTGAACTACATTTTTGCCATTTGTGAGGCCCCATCTTTGAGCCAAACGATGTATATGTGTATCAACAGGAAAAGCTGGAACTCCAAATCCTTGAGCCATTACTACACTTGCAGTTTTATGTCCAACACCAGGTAGCTCTTCTAATTCCTCAAAACTCTTTGGTACTTTCCCTTTATATTTTTTTACTAAAGTTTTTGATAAATTATAAATACTTCTAGATTTAATTCTAAATATACCAATACTTTTAATTAAATTCTCTATTTTCTTCTGTCCTAATTCAACAAAATGTTTTGGTTGATTATATTTTGGATAAATATTTCTAGTTACATTATTTACATTTACATCAGTACATTGTGCAGAAAGCAAAACAGAAACTAAAAGAGTAAAAATATTTCTATGTTTTAAAGGTATTGGTGCTTGTGGGTATGTTTGATTTAAGATTTTGAGTACAATTTTAGCTCTTTTTTTCTCACTCATTATTTAAAATTCAAAAGATCTCTCATTGAATAAAGGCCTCGTTTTTTGTTTCTTAACCATTTAGCTGCAGCTAAGGCACCCTCAGAATATAATGCTCTATCAAAAGCTTCGTGATTTAAAGTAATTATTTCCTTGCCACTGGAAAAATTTACTTCGTGCTCGCCAATAATTTCTCCTTTTCTAATTGAATTGAAATTAATTTTTTTACCATATGGAAAATTTTTTTTGTTAAGAAATTTTTTTCCAATTAAATTATAAAATTCTTTTTTTTTTCCCTACAGCTATTCCTTTACCAAGCATAAGTGCTGTTCCAGAAGGATAATCTTTCTTATGTTTATGATGAACTTCGTATATTTTACTCAAATATTTGTTTCCTAATGATTTAGCTGTAATCTCAGTAAGATACATTAAAAGATTGATACCAAGGCTCATATTTCCCGCCTTCAAAATTGATATTTTTTTAGAAAATTTTTTGATTAAAACCTCTTCTTTTTTTGTAAATCCTGTAGTTCCAATTACTACTTTTTTTTTAAGTTTCGAAGCGATATTTAGTACTTCAAAAGTACAAGTTGGTATAGTAAAATCAATTATTACATCAGCTTTTTTAAAGGCATTTGGAGTATTAAATTCTGGTTTAATTCCATTAAATTTTTTTTTTATGCTAGTATTTTCTGTTAGGGCAACCAGTTTTATATTTCTATCTTTTAAAGATGATTTGATAAGTTGCTGGCCCATTCTTCCCATACAACCAGTAATTAGTAAGTTTAGTTTTCTCATTTATGATATTAAATATAAAGCTACCATAACAATAATTACAATTATAGTCCAAATAGATAGATTTTTAAAAAATTGTTTTAGTTTTTTATTAGTTTGAAAAAAAGATGGTAAAATCAGTATAAGGACACAAATAAAAAAAAAAGCTGTAAAAACTTGATCAACAAACACCTAATTTTTCCAAAAACTTTTAGCTTTTTGAAAAAACTTCTTGATGCTAGGGTTTGATTTATCATTTTCAATTTCTCTAAATTTTTCAAGCAATTCTTTTTGCTCTTTGTTTAATGATATAGGTACCTCAGTATTTATTTGAACATATAAATCTCCGTAATCACTACCTCTCATTAAAGGCATTCCTTTACCTTTCAGTCTAAATTGTTTACCATTTTGAGTTCCAGATGGAATTTTAATTTTTGCCTTACCACCATCAATTGTTGGAATTTTTAATTCTGTACCAAGTGCGGCATCTGTTATTGAAATAGGGAATTCAAAAAAAAGGTTCTCATCAGATCTTTTAAAAAGTTCGTGTGAATAAACATTTACAAATAAATATAGATCACCATTACTAGCTCCTCTGGATCCTGCTTCACCTTTTCCAGACAAGCGTATTCTGGTACCATCATCTACACCTTTAGGTATAGTTACAGATAGTCTTTTTGATGCTTGTTTTTTTCCTGCTCCACCACAAGTTACACATGGGTTAGTAATTTCCTCTCCCGATCCTGAACATTGAGGACATGTCTGTTGTACAGTAAAAAAACCCTGACTCGATCTTACTTGTCCATGACCCCCACACATTGAACACGAGCTTAAATCATGACCTGGTTTTGAACCACTTCCTGCACATGTATCGCATTTTTCAGAGGTAGAAAATTTAATATCTTGTTTTTTACCTGTATATGCCTCCTCTAGAGAAATTGATAAATCATATCTTAGATCAGATCCTCTATTATTGGATCTACGGCTTCTTCTTCCACCACCACCAAAACCTTCCCCAAAAAAATCTTCAAAGATATCAGAAAATGATCCAGAAAAATCAAAATTTCCAGCTCCTCTTCCACCTCCACCATTTTCAAAGGCAGCATGACCAAAATTATCATAATTTTGTTTTCTCTCTTGATTAGATAAAATATGATAAGCTTCACTCGCTTCTTTAAATTTTTCTTCAGAAACTTTGTCGCCTTTATTTTTATCTGGGTGATGTTTTACAGCTAGTTTTCTGTAAGCTGATTTAATCTGATCTGGTGAGGCTGATTTATTAACTCCTAAAACTTCGTAATAGTCTCTTTTTGCCATAACTACTTAACTAGACAAAAGTTGTTATTAGGCGCTTTTTTCTTTATTTTCGTCTTTTACTTCTTCAAAATCTGCATCAACAACATTATCGTCTTTTTTTTCCTTTTTATTTTTTGGATCATCTTTGTTATCCGTACTAGGTTTAGCCTCTTGTTGCGATTTATAAATTGCTTCACCTAATTTCATTGATGACTGAACTAAATCTTGTGTTTTCTTTTTAATTTCTTCAATATCAGTTCCTTTAAGGGCATTTCTTAAGTGTGATAGGGAATCTTCTATTGTTTTCTTATCCTGTTCAGAAACTTTTGATCCATGTTCTTTTAAATTTTTCTCTGTTGAATGAATAAGGGTTTCTCCTTGATTTCTAGCATCTACAGACTCTCTTTTCTTTTTATCTGCTTCTTTATTAGCTTCAGCATCTTTTACCATTTGACTAATTTCATCATCACTTAGTCCACCTGAAGCTTGAATTTGTATTTTTTGCTCCTTACCGGTTCCTTTATCTTTGGCTGAAACATTCACTATTCCATTAGCATCTATATCAAATGTAACCTCAATTTGCGGAACACCTCTTGGAGCTGGTGCTATACCAACTAACTCAAAATTACCCAGAATTTTATTATCTGAAGCCATTTCTCTCTCACCTTGTAATACTCTAATTGACACCGCAGGTTGATTGTCCTCAGCAGTAGAGAATACTTGGCTTTTCTTGGTTGGTATTGTTGTATTTTTATCAATTAATTTAGTTGAAACTCCACCTAAAGTTTCAATACCTAATGACAATGGTGTGACGTCTAATAACAAAACATCTTTAACATCTCCTTGTAAAACTCCTGCTTGAATTGCAGCACCCATAGCAACAACTTCGTCCGGATTAACTGATTTATTAGGCTCTTTCCCAAAAAAATTTTTAACTTCATCTATTACTTTTGGCATTCTTGTCATACCACCAACAAGAACAATTTCATCTATTTCTCCAGCAGATAAGCCAGCATCTTTAAGAGCAGTACTGCATGGTGGAATAGTTCTTGAAATTAGGTCCTCAACTAGCGCCTCAAGCTTTGCTCTAGTCATCTTCATATTAATATGTTTAGGGCCAGTTTTATCTGCCGTTATAAAAGGTAAATTTATTTCTGTTTGAACAGCAGAGGACAATTCTATTTTGGCTTTTTCTGCTGCTTCTTTTAATCTTTGCAAAGCAAGCTTATCAGATTTCAAATCAATACCGTTTTCTTTTTTAAATTCAGTTAACAAATAATCCACAATAGTATTATCGAAATCTTCACCACCTAAAAATGTATCACCATTCGTAGATTTTACTTCAAATACACCATCACCTAATTCAAGTATAGAAACATCAAATGTTCCACCACCTAGATCATAGACTGCAATTTTTTTGTTAGTTTTTTTATCTAATCCGTATGCAAGAGATGCTGCAGTCGGCTCGTTAATAATTCTTAAAACCTCAAGACCTGCAATTTTTCCTGCATCTTTAGTCGCTTGTCTTTGAGCATCATTGAAATAAGCTGGAACAGTAATAACTGCTTGTTTTACTTCTGAACCTAAATATTTTTCAGCAGTTTCTTTCATTTTTTGTAATGTGAATGCTGAAATTTGTGATGGAGAATATTTTTCACCTTTAGCTTCTATCCATGCATCACCTTTATCAGAGTTTATTATTTTAAAAGGTGCTGTTTGAACGTCTTTTTTTACAGATGGATCATCAAAATTTCTTCCTATTAATCTTTTAACAGCAAATATTGTATTCTCAGGGTTAGTAACCGCCTGTCTTTTTGCAGGTTGTCCAATTAGTTTCTCTCCCTCATCTGTGAACGCTACAACTGAAGGTGTTGTTCTTGCACCTTCTGCATTCTCTAATACTTTAGCTTGTGTACCCTCCATTACAGCTACACAAGAATTAGTAGTTCCCAGATCTATTCCAATTACTTTGCTCATATTAATCCTGATAAAAGCTCATATAAGTGTTTATTTCTCAACTACAACCGCAATTAAAAAATTAATTTTGTGTCTCTTTTTCTCCATTTTTCTCACTTTTTTCGTCTTTAACTTTATCATTTTCAACTTTTTTCTTAGAAACACCTACGAGAGATGGTCTTAGGAGCCTGTCTTTCATTGTGAAGCCTTTTTGAATTTCCTGAATAATTGTTCCAGGTTCTTTCGTATCATCTTCAATTTCCATCATTGCTTGATGAAGGTTTGGATCAAGTTTTTTATTTATTGATTTGATTTCTTCTATGTTATTTTTTTTAAAAATTGAAATAATATCACTACTGATAATATTTAGATGCTCCTTTACTTTAATTAGTGCTTCTGAATTTTTTAAATCCTCATCATTTTCTAAAGATATTTTTGATCTTTCTAAATTATCTAATAAATTTAATGCTTCTTTAGCAAAAGCAAAACCTCCATACTCGAACGCATCATCTTTCTCTTTATCATATCTTCTTCTTTGATTTTCCATTTCTGCAAAAGTTCTAGTAAGCTTATCTTCTAATTCTGCAATTTTTTCTTCCGGAGTTAATTCTTTTGTCTGCTCTGGAGTTAATTCTTTTGTCTTGGCGCCATCTTCTTTATCGTTATTTGCCGCTTCTTGTTTTTCATCTAAGTTTATATCATTATTTAAATTTTCTTTTTCCATTACTATGTATATGGTAAGAAATTCTATAATTTCTAGATGTTAAAAAAAAAAATTAATAACTTATTAATAGGATCGAATAATCAAGGAAAAATTGATGAATTTAAGGAATTATTGCCTAAATCGGTAAAAATACACTCAGCAAAGGATTATAATCTAAGTAGTCCGATTGAAAATAGAAAAACTTTCAGAGGAAACTCTTTATTAAAAGCAAGATTTTTCTCCAAACAAACTAAAAAAATTTGTTTAGCGGATGACTCAGGATTAGAAATTGATCTATTAAATAAAAAACCCGGAATATACTCAGCAAGATGGGCTGGAAAAAAAAATAATTTTAATATAGCTATTAAGAAAGTTTTTAGCCAACTTAACAAAAAAGATAAAACTTGGAAAAGTAAAAAAATAAAAGCTAGGTTTATTTGCGCTTTAACAATTTACTGGCCTAATGGTAAATTTTTTACATCTGTTGGTAAAATAGACGGAAGAATTTCAAAATCCAAGAAAGGAAAATTAGGATTTGGCTATGATCCTATATTTATACCAAAAGGAAAAGAACTTACATTTGGGGAGATTTCAAGATCTGCTAAAGCAAAAATTGATCATCGAATGAAAGCTTATAAAAATATCAAAAAATTTTTTTAAAGCCTTGATCGTTTGTTTCATAAAAATTTAAAACATGAGTTATTTTATTTCTATTAACTTCAAAAACACCAATCATTCCTTTGAATTTATTTTTTTTTTGAAAAATTTTCATATCAATCGTAAAATTATTTTGGTTAGCTAGATAGTATATAAGTCCAATTAGATCATAACTTATTAATGATAAGTGTGTCGGGTCTTCATTAAAAGTATTTCTAAAATCATTTTTAAAATTTTCAAATTTATCTAGGCTTATTGAAGGGAAATATAATGGATGTATTGATTTTTCTCTTACTAGTTTATCATCAAACCATTGATTTAAAGTAATAAATTTTATTTTTTGTGAGGATACGTCTGAGTAAAGAAGAGAAGTAGCAATACTTATTAAATTCTCATCAAAATCACAAATAATAATCGAGTCATAACCAACTCTTCCAAGAGTATCTTTTTTCTTTAGTTGTTCAATTTTTTTTTCTTTATTACTATCATTTGAGTTCTCTATTCTTATTATTTCATCAATAAGATTCTGTTTTCTCCTATCATAGTTTGTAAATTTCTGTATTTGTCTTGTGATTTTTGTTGGAGATGTATCATAATAAAATTTTTTTTTATATTTAATTTGAACATTTCTCAATGCATGATCTATTTCATTTTTAAAATCATTATTTGGTATAAGAATTAATGTATTATTTAAATTTTCGTTTTTTAAAAAGTTATTAATAGTGTTTATCTGAGATTCAGCATTAATGCCTAAACTTATTATATTTTTGGGATTTTTATAATTTTTGTTTGTTAATGAAAGGAAAGTCATTTCATTTAATTCATCAAGCAATTTCAGATTATCTTGAAATACTGGTCCAATAACAATCTTAACACCCTCTTCCTTTAACTCATTTGCTGATAAAAAAGTTTTGTTTGGATTAGAGCCTGTATCTTTTGGAATTATCTCCAGATTCGGATAATTGATTTTGTTAATAGCCATTCTAGAAGCCTTAATTATCGATTTTCCTATTTCAGCATTTGTCCCAGTAATTGGCACAAGAAGACCTAACTTAATTTTTTCTGAAGAATATAAAGCAGTATTGGTGCCCGATAAAAAAATAAATAAAATTATGGATATTATCTTAATAATTATTTTCATTTTAATGATATTATTATAGTTGTTTAATTTTAATGATTCCACATTCTGATAAAAAAATAAATAAATTAAAGCCTGGACTTTATGTTGTTTCAACACCCATTGGCAATTTAAGAGATATTAGCCTTAGATCTTTGGATATTTTAAGAGACTCAGATATAATTTTATGTGAAGATACTAGACTAGCTCAAAAAATATTAAATAAATATGATATAAAAGCGAAGTTAATTTCTAACCATAAATTTAACGAAAAAAGAAATCTATTTAAAATCGTTGAAATATTAAAAAAAAAAAAATCAGTATCAATAATTTCTGATGCAGGCACTCCTTCCATATCGGACCCTGGGAATTTAATAGTTTTGGAGTGTATTAAAAATAGTATAGATATTTTTCCAATTCCAGGACCATCTGCAGTTACATCAGCAGTATCTGTAAGTGGTTTTAGCGAAAAGTATTATTTTTATGGTTTTTTTCCTGAAAAACAAAAAAATATCAAAAATGATTTAGAAGATTTATCAAAGATAGATTCATCAATAGTATTTTTTATATCACCTAATAAAATAAATAAAATCATTGTTCATTTAAAAAAATACTTCGCAGGCAGGAAAATTTTAATTTGTAGAGAAATGACAAAAGTTTATGAGGAATATACCAGATGTGAAATTGATGAACTAGAAAACTATGAATCTACATTAAAAGGTGAAATAACTATAGTAGTTTCAGGTAAAAAAAAAACTGAAAATAGATCGAATAATTTGGAAGAATCAGATAAAAAAAAAATACGTTCAATGATCAATAAAAATAGTGTGAAAGATATTGTAAATATGTTTCACAAAGAAAAAAATATATCTAAGAAAAAAATCTATGATTTTTGTATAGAGGCAAAGAAATGAAATTTAAATTCATAAAATTTTTTTTAATATTTTTATTTTTATCAAGTTGCATCGGTACAAGTAGTAAAGGACTTCTCGGCACTGGGGTAAGCATAGCGTTTGATCCAAGAACTCTGGGTACCCAAATTGATGATTCAATTATGGAGAAAAATCTTGGAGCTAGACTTACAGCGCTAAATGCAAGTTATTTTTTAAATGTAAAAGTGAAAATTTTGGATGGAAGAATTTTCTTAACTGGAAAGGTTGATACTTCAGAGGAAAAGCTAATTATTACAAAAAAAGCTTGGGAAATAAAAGGAGCTAGATCAGTTAAAAATGATATTAAAATTAAAGAAAAATTTAACTTTAAAAGATCAGCTAAAGACGTATTAATTACATCTCAACTTAGGACTGCAATGATAGTGAATAAAGAGATCAGCGCTGCTAATTATCAGATTGATACCCACAAAAAAAAAATTTATGTCTATGGGATTGCTATTACTGAAGAAGAAAGAAAGCTTGTTATTCAGGAAGCAAAAGAAATTTTAGATGTAGAAGATGTTATTACAAGTATTCTTTTAGTTGAGGAATTAAGAGTTCAAAAAAATTAACCAAAAATTTTAATTAAAATATGACTCATTATTGAGTTAACTAATATAAAGATTAATAAAGCAATCCAATACATTATTGTTACAGCACGATTTCTTTTTCTTCTAAGTAAGACGAAATTTTTGTCATCTAGAATTGAGATATCTCTTTTACCAATTACTGGATAATCATAACTCCATCTCCAAATTGATTTTCCAAATCTTTCATCAAGATTATTAAAGTATTTTATCCAGGCAACTGACCATCTAAATGCAATATATAAAGCAGATAATATTAGAATATTTATTAACATAATGTGATTAGAATTTTTTACTATAATCAATTACTCCAGCAGAGTAAGCGGCAACTGACGCTAAGTCTAAAATTTCTGAGGTAGATGATCTTAACGGTGCAATTTCAATTGCTTGGCCCAAACCGATTAAAAGTGGACCAATAATTTTTGCACCGCCTAATGTTTTCATTATCTTTTGGGAAATTGCAGCACTGTGTTGACCTGGCATAATTAATACATTTGCTTTTCCAACTATTTCTGAAAAGGGGTAAAGGTCTTTGTACTCCTCACTTAGTGCAACGTCTGGCTGCATATCTCCATCAAATTTAAAGTCAACTTTATGATTTTTTAGAATATCAACGGAGTCTCTGATATGTTTTGTCCTACTCGTTATTGGTTGACCAAATGTTGAATGAGATAAGAAAGCAACTTTAGGATCAAAACCAAACAATCTTACAACTCTTGCTGCAGACATTGCTATTTCAGCAAGCTCTTTTGAGGATGGATACTCATGAACAGTTGTATCAGCTATAAAAACCGTTTTTCCTTTATTTACAATCATATTTAGACCAAACATTATTTCACCTGGTCTAGCATCTATAACTTTGGTAACTTTTTTCAGTGATGCTGAATACCTTCTTGTATTTCCAGTTACCATTGCATCTGCATCACCACATTCCACCATGCAAGAAGCCCAAACAACTCTATCGTTTCTAATCATTTTATCACAGTCTCTTTCTAGGGTACCCTCTTTCAAATGAAGCTTTTTAAAAAGATATTTTAAATATTTTTCTCTTAGCAATTTATTTTTGGAATTTATTATTTTGATATCAAAATTTTCACTATAACCAATTTCTTTTAATTTTTTTTTTACTATTTGGTCTTTAGCTATTAGAATGGGTATACCTAAACCACTATTTTTAAAAGCTATTGCCGCTTTAAGTGTGTTTTCATCCTCACCATCTGCGAAAACAACTCTCTTAGGATTTTTTTTGATCTTATTATTAATTCCTTGCATTATAGTTACTGATGGATCAAGTCTTTGCTTAAGTTTTTCCTCATATAAATCAAAGTCTACTATTTTCTTTCTTGCTACCCCACTTTTAATTGCTGCCTTTGCAACTGCTAGAGGAATTACACTTATAAGTCTTGGATCAAATGTTGATGGAATTATATATTCTTTTCCATATTTTGGTCTATCTCCTCCCATCGCAGCAGCAACTTCATCAGGAACTCTTTTTTTTGCCAGTTGAGCAATTGCATTTGCTGCTGCTATTTTCATTTCATCATTAATTGTTTTAGCTCTAACATCTAGAGCACCTCTAAAAATATATGGGAAACCAATTAAATTATTTACTTGATTAGGATAGTCAGACCTTCCCGTTGCAATAATTGCGTCGTTTCTTACCTCTTCAACTTCTTCTGGGGTAATTTCAGGATCAGGATTTGCACAAGCAAATATTATTGGATTTTTAGCCATTTTGCTTATTAATTTTTTTTTAAGGATACCTTTTGCTGATAAACCTAGAAAAACGTCTGCATTATCTAACGCATCACTAAGAGTTCTTTTGTTTGTCTTGATTGCAAATGAAGATTTCCATTTATTTAAATCTTTTCTTTCAGTATGAATAACACCTTTACTATCAATCATTGTAATATTATTTTTTGGAATACCTAATTTTTTAATAAGATTTGTACAAGCCATTGCAGATGCACCAGCACCATTTACAACTATTTTAATATTTTTAATTTTTTTTTTGGTAATATCTATTGCATTTGTGAGTGCTGCATATGTAATAATTGCTGTTCCATGCTGATCATCGTGAAACACAGGTATGTCTAAAATTTTTTTTAGTTTTTCCTCAATAACAAAACAATCTGGTGCTGCAATATCTTCTAAATTTATACCACCAAAACTTTTAGCAAAATTTTTTATTGAATTTACTATTTCGTCAGTATTTTTAGAGTCTATCTCAAGATCAATTGCATCTATGTCTGCAAATCTTTTAAATAAAACTGCCTTACCTTCCATTACAGGCTTAGAAGCTATAGCACCAAGATTACCAAGACCGAGAATTGCTGAACCGTTACTTATAACAGCAACAAGGTTACCTTTTGATGTGTACTCATAAGCTAAGTCTGGGTTTTGATAGATAGCTTTAACAGGTGCGGCTACACCAGGTGAATATGCCAGTGCCAAGTCTCTTTTAGTTGTCATTGGTTTTGAGGAACTAATTTCAATTTTCCCAGATTTACCACTATTGTGAAATTCTAAGGCTTCCTTTTCAGAATAATGCTCTATTTTATATTTTTTCATTTTTATTATTTAGGTATACAATTTGGATAAAATTAAGACTAATATGATTTATGAACCTCATTAAGTCAACTAGCACATTTAGTTTCTTTACTATACTTAGCAGAATTTTGGGTTATTTAAGAGATCTTCTAATTGCAATTTATCTTGGTTCTGGACCCATTGCGGATGCTTTTTTTGTAGCTTTTAGAATACCCAATACATTTAGAAGACTATTTTCGGAAGGTACATTTAATGCAGCATTTGTTCCAAGTTATTCATCAGAATTATCTAAAGGTAAAAAAGAAGCAAATCAATTTGCAAATAAAATATTTAATTTACTTTTGATCTTTTTAATATTAACCGTTCTTTTGGTTGAAGTTTTTATGCCAGGTTTTATTTTTTTACTGGCACCAGGTTTTGTAGAAAATAATGAAAAATTAGAAATAACTATTTTACTTACAAGAATTACTTTCCCCTTTTTGCTTTTTGTGAGTCTTTCATCATTTTTCTCAGCAATTTTAAATTCACATAATAGATTTGCTGCCGCTGCTGCTGCACCAATTATACTTAATATTTTCTTAATCTTAGTTCTTTTTTTTGGTCAATATTTAAATGATGAATTGGTATTTTATTTGTCTTATGCTGTTAGTCTTGCAGGTATTACTCAAGCATTTTTTTTAGTTATATTTGTAAAAAAATTTTATAAACCAAGATTTAATTTTGATTTTTCAAAAGATGTAAGAGTAAAACTTTTTTTTAAAAAACTTCTTCCCAGTATCTTTTCATCGGGAGTTACTCAAATTAATATTTTAATTGGAACAATCATTGCCTCATTTCAAGCGAGTGCAGTATCATACTTGTATTATGCTGATAGAATATATCAAATTAATTTGGCTATAGCTGGAATTGCCATCGGGATAGTCATATTACCTAATCTGAGCAAATATGTTAAAGATAAAAATTATTCAAAAATAAATTTTATACAAAATAAATCAGTTGAACTTAGCTTTTTTTTAAGTTTGCCTGCAGCTATATGTTTATTGATTGGTTCTAAAGAGATCACTTCAGCTTTATTTGGTTATGGATCTTTCGATGAACAAAGTGTTAACAATTCTGCTTTAGCATTGTTTTATTTTTCAATTGGACTACCAG
Source organism: uncultured Pelagibacteraceae bacterium (assembly GCA_902543245.1). Classification (GTDB taxonomy): domain Bacteria; phylum Pseudomonadota; class Alphaproteobacteria; order Pelagibacterales; family Pelagibacteraceae; genus Pelagibacter. Next base: position 85,768 of record CACBXQ010000003.1, on the reverse strand, counting down.
CATTTTCAATGATAAAAATTTTTTCAAGTTTTTTATTTGCAAGAGATAATACTAAAATACCTTTTTACTTTTCTTTAGTTTCTGTGGTAATAAATATTACCATAAGTCTATCCTTATTTAATGAAGTCGGTTTTATAATTATCCCGATAGCTACATCTTTTTCATCTTGGGTAAATGCAATTATTTTATTTGTTTACATTTATAATAAAAAATATTTTAGTTTTAGAGCAGGCGCATTTTCGTTATATTTAAGAATGCTTTTATCTAGTATTTTGTCATCAGTTCTTTTTTTTAATTTAATTAAATTTTTTAATAATTACTTAGTTTATGAAAGTGACTATAAACTTTTATTTGTAATTATATTAGTTTTGTTAACTTTTGTTATTTATATTTTAATTTCTATGATCACAAAAGCTTTCAATAAATCAGATATTAAATTAAAGTATTAATAATCATGTCAAAAAAAATTTTTTCAGGTGTTCAGCCAACTGGAAATTTACATCTTGGTAATTATCTTGGGGCAATAAAAAATTTTACAAAATTACAAAATGATATTGAAAATAGTTGTATTTTTTGTGTTGTTGATTTGCATTCTATAACTGTACATCAGGATCCAAAACAATTAAGAAAAAATGTGAGAGAAACTGTTGCAACTTTTATAGCCTGTGGGATCGATCCTTCTAAAAGTATCATTTTCAATCAATCTTCTGTACCAGCACATTCTGAAGGGGCTTGGATATTGGGATGTATTTCAAGAATGGGATGGTTAAACAGGATGACACAATTTAAAGAGAAGGCTGGAAAAGATAAAGAAAAAGCCAGTATAGGACTTTATGTTTATCCTGTTTTAATGGCAGCAGATATATTATTATATGATACTACCCATGTACCAGTAGGCAATGATCAAAAACAGCATCTAGAGTTATGTAGGGATATTGCTCAAAAGTTTAATAATGATTTTGGTAAAAAAGATTTTTTAAGAGTTCCAGAACCACTTATTCAAGAGAATTTCTCTAGGATAATGAGCCTAAAAAATGGATTAAATAAAATGAGTAAATCAGATCCATCGGATGCAAGTAGAATTAATTTAACGGATACAAGGGATCAAATAATTAATAAAATAAAAAAAGCTAAAACTGATAATTTATCTATGCCAAAATCTAAAGATGAATTAAAAAATAGACCAGAGATAAATAATCTTATTGAAATATATTCTAGTTTTACTGATGAAAATTTAGTTAAATCATTAAATAATTTAAATGGTAAAAGTTTTTCTGATTTAAAAAATCTTATTTCAGAAATTTTGGTTCAAGAAATTGAACCAATTGGTAAAAAAATAAATGAATTATTAAAAGATAAAGATTATCTTGATAAAATCCTATTGGAAGGAAGTATAAAAGCTAACAATATAGCTGAAAAAAAAGTCAAAGAACTAAAAAAAATTATTGGTTTAAAGTGATAATTTAGCACTTTATTATGTTAATTTAATAACTATATTAATATCATGTACATACAAACTGAAAAAACACCTAACCCAAATTCTTTAAAGTTTTTACCAGGAAAAACAGTATGTAATTCTGGATCCTTTGAAGTTACAAAAAAAGATAATGTAAATAATAATTTAATAAGGAATTTGTTATCTGTTAACGGTGTCGAAGGTGTGTTTCTTTCTAAAGATTTTATCTCAATTAATAAGAGCAACGAAACTCCATGGGATGATATAAAACATATAGCTATATCTTTAATCAATGAACATTATATCTCCGGTAACGAAGTTGTCATTGATAAGTCTCTTAATGATTTATCAATTGATGAAAATCTACCTGAAATTGAAAAACAAATAATCGATTTGTTAAATACAAAAGTAAAACCTGCAGTAGAAAAAGATGGTGGTGATATAAAATTTAAGGAATTTAAAAATGGTGTTGTTAAAGTAGAGCTTAAAGGTAGTTGTTCTGGCTGTCCAAGCTCAACTATGACGTTAAAAAATGGAGTACAAAATCTTCTTTCACATTACATTCCCGAAGTTAAATCAGTTGAAGCAATTTAATATTATTTTAACATGATTAAGTCTCATCTTTCATATAAGAAGCTATTAAGGCTAAATAAACTTGTTAAAAATAAAATAATCATAATGTCAAAGCTTGATAAAAATCAAAGTATGAGTTTTGATAAACTTCTTAAGAGTTTTTACTTAACTTGTTTTGCAAGTTTAATTATTATAAGTTTTTTCGCAATCACTCCTAAAATTATCGAAATTAAAAAAATATTAGATTTAAATAATTATGAGGCGGAAAATAAATCTAAAATTATTTTAGAAAAAGTATTAAATGGTCAAAATTTCGAAGACTTGATAGAAAATAATAACGAATCTTATTCTGCCTTCATATATGATGATGTTTTAGTCGAAGAAACACCAAGTAATGATGATGAAAGATTAGATGCAATAATACTTCAAGAGTTATTTAAAACTATAAATTATAATCTAAACGACGTAAGGAAGAATAAAGTTGTTAAACCTGTGGATTTACGTTTTTTACCAAAAGAAATAAAAAATATTGAAAATACGAAAGACAGAAAAAATTTATTTATTAAAATTGTTTTACCACTAATAATTGAGGAAAATGAAAAAATCTTAAAAGACAGAGCAATTCTATTTTCAATTTTAAATAAAAATTCAAATTCTGATAATGAATTAAAATGGTTAAATGCTAAATTTAAACAATATGGTGTTAAAAATAAAGATATACTCTCTCTTAAGATTAGAATGGATATAATTCCAACGTCACTAACGATTGCACAAGCAGCTAAGGAAACAGGTTGGGGAACATCTAGATTTGCAATTGAAGGAAACGCTTTATTTGGCCAATGGACTTATTCAGGTACAGGAATTAAGCCACTCAAATCAAGTGACAACGAAAATCATAAAGTTATGAAATTTCAAATATTAAAAGCTTCTGTACGTGCATATCATAGAAATTTAAACACTCACAGTAGTTATAGAGAATTTAGAATGAAAAGGGCTGAAGCAAGAGATAATGATGAGAGTTTAGATAGTATACTGTTAGCTGATTACCTTGATAAATATGCTGAGACAGGTTTTGAATATACTAAGATTTTAAAAAAAATCATAGTTCAAAATTCCCTTAAGGAATTTGATGATGTTAAACTTTTGAAAAAAAAGAATATTATTAAAAAACAAATCTAGTTTTTAAAAGTAAATTGGATCCCTAGCCATCTCCATCCTTGTTCATCATTTAAGGAGCAATTAATACGGCCTCTTCTAAGATTGAATTTTTCGGTAAAATTCAATTTTAAACTTTTGTTGAGATATATGATCTCAGTTTTAGACCAATCAGAACCATTATTAGAATAACAATTAATATTATTTATATTTTTTTGCTCCTCAAAAAAATCTATTTTAACTAATGGTGGGTTATTTTTTGACTCAGTGATAAATTTATCATTAGGTAACAAACTTTTGTATTGTAAAGGCAATAAATCAACTAAAAAATTAAATCTTTTTAAATCACCATACTTCTCATTTATGGGAAACCTAGGCAGTTCAAAAACATCTTTATTTAAATCTATCACACCAGAATTTTGTCCAAAACCAAAACTAAATTTCTTTGCAATATATTGTTTTTGTAAAAGACTATATTCTCCAAAAGGATATGAGAAAAAAATTGGATTGTAGCCAATGTTTTTTTTTAAAATTTTTATTGATGTATCAATATCATTTCTAAAATCTTCAAAGGGATATTTAACTAAATATTCATGCGAATGAGAATGATTTCCTATAAATCCAAAAGAACTATTTTCAACTTCTTTAATTTGTTCCCACGTCATATATCCTCTTTTACCAACACTTTGAGTTGAAACGAAAAGTATAAAGGGAATTTTTTTTTGTTTTAGGTATGGCCAAGCATTTTCGTAAAATGAGGTAAACGCGTCATCAATAGTTAACAAAAACTTTTTATTTGCCTTTGGTTTAAAAAAATCAAAATTAAAATTATTTGGGTTATAAAAACTATAGTTTTTTTTTAAAATTATATTCATATGTTCTTTAAAATCGTTCATATTAATATTTGTAGAAGGATATTTAGTTTCATCAAATCTATGGTACATGAGAGCTATTACTCCATTATCTGCTGGACTAAATTTTTTTTCTTCAGCTAATAGATTTGAAAATGTAAAAATGTTACAAATAAAAAATATTATGAATTTTTTAATCATAGATGCCGCATCAGATAAAGTTTATTTTTTTCTATATTATAACAATAAATCATATTCTAAATCTTTTATAGCAAGTAAAATTAATTTTGAAAAAATTACGAACATATTATTTAAATTTCTAAAAGGTCATAATATACATTTAAAAAAAATTAATAATATACTTGTAAATCAAGGACCAGGTAGATTTTCAAGTCTGAGGATCTCTATTGCTATAACAAAAGCTATTTCAGTGAGCAATAACATAGATTTTTATGGCTTTAATGGTAATGATTTAAAAGATAATAACTACCTAAATATTATTAAATTGTTTAAAAAAGGTAATTATAAAAAAAATTTGATTAAAACCATATATTAGAGTTTAATTATAATATGTCAGATTCAATTGAAAAAAAATGTGAATTAAAAGGAGTTAAACTTACTGAGCAGAGAAGAATAATTGCAAAAGTAATGTCAGAGTCTAATGATCATCCAAATGTGGATGAATTATATAACAGAGTTTCAAAAGTAGATTCAAAGATAAGCATTGCCACAGTCTATCGTACAGTTAAATTATTTGAAGAGTCTGGAATATTAGCAAAGCATGAGTTCAAAGGAGATAAGGCTAGGTATGAGGAATTAAATGAGGGTCACCATGATCATTTAATTGATATAAAATCAGGAGAAATAATTGAATTTGTTGATGAAGAAATAGAAAAACTTCAAAAAAAAGTTGCTGAAAAATATGGATACGAATTAGTGGACCATAAACTAGAATTATATGGAGTTAAGAAAAAATCTTAACTATATGCAAAAAAAATTTTTTATTAAAACATTTGGGTGTCAAATGAACGAGTATGATTCTAATCGTATTGCAGACACCATCAAAAAAATTGGATTTTTTAAAACTACTGACTATAACGAAACGGATTGCTATATTTTAAATACTTGTCATATTAGAGATAAGGCAAAAGAAAAAGTTTTTGATGATATTGGAAGATTAAAAAAAAATTATAGAAATAAAAAAAAACCACTAGTGATATTAGCTGGTTGTGTAGCACAAGCAGAAAATAGCGAAATCCAAAAAAGAGAACCATACATTGATATTGTAATTGGACCACAATCTTATCATAAGATTAATGAAAAAATTTTGGAACAATCAACCAAAAAAGAAAAAATTGAAGAAACCGAATTTGATAGTATTGAAAAATTTAATTATCTGAGCGAGATAAAAAATTCTGATAATAAGATTTCTTCCTTTTTAACTATTCAAGAAGGATGTGATAAATTTTGCAGTTTTTGTGTCGTTCCTTTCACCAGAGGCCCAGAATATTCTAGACCACCTGAAAGAATATTAGAAGAGGCTGAACAATTAGTTAGCAATGGTGTTAGAGAAATAACTTTACTTGGTCAAAATGTAAATGCATATAATTATGATAAAAACAATAAGACATACAAGCTTTCAGATTTAATTCTTAATTTAGAAAAAATAAACGATTTAAAAAGAATAAGATATACCACATCCCATCCTAGAGATATGACAGATGATTTGATAGAATGTTATTCTACAAGTAAAAAACTTATGCCACTAGTGCATTTACCTGTTCAAAGTGGATCAAATAAAATTCTTAAATTAATGAATAGAAAACATACTGTTGAGGATTATTTAAATGTTTATAAAAAAATTAAAAAAACAAATCCTAATACTGTATTTGCAAGTGATTTTATAGTTGCTTATCCAGATGAAAATGATGCTGATTTTAAAGATACTATGGATTTAATAAATGAAGTAGGATTTACAAATTCTTTCTCTTATATCTTTAGTCCAAGACCAGGAACAGTTGCTTCAAATTTAAGACAGATAGACAAAGATAAAGCCAAAGAAAGGTTAAAAATAATTCAAGATAAATTATTTTATTTCCAGAATGAAAAGAACAAAAAATACATAAATAAAACAATTGATGTACTTGTCGAGAATAAAACTAAAGTTAATAATCAATATTTTGGTAGAGCAGAAGATATCACACCTGTCTTTATAGATTGTAATAAAAATATAACTGGAGAAACTATTAAAGTTAATATAACTAAAACTAATAAAGTAAATCTTTTTGGAAGTATGGTGCTTTAAATTTGAAAAATTATCCCTTAAAAAATAATATAAACAATCTTAAATTTGTGTATTCTGAAAATGATACGTTAAGTATTATTTTTCAAAATAACCAAATACTTTCTGGAGTTTTAGGAGAATTTAATTCAAATTTAAATGAACTTGAAAAATTAACAGAAACAAAACTCTATTTTAGAGGTAACTCTATTATAATTAAAAATAGTAATGGAAAGAATGAAATTATTAAAAATTCAATTATATTTTTAGTTGAGCAGTACAAAAATAATGGAAGTATAGAAAAAAAAGATATAGTTTCTTCGTTAAATAAATTTATGGTTAATGAAAATTCAAAAAATGAAAATCAAAAAATTGAATATATTATCAAAACCCCAAAAACCTCTGTTATACCAAGATCTGAGAGACAGAAAAAATATGTTAGAGCCTTAAAAGAAAGCGACATAATAATTTCTGCTGGACCTGCTGGTACAGGAAAAACATTCTTGGCTGTCGCAGTAGCACTTACAATGTTATTAGAAAAAAAGATTGAAAGAATAATATTATCAAGGCCAGCAGTGGAGGCAGGCGAAAGACTTGGTTTTTTACCTGGAGATATGAGAGAAAAAGTAGATCCTTATCTTAGACCTTTATATGATTCACTTTATGATTTATATGATTATGAAAAAATTCAAAAAAGAATTGAAGTTGGTGATATAGAAATTGCGCCTCTTGCATTTATGAGAGGGAGAACATTAAAAAATTCTTTTGCAATTTTAGATGAAGCTCAAAATGCGACTGATACTCAAATAAAAATGTTTTTAACTAGGATAGGAGAAAATTCTAAAATTATTATAAATGGAGATCCTTCACAGATCGACTTGCCTAATAAATCTATGTCGGGTTTAGCAAGATCAAAGAAGATATTGGGAGGGTTTAAGGAAATATCAGTGGTCGATTTCGATCATACAGATGTAGTTAGGCACCCTCTTGTATCTAAAATTGTCAAAGCATATTCTGATCAAAATAATAATGAATGATCAAAGCAAATATACATCTTGGCTCACCGAAATGGTTAAAAAAAATTGAAAATCCAAAAAGTTATTTTAATAAAAAATTTTATAAGTTTAATAAAATTTTAAATAAAAAAAAAAAAATCGAACTCTCTATTTTATTAACTGATAATAAAAATATAAAAAAGTTAAATTCTAAATTTAGAGGAAAAAAAAAACCAACAGACGTTCTCTCATTTCCCTTGGATAAAAAAGACTATATCGGTGATATTGCTATCAGTTTTGAATTTGTAAATAAGAAATCACATTTATCTAATTTTAATTATGAACTTGATAGGCTTTGGATACATGGATACCTTCATTTAATTGGTTATGATCATAAAAAAAACAAAGATTATTTAAAGATGATAAAAAGAGAAAACCAATTAATAAATAAATTGAATTATCGTGCTAAGAAATAAATTATTAATTCCAAGTTTAATATTAATTATTTCATCATTGCTAGGAATTATAAGTTCATTTGGATTACCACCTTATAGTTTTTATTTTTTTAATTTTATAGTTTTTCCTACATTATTTTATATTGCCTTAAATCATAAAACTAAATTTAATTTTTTTATTGGGTGGTCTTTTGGTTTTGGCTATTTTTTTTCAAATCTTTATTGGTTAACTAACTCTTTGACATTTGAAGAAATATTTAAACCATTAATTCCAGTAGTTCTTATATTACTGCCATTATTACTTGGTTTATTTTATGCATTATCGATTTTATTATTTTCTATTTTTAATAAAAAAAAGGATTTATCTTCATTATTGTTATTTATAATAATTTTGTCATTAGTAGATTTTTTAAGGGGGACTCTACTAACTAATTTTCCTTGGAATATAACTGTTTATAGTTTAACAAATCTTTATAACTCAATACAACTATTATCAATAGTTGGCACTTACACTCTAAACCTTTTTGCATTAACAATTTTTTTAATTCCATCTATTTTTCTTTTAAAAATAAAATTAAAAAAACAATTAATAATTGCTAGTTTAGCAATAGTCTTTTGTTTTATAAATTATGTATATGGTTCTATTGCAATTAAAAATTATCAAAAAAATAAACTTAATAATTTACAATCTATAGTTAAAATCATTTCTCCCAACATTTCTCTGGATAAATTTTTTGAAGGAACATCTCCTGAATCAATATTGAAAGAATTAGTTAAAATTAGCAAGCCAGAGATGGAGACCAATACTTTATTTATATTTCCTGAGGGTTTACTTAATATCTATTTAAAGGATTTAGGTTATTATAAAAATTTTTTTAAAGAAAATTTTTCTGACAAACACAAAATTATTATTGGCATCAATTCAATGAAAGAAAATAATATTTATAATTCTATGGTCATTGTCGACAACAATACAAAGTTAATTAAAAAGTATGACAAAAATAAGCTTGTACCATTTGGAGAATATTTACCGTTTGAAGTTTTTTTAAAAAAAATTGGTTTAAAAAAAATTACTCAAGGATATCAGTCATTTAGTGAATCATCAGATAGAGAGATATTTAATTTAAATGGTATAAAATTTTTACCTCTAATTTGTTATGAGATTATTGATACAGGTAAATTGAATCCCAACAATGATAGTTTCGATTTTATTCTGAATATTTCAGAGGACGGGTGGTTTGGAAATTCAATCGGAATTCATCAACATTTTGCCCATTCAAAATTTAGGGCAATTGAGGAAGGTAAATATGTTATTCGTTCAACAAATAATGGTATTACCGCTATTGTTGAGCCTACCGGTAATTATCTGAAGAAAATTGAATCAACTGAAAAGGGATTTATCGAACTAAAAGAGTATAGAAATACAAAAAAAACTCTTTTTTCTTCACTAGGTAATAAAATTTTCTTTTATTTAATCTTAATTTATATTAGTTTTTTTCTTTTTTTAACAAAATTCAAAAGGGGATAATAATGAAAAAAGACTATTTGTTTACAAGTGAATCTGTGTCTGAAGGACACCCTGATAAAGTCTGTGATAGAATATCAGACATGGTTGTTGATACATATTTAGGTATGGAACCACAAGCTAGGGTTGCTTGCGAAACTTTAACAACTACTAACAAAGTTGTTCTTGCTGGAGAAACAAGAGGACCCGATATTAATAAAGATGAATTAATATCCAAAGTTAGAGACTGCATTAAAGATATTGGTTATGACCAAGATGGTTTTACTTGGAGAGACGCAACTAAAGTTGAAAGTCATTTACACTCACAATCTGCTGATATTGCAATGGGAGTTGACTCCTCTGGTAATAAAGATGAGGGTGCTGGTGACCAAGGAATTATGTTTGGATATGCTTGTAATGAAACAGATGTTCTAATGCCTGCTCCAATTCATTATTCACATAAAATTCTTAGATTGATGGCTGAGGACAGAAAATCAGGTAACTTGAATGGAATTGAGCCTGATTCAAAAAGTCAAATTACGATTGAATATAAAAATGGTAAGCCATCTGCTGTAAAATCTGTAGTGATCAGTACACAACATTCGAAGGACGTTAACTTAGCAAAAGTAAAAGAGCTTTGTATGCCGTATATTGAAAAATCTATTCCAAAAAATTTATTAGGAAGCCTTGATGAAAATGAGATTTATATAAATCCAACAGGTAATTTTGTAATAGGTGGTCCAGATGGAGACAGTGGTTTAACTGGTAGAAAAATTATTGTTGATACATATGGTGGAGCTGCACCACATGGTGGGGGTGCCTTTTCAGGAAAAGACCCAACAAAGGTAGATAGATCCGCAGCATATGCTTCAAGATACCTTGCAAAAAATGTTGTTGCTTCCGGAGTTGCTGACAAGTGTTTAATTCAATTAGCATATGCCATAGGTGTTTCAAAACCTTTATCAATATATGTAGATTTGTTTGATAATGATGAAGAAAAAAATATGCATGTTGAGAAATTGATAAATGAAAATTTTGATCTAAGCCCTAGAGGAATTAGAGAAATGCTTGGTTTAAATAAAGCAATATATCAAAAAACAGCCGCATATGGACACTTTGGAAGAAATCCTGAGTCTGATGGCTCTTTTTCATGGGAAAAAACTGACAAATCAGAGGTTTTTAAAAAGTAAAAAAGTTGTAAATTTCTTAAAATTACCTATATTAAGATTACATTATTGAAATTTCAAAAATGGGCTTCGGCCCATTTTTTTTTGGATTAAAACATTATGCTAAATAAACGAGCTGATAAACTGGAATTACTTAGAATAGCTGAAGCTGTAGCTTTAGAGAAATCTATTGATAAAGAGCTAATAATTAGCTCCATGGAAAGTGGTATTGCTAAGGCTGCGAAATCAAAGTTTGGTCAGGAAAATGAAATTACAGTCCAAATCGATAGAGATAGTGGAGATATTGGAGTTTTTAGAAAACTAATAGTTGTTGATAAGCCAGAAAATACAAATACAGAAATTAGTCTAAACGAAGCCCAAAAAATAGAAGATGGCAACCAAAATAAAAAAATTGGAGATGAAGTTCTTCAAACACTTCCATCATTTGATTTTGGTAGAATAGCAGCACAAACTGCTAAACAAGTTATTAGTTTAAATGTAAGAGAGGCAGAAAGAGAAAGACAATTTAACGATTTTATTGACAAAAAGGACTCTATTCTGAGTGGTATTGTAAAAAGATTAGAATTTGGTAACGTAATTGTTGATTTAGGAAAAACTGAAGCAATCATTCAAAAAAATGAATTAATTCCAAGAGAAAATATCAAACCTGGCGACAGGATAAAAGCATATTGCTACGACGTTCGAAGAGAGACAAGAGGTCAACAAATATTTTTATCAAGAGCACACCCAAAATTTATGGAAAAACTGTTTATACAAGAAGTTCCAGAAATTTATGATGGTTTAATTTCAATAAAATCATCCGCTAGAGATCCAGGCAGTAGAGCAAAAATTTGTGTTCAAGCTATTGATAATTCTTTAGATCCAGTAGGAGCATGTGTTGGAATGAGAGGGAGCAGAGTTCAAGCTGTTGTAAACGAATTACAAGGTGAAAAAATTGATATTGTAAATTGGTCAGAGGATCCAGCAATCGTTGTGTCAAACGCCCTGTCACCTGCTGAAGTTCAAAGGGTTAATGTAGACAATGAACAAAAAAAGTTAGATGTAATTTTAAGTGAGGATAATTTAAGTAAAGCTATAGGAAGAAGAGGACAAAACGTAAGATTAGCAACAAAATTATTGAATTATGAAATTAACATTATGACAGATCAAGAAGATTCTGAAAGAAGACAAATTGATTTTAAAGAGAAGACAGAAAATCTTGTTAAAAATTTAGAATTAGATGAAACATTAGGTCAGTTACTAGTTGCAGAAGGGTTTTCGACTATTGAAGAAATAAAAGATACTAGTGTTGAAAATCTATCAAAAATTGAGGGTATAGAAGATGACACCGCAAAGGAATTGATTGGAAGAGCAGATGATTTTTATAAAAAGGACCAAGAGGAAATATCCAAAAGAATTAAAGATTTAGGATTAGAAAATGAATTGATAGAACACAAAGGTCTTACACCAGGCATGTTAATGACTTTAGGAGAGCAAAAAATTTTAAAGCTTTCAGATTTTGCAGACTTATCGTCGGATGAATTAACAGGAGCCATTGATATAGTAAAAGGCGAAAGAGTGAAAATTAAGGGTTATCTAGAAGATTTTGCTCTATCTAAGAGTGAAGCTGATGAGCTAATTATGTCGGCTAGAAATAAAATTTATAATTAAAGAGATGAGCTATGGAAAACAAAAAAACAAAATTAACAATATCCGGTAATGCAAAAAAATCTTTAAGCAATATTGAGTTAGCAAAAGCTAAAAGTAAAAACTCAGTTCTAATAGAAAAGAAAAATAAATTTCATTTTAAAAGTAATTCCAATAAGCCATTTGCTCCAAGAAATAATACTTTAAGTAAAAATTTTAATAATCTAAAACAAACTAATATTAGTAATCCATCAATAAAAGTTCCTACAGACTACGAAAAAAGAAAATTAGCCGAACAAAGAGCTACGAGACGTTTAAAAGGAGAGGCACCTGCAAAGGATATAAAAAATAAGCTGGGTTCAAAAAAAAGAGAATTAAAGCTAACTATATCTAGAGCATTAAATGAAGAGGAAGGTGATAGAACACGAAGTTTGGCATCTTTAAAAAGAGCAAGAAAAAAAGAAAATAAAGAAACTAACAAAGAAGATTTAAGAGAAAACTTAAAACCAGTTAAAAGAGATATAAATATACCTGAAGCTATTACAGTTAGAGAATTAGCTAATAGGATGGCAGAACAATCTTCTAGTGTAATAAAACATTTACTGGGAATGGGTGTTACTGTAACAATTAATCAAACATTAGCAGCTGATACGGCAGAATATTTGGCTAAAGAATTTGGGCATAATCCAATCCGTGAAACAAAAGCTGAAGAGATTATTCAAAAGATAAAAGATTCAAGAACAGAAAATCTAAAAAATAGACCTCCTATAATTACAGTGATGGGCCATGTTGACCATGGAAAAACTTCTGTGTTAGATGTTTTAAGAAGTGCTAATGTTGTATCAGGTGAGTTTGGGGGAATAACTCAACATATTGGTGCATATCAAATAGAGCATAATAAAAATAAATTAACTTTCATAGATACACCTGGACATGCAGCATTTACTGAGATGAGAGCAAGAGGATCAAAGTTAACAGATATAGTTGTTTTAGTAGTAGCAGCTGATGATGGTGTAAAACCTCAAACTATTGAGTCAATTAAACACGCAAAAGCTGCGAATGTACCAATAGTAGTTGCTATAAATAAGTGTGATTTGCCTGAAGCAGATCCACAAAAAATAAAAAATCAGCTTCTTGAGTATGAACTTATTGCTGAAGACTTGTCTGGAGATACTTTAATGGTTGAAATTTCAACTAAATCAAAACAAAACTTGGATAAATTAGTAGAGTCAATTGTACTTCAAGCAGAAATATTAGACCTTAAAACTGATTATGTGTCTAAAGCAACAGCAGTTGTTTTAGAGTCAAAGATTGACATTGGAAGGGGACCAGTCGCAAATATAATAATTACATCTGGAACTTTAAAAAAAGGAGATTTTTTTGTAAGTGGATTACAGTGGGGTAAAGTAAGAGCAATAATAAATGATCAAGGCAAAAATATTGATGAAGCTCAGCCAGCTTCACCTATTGAAATACTAGGAATTAATGGAGCTGCAAAATCAGGAGATGATTTCTTAGTCTTAGACTCTGAAAAAGAGGCAAAATCTTTGTGCGATGCAAGACTACAAGAGTTTAAAGAGGGAAAAAACCCATTAAGTTTCGTTACACAAGAATCTGCTTTTAAAGATAATTCTTCTAAGGAATTAAATATTATTGTGAAATCAGATGTTCATGGCTCGTCTGAAGCTATTAAAGGTGCAATCTCTCAGATAAAACATGATGAAGTTAAGCCAAATATTATTTTATCAGACATAGGAATGATAACAGAAACTGATGTTACTTTAGCAAAAGCTTCCAATGCACTTCTTATAGCGTTTAATGTAAAACCTACAAAAGAAGCAAAACAATTAGCAGAAAAAGAAAAAATAATAATTAGTTCGTACAATATAATTTATGAAGTACTGGATTTTATTAAAAAAAGAATGTCTGGCCTTCTGTCGCCAGATATTACTGAACAAGTATTAGGTTCTGCTGAAATTTTAGAGATTTTTAAAGTTTCCAACGCTGGTAAGGTTGCTGGATCAAAAATAACAGATGGAGAAGTTTCTAGCACTTCAAATGCAAGATTAATTAGAGATGGTTCAATTATTTATACTGGAAAAATATCGACTATTTTTAGAGAAAAAAATCAAGTAAAAACTGTCGAAGCAGGGCAAGAATGTGGTATTACTCTTAAGGATTTTAATGATTTTAAAAAAAAAGATATAATTGAGGCATTCACTTCTACCTCTACTGAGAGGGTGATATAATGTCTAATAAATTGGGAAAACCAGTCTCACAAAGACAATTAAGGGTTGGAGAAATGATTAAACAATCCCTAGGAATTATTTTTATTAGAGATGAAGCAAAAATACCAAATCTATCAACTAAAGAAATTACAGTTACTGAGGTTAGAATGAGCCCTGATTTAAAAACTGCAAAAGTCTTTGTAATGCCATTAGGCGGTAAAAATGCAGAGGAGATTGTAAGTAAATTAAAAGAATTTTCTTTTGCGATACGAAAAACTCTATCTAATAAAATAATAATGAAATTTTTACCAAAATTATTTTTTGTAAAAGATGAGTCTTTTGAGTATGCAGAAAAAATTGAGAATTTAATTAAAATAACAAACAAATAAGGAAAAAAATGACTAAACGAGCAAAAGAACTTGCAATTCATGATAAAGATACAGGGTCTTCTGAATTTCAAGTTGCACAACTAACAGATAAAATAGAAAATTTATCTAAACATATTAAACAATTTAAGAAGGACAAACATTCATCAGTTGGATTGTTAAGAGCGGTAAACAGAAGGAAAAAATTATTAGACTATCTGAAAAAAAATAAAATTGAGTCTTATAAAAATGTAATATCAAAACTAAATTTAAGGAAGTAAATGTTTAAAGAATATAAAAAAGAAATAGAAGTAGCAGGAAAAAAAATAAGTATAGAAACAGGAAAAATTGCAAGACAAGCTGATGGAGCAATTATAGCAAGATGTGGAGAAACTGTTGTTTTAGCAACAGTTGTGGGAGCAAAAAAAGTAGACCCAGATATGGATTATTTTCCATTATCAGTAAATTACCAAGAAAAATATTACGCAGCAGGGAAAATACCTGGAGGATACTTTAAAAGAGAAGCAAGACCAACAGAAGCAGAAACATTAATTTCAAGATTAATTGATAGACCAATAAGACCTTTATTTCCTGATGAATTTAAGAATGAAGTTCAATTATTACCAACAGTAATTTCATATGATAAAGAAAATGAAGCTGATATTCTTTCAATTACAGCATCATCTGCTGCTTTGGCAATTTCAGGGATGCCGTTTATGGGACCAGTTGGTGCATCAAGAGTTGGATTTGTTGATGGAAAATATGTTCTTAATCCTTCAAAATCAGAAATGGAAAAATCAAAGTTAGATTTAGTTGTTGCTGGAACTAAGGACGCAGTTTTAATGGTAGAATCTGAAGCTAATGGTTTATCTGAGGAAGAAATGTTAAATGCAGTAAAATTCGGTCATGAGGGATTTGTGCCTGTAATTACAATGATTGAGGAATTAGCTAAGGAATGCAAAAAGCCAGATTGGACTGTCGAGAAAAAAGATTTATCAGAGATTAAGAAAAAACTCGAAGATAAATTTACCGAAGATCTAAAAAAAGCTTTTGCTACAAGAGATAAGCAAGATAGATCTAACCAAATATCTGAAATTACTGATAAAGCTAAAAAGCTTTATGAGGGGAACGAAAATTATACCGATTTAGATGTTAATAGCCAACTTAAGAACCTTGAAAAAACAATTGTAAGAACAGATATTCTTAAAAATAAAAATAGAATTGATGGTAGAGGATTAGCAGATGTAAGACCAATAATGTGCGAAGTTGGAATTTTGCCAAGAACTCATGGATCTGCATTATTTACTAGAGGTGAAACTCAGGCGATAGTCACAACAACTTTAGGAACTTCAGATGATGAGCAAAGAATTGAAAGCTTGGAAGGATTAAAAAGGGAAAGATTTATGCTTCATTATAATTTTCCACCATTTTCTGTTGGTGAGACTGGAAGAATTGGAACTGGAAGAAGAGAGATTGGTCATGGTAAATTAGCATGGAGAGCTTTACACTCGTCTTTACCTTCTCAAGAGAGTTTTCCATATACTTTTAGGATTGTATCTGAAATAACAGAGTCTAATGGATCTTCTTCTATGGCTACGGTTTGTGGAACATCTTTAGCATTAATGGATGCAGGTGTACCGATTAAAGAACCTGTAGCAGGTATTGCAATGGGACTTATTAAAGAAGGTGATGATTTTAGTGTTTTATCTGACATTCTTGGAGATGAAGATCACCTAGGCGATATGGATTTTAAAGTCGCTGGAACTAAGAATGGAATCACCTCATTACAAATGGATATAAAGATTACAGGAATTACTTTTGAAATTATGGAACAAGCTTTAAAGCAAGCCAAAGATGGAAGAATACATATCTTAGGAGAAATGAATAAAGCACTAGAAAAATCAAGAGAAAATGTTGGTAAACATACACCTAAAATGGAAAAAATTACTGTAGACAAAAAAGATATTGCAGCGGTGATTGGAAAAGGTGGAGCAACAATAAGAGAGATTGTTGAAAAGTCAGGCTCAAAAGTTGATGTTAATGATGAAGGTGTAGTAACAGTAGCAGCTCCAGATGAAGAATCTAGAAATAAAGCTATGCAGATGATTAAAGATATAACTGCAAAAGCTGAACTAAATAAAATTTATCATGGTAAAGTTATGAAAATAATGGAATTTGGAGCATTTGTTAATTTCTTGGGAAAACAGGATGGCTTAGTTCATATTTCAGAGCTTGCTGATAAAAGAGTTGCAAAGGTAACTGATGTAGTCAAAGAAGGTGATGAGGTTAAAGTAAAAGTTATCGGGTTTGATAGAGGAAAAGTTAAGCTATCTATTAAACAAGCAGCTGTATAATAAGATTTGGGGCACCTGGTAACAGAACGCCCCTTATTCTACTTAATTTTATATTTAATCTTACTAATTAAAAACAAAGCAACAGCAGTTAATACAGCAAATAGCTCAAGTGAATGTCCAGAGTCGCCTAAGATAAGCTGTACAAAATAAAAAATTATACAAACAACAAACCAAACTAAAATTAGCATTATAATTTTAAGTTATATTTTTTGGATCTGGCATTCCCATTTTATTGTATCCTGCATCCACATAATGAATTTCGCCTGTTACACCACTTGCCATATCGCTTAATAAATAAAGAGCTGAATTTCCAACGTCTAAATTATCAACATTTCGTTTTAGAAATGAGTGATCAGCATTCCATTTATATAGAAATTTAGCATCTCCTATAGCAGATGCAGCCAATGTTTTGATTGGTCCAGCACTTATAGCATTCACTCTTATACCTTTTGCACCTAAATCTCTAGCCAAGTATTTAACACTCGACTCTAGTGCTGCTTTACATACACCCATTACATTATAATTTGGAATTGCTTTGTTTGCCTCATAACTTAAAGTAATCATACTTCCACCCTCTTTCATTATTTTTGAGGACTCTTTAGCAACCTCTGTAAACGAAAAGCATGAAATTAACATACTTCTCAAAAAATTTTCTCTAGTTGTATTTAAATATTCACCTGATAATTCTGATTTATCTGAAAATGCTACTGCATGAACAACAAAATCAATTTGACCCCATTCCTTTTTAACATCTTTAAATAATTCAATCACATCATCTTTATTTTCTACATCACAATTAAAAGTTATTTTAGATTTAAGTTTTTCAGCTAGAGGAATAACTCTTTTTTTTAATGCATCTCCTAGATAAGTAAATGCTAGTTCAGCACCTGCCTCTGATAGTTTTTGTGCAATTCCCCAAGCAATAGATCTTTCATTGGCAACACCCATTATTAGACCTTTTTTGCCCTTCATTAGACTCATTGATTAAACTTTCTCAAAAATTAATGTTGCATTTGTTCCACCGAATCCAAAGCTATTAGACATCACAGAATTTAATTCAGTATTTTTTTCGGTTTGTGTAATTATTGGAAATTTCTTAGCATCTTCATCCATATCATTTATATTTGCTGAAGCGGTGAGGAAATTATTTTTCATCATAATTAAACTATAAATAGCTTCATGAACAGATGCTGCTCCTAATGGATGACCTGACAAAGATTTAGTTGAACTTATTTTTGGAATTTCATCTCCAAAAGTTTCACTAACTGCATTTAGCTCTGTTATATCTCCTACAGGTGTCGAAGTTCCATGTGTATTTATATAATCAATTTTATTTTTTGAGGTTTCAAGCGCCATTTTCATACACCTTACAGCTCCTTCACCGGATGGAGCCACCATATCATAACCATCTGATGTTGCTCCATAACCAGTTAATTCTGCGTAAATATTTGCACCTCTTGCTTTAGCATGCTCATACTCTTCAAGCACCAGTACACCAGCGCCACCAGCAATTACAAAACCATCTCTAGTTTTATCATAAGCTCTCGACGCTTTTTCTGGGGTATCATTATATTTTGAAGACAAAGCAGTCATAGCATCAAACATAGCTGTCATTGCCCAATGAATTTCTTCACTTCCACCAGCAAAAACAACATCTTGTTTACCCATTTGAATAAGCTCCATTGAATTACCTATACAATGACCACTTGTTGCGCAAGCAGAGCTCATTGTATAATTTGTTCCTTTAATTTTAAATGGTACAGCAAGAGTTGCTGACGCTGTACTAGCCATCGTTCTTGGAACTATAAATGGACCCATTAACTTTGGAGTTTTAGCTCTCGTTTTATCTGCAGCCAAAATTACATTTTCAATCGAGGGTCCACCCGAACCCATTACAATACCAGTTTTAAAATTACTTACATCTTTTTCCTCTAAACCTGAATCTTCAATTGCCTCTTTCATCGCTATATAATTGTACGCAGATCCAGAGCCCATAAATCTGATTGTTTTTCTGTCTATGTGATCTTCAAGTTTTATTTTTGGTTTTCCATGTATATGACTTCTAAGATTATGCTCTTTATACTCCTCAGAAAAAGAAATACCTGATTTTGAATTTAGTAATGATTGTTTCACTTCATCTTGATTATTTCCAAGGCATGAAACTATACCTAAACCAGTAATTACCACTCTTCTCATTATTTAAATAATCCTACTTTTAAGTTTTCAGCTGAATAAATTTTTTTACCATCAGCCATTAAAATTCCATTTGCAAGTCCCACAGTAGTACCTTCTTTAATTAATATTCTTTTCATATCAATTTCGTACGATGCCATTTTAACACTTTTGAGAACTTCTCCAGTAAATTTTACAGTATTGACTCCTAAAGCTCTACCTTTTCCAGGATTACCTAGCCAACCTAAATAAAAACCAACTAGTTGCCACATTGCGTCTAACCCTAAGCAACCTGGCATTACAGGATCCTCATTAAAATGACATTTAAAGAACCATAATTCATCTTTTATATCGAGCTCAGCTTTAATTAATCCCTTTTTAAAAGAGCCTTCATTTTCGTTTATTTTAGTTATTCTATCAAACATTAGCATTGGAGGAAGGGGAAGTTTAGCGTTCCCAGGTCCAAAAAGGTGGCCATTTCCGCAGCTTATTAGATCATCATATGAAAATGAGTTTTTTTTCATGGTTTCACCTTCATACTTGATTTATCGACATTATTATATACATTTTGTTTAGAATAATTATAATTAACACTAAAATGAATAGTAAATATACAAACAAATTAAGAAGTTCTGGAATGAGACCTACCAGACAAAGAATAAAAATATGTGAAATTCTATTTGATAGAGAGCATACTTTTCATTTTTCAATAAACGATTTGGCTGAAATTGTTAAAAATAATGCTAAAGAAAAAATTGCTTTAGCAACTATTTATAACACTGTGCATTTACTTACTAAAAAAGGGTATTTAAAAGAGATATCTATAAATTCAGACAAAAGTTATTTTGATACAAATACCTCTTCTCATCACCATTTTTTTGACGAAGAGACATCTAAACTTATAGATTTAGATAACGAATATGTAGATCCAATAAATATTAGGAAAAATATACCTGGAAAAAAAGTTAAATCGATTGAAGTATTGGTAAAAATCGATAATGATAATCAAAATCAGAAATAATTTAACAAAATCAGTTATTTAGATAATATATTATAACAATTCTAAACTATTGAAATATAGATTAGAATGATTATAATATAAGCATGAATCAAACTGAAAATATTCCAGAAGTTCTTTTCAAGGCTCGTGAAGGAGATAATGAAAATTTAGGTGGAGGCTGCTCAATTGGGGGTAAATGGAAAGACTTAACTTCAAATGAGCTTTTTAAAGGGAAAAAAGTAGTTCTTTTCTCTTTACCTGGAGCTTACACTCCAACTTGTTCATCTCAGCAATTGCCTGGATATGAGGAAAAGTATGAGGATTTAAAAAAATATGTTGATGAAGTTTATTGTTTATCAGTTAACGATGCATTTGTGATGAATGCGTGGTTTAGAGATCAAAAAATTAAAAAAGTGAAACCTATTGGCGATGGAGAAGGAAAGTTCACAGAAGGAATGGGAATGTTGGTTAATAAGCCGAAGCAAGGTTTTGGAAAAAGATCTTGGAGGTATTCAGCATTTATAGATAATGGCAAAATATTAAAAATGTTTGTTGAAAATAATAAAAATAACGAAAGCAATGATAATGATCCTTTTGAGGTTAGTAATGTTGAAACAATGCTGACTTATCTTCAATCTACTTTAGCAAAATAAAATTAAATTTATTTTTTAATTCCCCAATTTCCTTCATTTAGAATCCAACCTTTATAATCAGAAGTTTTTACATTACACCAATTTTTTTTACATTTCTCTACTAACAAAAGTCTTCCCTTTAATAATTTTGCTAATGGTTTAGAAAATTTACTTGGACCATTAAACAAGACTTGATCGTTTGATAATATTAATGAATTACTTTTTTTAAGTTGTGATCTATGTATCCATCCACTATTCTTATTAAAATCAATTATACGTCTAAAATTATCTTTTTTGTCGATAACTAAATTGGCAAATTTTTTTTTTTATATATATATTTTATTTTATAATCAAAACCAGGACCATACCTAACATTTACCTTATTATTTTTTAAGGTTAAAAAATAATCGTTCTCTTTACTCAATAAATTAGTATTAATAATAAAGAAAACTATACACAAAATTAGAAATTTTATTTTAAACATTTGCAATTAATAAACTTTTTTAATCTTTACTTTTCTGAAGCTTAAATTAAGAATATTTATTATCAAAACTTCATTATTAAGCTTATTACCAATATTTAAAATTCTTTTCAAAACTTCGTTTGCTTGTATATTTCCAATTATAGCAGAAATTGTTCCAACAACACCATCTTCCTCACAATTAAAAAAATCTTCATCATAATCCAAATTTTGAAAAAAAGATCTTAAACATGGAGAATTATTTTTTTTGAAATCAAAAGAGAAAACATGTCCATCAAATTTACTTATTGAGCCACTAATAAAAATTTTCTTTTTTTTTCGACAATAATCATTTAATAAAATTTTTGTTTTAAAATTATCAGATCCATCAATTATATAATCAAAATCTTTAGCTATAGATAAAATATTTTTATGATCTGCTCTTTTTTTAAATATTTTTATTTTTATATTTGGGTTTATTTTTTTAACTTTATTTTTAACTACTAAAACTTTACTTTTTCCTAAATCATTATTATCAAAAAGTGTTTGTCTATGAATATTTGATAAATTTACAAAATCATCATCTACAATGCCAATATTACCAATCCCAGCTCTTGACAAGACATCTACAACTGGACAACCTAGTCCCCCAACGCCAATTACTAATATCTTTGATTTTGTTAGCTTTTTTTGACCCAATACACCAATTTCTTTTAATAAAATTTGTTTTTCAAATCTTATAATTTGATTTTTGCTTAATAAGCTTTTCATTAACAAAAATTAATTAAGGTAGCTAATCACTTTATTTGTGATTTCATCTGCAATTTGAGCTTTTTTTCTCTTAGATATAAATTCTCTATTTTTTTTCTTATCTTTATAATAAATAGTTACCTCATTATAATCAGAGTCAAATCCAATAGTATCATTAGATACATCATTTGAGATTAACCAGTCACAATTTTTCTCAGATAATTTTTTTAATGAATTTTCTTCTAAATCATTTGTTTCCGCCGCAAAACCTATAACAATATTTGGTCTATGCAAATTATGATTTGATACAAAATTTAAAATATCGACATTTTTTTCTAAAGATAATATTAAGCTATCATTTTTTTTTATTTTATTATGTTCTATATTTTTAGTTTTATAATCTGCAACAGCAGCTGAAAAAACAGCTACATCAACTGGTAAACTTTCTTGCGTTGCTTTTAACATTTCCTCGGCGGTTTCAACTTGAATCAAATTAATACCAGGTTCAATGTTTATGTTAGTAGGTCCAGAAATTAAAGTTGTATCAAAACCTTTTTTATAAAATGATTTTGCAATTTCATAGCCTTGTTTGCCACTCGATTTATTTGTTATAAATCGTACAGGGTCGATATATTCTTTTGTTGGACCAGCAGTAACTAATGCTTTTAGTTTTTTATTCTTTATTTCTCTTAATTTATCAAAATAATTTAATATGTATTGCAAAATGACATTTGGCTCTGTCATTTTACCTTCACCATATTCTCCACATGCCATATCTCCGATTTCGGGACCTATAACTTTATAACCAAATTGTTTTAGTTTTTCTAAATTACTTTTTGTTGATGGATGTTCCCACATACGAACATTCATTGCAGGGCAAATCAATATATCTTTATTAGAAGCCAAAATTACAGTTGAAGCCAAATCTTCTGTACTACCATTGCTTAATTTTGATATTGTATTTGCTGTTATTGGTGCAACTAAAATAATATCACACCATCTTGATAGAGAGATATGGTCCATTTCTGTTTCGTTTTCTATACTAAACAAATCTTCATAAACTTTTTCTTTTGACAATGATGTTATTGATAAAGGTGTTACAAACTGTTTTCCACTTTCAGTTAAGATAGTTTTTACCTCCGCACCACTTTTTTTTAATAACCTTATCAATTCTAAACTTTTGTATGCTGATATTCCCCCACAGATAATTAGTAATATTTTTTTATTATATAAATTTTTCATAAGTAAATTAAAATACTATTAAGCCAAAAATTACAAGTAATAATAAACCTATTACAGACTGGTTTCTAAAACTTATCATTTCATTTTTTTTTTCTTTAAGGGCACTATAAGAATTTGTATTTTCAGGAATATTGCCACTTGCTAAAAATGATAAAGCTTGGTTTGCTTTATCCATTATTTCTGGAAATTCAGGAATCCTTTTGAATACTTCTGAGGTGGTTTTAAGAGTTTCATTAATTGTAGTTATTGGATCTTTAGTTTTTTTTAACCAATCCTCTAAAACTGGTTTTGATGTTTCCCAAATATTGGTTTCTGGATTTAATTTTCTTGCAACACCCTCAACAACCACCATAGTCTTTTGCAACAAAAGAAGTTGAGGTTGAGTTTGCATATTGAATTTTTCTGTAATTTCAAATAATTGCTTTAATAATTTCCCACCAGAAATATCTTTTACTGACTGCCCGAAAATAGGTTCACCAATTGATCTTAAAGCTTGTGCAAGCTCATCAACTGGAACATTTTTTGGAACTAACCCAGCAATAATATGAACCTCAGCAACCTTTTTATAATCCCTCTTAACAAAACCATAAAGTATTTCTGCTAAAAATCTCTTATTAAGGTTATCTAATCTTCCCATTATACCAAAATCAATTGGTATAATTTCACCGTTTTTATTTACAAAAATATTACCTTGATGCATATCAGCGTGAAAGAAACCATCTCTCACCGCATGTCTTAAAAAATGTTGAATTATGTCAGTGGCTAACAATTTTGTATTAATTTTATTATTTTCTAATAATTTTTTTTCTCTAATTGAAATTCCATCTACCCAATCTAGAGTAAGCATATTTTCACTAGTAAAGTTCCAATAAATTTTTGGAACTGTAAAACCATTATCGTTCTTAGTATTTTCAGCATATTCATTAGCTGCAGCTGCCTCAAAACGTAAATCCATTTCATGATTAGTAATTTCTTTAAGTAAAAAAACAACTTCAACTAGTTTTAGTCTTTTTGTTTTTTTTAATAAACTTTCAATTAAATATGCAAATAACATTAGTGCATCTATTTCTTCATTAAAAATTTTTTTGATTTCTGGTCTTAATATTTTTACAGCAACATCTTTTATAATACCGTTATCATCTATTTGCGCCTTATGAACTTGGGCAATTGATGCAGCAGCAACTGGCTCACTTAAATTAATCAATAATTTGTAATTATTTTCTCCCAGTTCAGTTCTTAAAATTTCGTTAGCTTTAGTTGTTTCAAATGGAGGAACTTTATCTTGAAGTTTTTCTAAATTTTGTGAAAGTTTTTCAACAACTATATCTGGCCTTGTTGATAAAAATTGACCCAATTTAATAAATGTAGTTCCCATAGATTGTAAAGAATTACAAAGTTTTTCCTCCTCACTCAGATGACTTAAATTATCTATTTTTTTTTTATTTACAGTAAAAGACATGAAATAAAAAAATATTTCTAAAATTTTTGGAGGTTTATGAAATCTTGAAATGATTTTTAAAGCATCAGATTTTGCTAACTTTCTAGCTATTTTAAATAAAATAAAAATTTTCTTAAACATTATATTTTCCAGCCGTAATGAATTGCAACTATGCCCCCATTAATGTTTATAAAGTTTGCTTTCTTAAAATTACATTCTTCTAAAAGATTTAACAATTCATCCTGATTAACAAAGTTGTTTATACTTTTAACTAAATATTCATATGGGGCTCGATCACCTACAATTAGTTTACCAATTGATGGTATTATTTTACTATAATTTTTATAAATTAAACTTAACTTTTCGTTTTCTACTTTTGAAAACTCTAGACAGAGAAATTTTCCACCAGGTTTTAAAACTCTGTAAGCTTCATTTAGCGTTTTTTCTAAATCCTTTGTATTTCTTAAACCAAAACTAATTGTGTAAAAATCAAAAAAATTATCATGAGCAGGCAAATTTTCCGCACTTCCAACTTTCCACTCTAAATTATTGTATTTAGAAAGTTTTCTTTTAGCGATTTCTATCATACCTTTGTTAGGATCGATCGATAGGACATTATTGCTTACATTCGATCTTTTTAAATAAAGTTGCGCAATATCACCTGTGCCACAGGCTACATCAATTAATTTTTTATTTGCTAAAGGCGATGTCATATTTATCAGGTTTTTTTTCCAGATTCTATGCGCACCTAATGACATCAAGTCATTCATTAAATCGTATTTATCATAAACTTTTTCAAATACATTTTTTACAAGATTTTTTTTATTTTGTAGTTGTTGGCGCATGTTATTTATTTTTATAAGTTGTAATATAGTATTAAATGCCGGAATTACCAGAAGTTGAAATAGTTAAGCAATCACTTAATAAAATTGTTAAATTCAAAACAATTTCTAAAGTAATAGTGAATAATAGAAATTTGAGATTTAAAATACCAAAAAATTTTGAGAAAAGTTTAAAAAAAAAGAAAATAACAAAAATTTTTAGAAAATCAAAATACGTAATTTTTCAAATAAACTTTGAACAATATTTAATAATGCATTTAGGAATGTCAGGAACTATTCATATGTCAGATAAAGGAAATAAAAAAAATACTAATATAAGTTTTTATCATGGCAGAGATCTTCCAGAAAAGCATAATCATTTAATTTTTTTTTTTGATAAATTTAAAGTAATTTATAATGATCCAAGAAGATTTGGTTTTGTAAAAATTATGAAATCTAAAGATGAATTAATTAAGTATTTTAGTAAACTTGGTCCGGAACCTCTAGGAAATAAATTTAATACTAATTATTTAAAACAAAAATTTAATAAAAGTATTAAAAATATAAAAAATTCACTTCTTGATCAAAATTTAGTCTCAGGAATTGGCAATATATATGCTAGCGAAATCTTATTTAGAAGCAAAATAAACCCTTTAAAAAAAGTTGAAAATTTAACTTTATCAGAAATTAGGAAAATAATTTCTAAAACTAAATTTGTTTTAAGTCATGCTATAAATAAAGGTGGATCATCGATTAGAGATTTTAAAAATGTTTCCGGTTTTAAAGGAAATTATCAAAAAGAATTTATGGCTTATTCAAGAGAAAATTATCTATGCTTAAATAGAGGATGTGAATCAAAAATAATTAAAATAAATATCAACAATAGAGCAACATATTATTGTAAAAACTGTCAAAAATAGCTAATTATTTTATTGACCAGCGAATATTCTAAAGTTATATAACTTTGCAAATGGCAAATACAAAATCAGCAATTAAGAGAATAAGAAGAATTTCAAGGCAAACCCTAGTTAATAAGTCTAGAAAAAGTAAGTTTAAAAACTCAATAAAGAAAATGAATTTATTAATAGATAATAATAAAAAAAAAGAAGCACTTGAATTTTTACCTAGTTTAAACTCAGCATTAATGAAGGTTGCTAAAACTGGAATTATAAAAAAACAAAACGCGTCAAGGAATATATCCAGAATTACAAAAAAAATTAACGCGCTTTAATTGAATCCCATTTTTACAATTTTTTCAATTCTACTTTAAGTTGACAACTAAGAAGTTACTCAACTTACAATATTTATACCAAATATAATTTTAAAATTCTAAAAAACACTACATATAGTTTTTATTTTCATATTTTAAATTTTAAGTATTTTAAAAAAATTTATTTTTTAAGATCAAAATAAATTCAATTTTTAATTTAGTAAGTTCACTTACAGATTTAATTTTTTTTTGAAATAAAATTTATTTTTATTGCATAATAAAAAATTTACCCGTAAGAAAATTTATTCCCCATGGAAAAAAATTATACAAAATCAAACGAAAATATTGATGTTTTAGACGCTTTTAATTGGGAAAGTGTTCAAACAGAAATGAAAGATAAATTTGGTAATGATATTTATGAAAGTTGGATTAAAAAAATAAAATTTATTAACGAGTATAATGATTATATATTGATTTCTGTGTCAACAAGGTTTATTAGAGATTGGATTACCTCTAGATACTTAGATCAAATATTAAAAATAGCTAAATTATATAAAAAAAATTTAAATAGAATTGAATTTATTGTTCAGGACGCCAATATCCAAACTTCAAATGATAGAGATAACGAGCCAATCTCATCAAATAAGTCTAATATATCATTTATCGAAGATTCATTTTTACAATACAACAGAATGGATCCTAATAAGAAATTTGATAATTTTATAATTGGCACAAGTAATAAAATAGCTTTTGAAGCTGCAAAAAAAGTTTCAGAAGAAATTGCTCATTATAACCCACTATACATATATAGTGGTGTAGGGATGGGTAAAACTCATCTACTAAATTCTATTGGCCTGAGTTTGAAATCTAAGTTTAAAGTTATGTTCATAAGTGCAGAACGATTTATGTATCAATTTGTTAGATCAATTAAGCTTAATGAAATGGTAAAGTTTAAAGATTACTTTAGAAATACAGATGTATTTATAATTGATGATATTCAATTTATGAATGGAAAGGAGGCAATGCAAGAAGAGTTTTTTCATACATTTAATTCGCTGATTGATAAAGGTTCACAAGTAGTTATTTCTGCTGATAGACCTCCAAATAAATTGTCGAGAATTCAAGAGAGAATAAGATCTAGATTTGCTGGAGGTCTTGTTATTGATATTCAGAAAGCAAATTATGATTTAAGATTGAAAATCATAAATTCTAAATGTGCGGAGCATGAAATACTTTATCCGAATGAATTAAAAATACCTGAAAACATAAAAAAGTTTATAAGTTCTGAAATTAAAACTAGTATAAGAGAATTAACAGGTGCTCTTAATCGAATAAATTCTTTTATTAAAGTTTACAATCAAATTCCAAATCTTTCTGAAGTTAAGATAATTTTAAAGGATCTTTTAAATGTTTCTGAAAATACTATTAGTATTGATCAAATTCAGTCTGAAGTTTGCAAATTTTTTAAAATTAGTAAAAATGAGATGTTATCTGCTAGAAGGTCGAGATATCTTGTCAGACCGAGGCAAGTAGCAATATTTCTATCAAAATTACTAACAACAAAATCTTTACCTGAAATAGGAAGGGAGTTTTCAAATAGGGATCATACTACAGTTATACATTCAGTAAAAATGATAGAAAAGCTAAAGTCGAATGATAATGAGTTAAATTCTAATATTGATATGCTTAAAAATAAAATTCTATATAATAAAGAAAATGAAATTTAGTGCTAATCAAATAGAATTACAAAAATCCTTAAATTATTGTCAGGGTGTGATTGAAAAAAGGAGCACTCTTCCTATTTTATCAAATATTCTTTTGGATGTCAGCAACTCAAGACTTACAATTACTGCAACAGATCTAGATTTAATATTTATTCATAAAATTGATAATATAGAAATTCAGGAAGAAGGTAAAACAACGACAACATCATCTATAATGTATGATATTATTAGAAAGTTATCTTCAGGACAAAAAATCAATTTTTCAATGAATAATAGCAAGCTTCAATTAGAATGCGATAAGTCAAAATTTAATTTGAATGTTATTGACCCAAGTGAATTTCCAATTACTGATGGAGACTTTAATGAAAATAAATTCATAATTAAATCCAAAATCTTGCTAAAGCTTTTGAATAAATGTAAATTTTCTGTTTCGAATGATGAGACAAGGCATTATTTGAGTGGAATATTTTTTCACCAAACTCAAATTGATGATAAATTTTTTTTAACTGCTGCTGCAACTGATAGTCATAGAATGTCGATTTCAAAAGTTCAACTTGAAGGTAAGATAAATTTTGAACCTATAATATTACCCAAAAAAACTATTTTTCAATTGTGTTCGCTTTTAGAGGATTATGATTCAGATGTAGTAGTATCAAATCTGAAATCTAAAATAAAATTTGAGTTAGATGATAGTATATTAATTTCAAAATTAATTGATGGTAAATTCCCGAATTATATCCAAGTTATTCCGAAAAATAATCAAAAAAAACTAGAAATAGATTTAAAGCTATTTTTAAATTCAGTTGATCGTGTGGCTTCCGTTTCTCTAGACAAAAAAGATGGAGTGAAATTTAATTTAATTAAAGATAAATTAAATCTGTCGGTTATTAATGCTAATAGTGGAGACGGTACAGAAACATTAAATGTTAATTTTGATCATGAATTGGATATAAGTTTTAATTCAAAATATTTAATTGATGTAGCATCTCAAATTGATGGAGATAAAATCGAGATTTTTTTAAATGACATGGGTTCTCCGGCTTTAATTAAAGATCCGGGAGATTTTGATAGTATTTATGTCGTTATGCCAATGAAAGGCTAATTTAATTTATTAAGCTCATTATAAATTTCTTTTTCTAAAAGATCTAAAAAAATATCTTTTTCAAGACCTTCATTTATACCAGGAAGTATTGATACAGTGATTGTTTTATCTGCTTTTAGTTGACCATCTTTTGGCCAAACATTACCTGAATTTATAGCTATAGGTTGACATTTTATATTAAGCTCATTGTAAATTCTGCCTACACCTTTTTTAAATTGAACAAATTCTCCTGGCTTAGTTCTAGTCCCTTGTGGAAAAATTAATACAGGTCTATCCGTATCATTGCTAATTTTATATATTTTTTCAGTAAAACCTAAATTTTCTTTTGTAGTCTTATTTCTTTCTATTGATATAGCTCCAATCTTCTTTAAATAATTTCCAAATATTGGTATTTTTATTAGTTCCTTTTTAAGAATGAAAACTGGACCGTTAAAAATTGTCTGCAAAAAAAAGGTTTCAAATATTGATTGATGGGAACACGCAATAAAAAATTTTTTTTGTGTTATTATATTTTCTTCACCTAAAATCCTGATATCAGTTGAAAGAAAAAGTTTTAGACAGAGAGCACACCAGTAACCCATTAGTTTACCCCCAGAAATAACCACTTTCTCTTTCATAAACAATGAGGGCAAGTATATTATTGATATAATAATAATTCCTAAGAAAAAAAAAATTTTAAATAAAAGGCTTCTTATCATTAATATTTAAATTAAGTAATTTCATTTAGTTTTTGCCTTTTAAGAATTACTGAACTTTTTCTATTTTTTATAAGTATTTCTATTGGCATAGGTCTTACATTGTAGTTTGAACTTAGAGACATGCCATACGCTCCTGTATTAAGTATTACAATATTATCACCTTCCTTAATTGACTGAAATTTACTTAATTTTAAAAATGTATCCGTTGTTTCACATATAGGCCCAACAAACTCAGTAGTTTTTTTTATTTTTTTGCTATTTTTAACTGTTGGTAAAATTTCATGCTTTGCTCCATATAAGGCTGGTCTTAAAAAATCATTCATTGCACAGTCTAGGATTACAAAAATTTTATTTTTTGTTTTTTTAATGTAAGTGATTTTACTTATTAATGATCCTACACTGCCAATTATTGATCTTCCTGGCTCAAAAATTATTTTTGAGTCATAGTTTTTTAAAAATTTCTTAATTAAATTATTATAAATTTTATAGTTTAGCTTTTTACTATTTTTTTCATATTGTATGCCCATGCCACCACCCAAATCAATAAATTCAAATTTATAATTACTTTTTTTTATTACTTTATTTATTACACCCAACATTTTTTTGTATGGTCTATAATCTAGAATCTGACTTCCTATATGTACACTTAAACATTTAACATTTAAATTTTTTGAAAGTTTTGAAAATTCGATTAATTTTAAGAATTCTTTTTCATTTACACCAAATTTATTTTCTATATTCCCAGTAGATATTTTCTTAATTGTTTTAGCATCTGTGTCTGGATTTAATCTAATTCCAACATTTACTACTTTTTTTTTTAATTTTGCAATTTTATTAATTAACAAAAGTTCACTCTTAGACTCAACGTTAATTAATAATATATTTTTCTCAATAGCATACTTAAGCTCTGGAGGTGTCTTGCCAACACCAGAAAAAACAATTTTTTGTGGTTTAATTCCAGACTTTAATGCTTTCACTAATTCTCCTTTTGAGACCACGTCAGCACCAATGTTAAATTTTTTAATTTCGCTAAGAATCTTTTTGTTGGAATTAGACTTAACAGAAAAACAAATTAATGGATTTATTCCCTTAAAGTTATTTTTAAAATTAATTATATTTGTTCTCAATTCATTATGAGAATAGCAATACAATGGAGTTCCATACCTTTTAACAAGCGAATCTAGTGATATTCCATCAATTGTAAGCTTATTATTTATGTATTTCATTTTAATTTTTTAATTACTTAATGTTTTGTCGTCGCTTTCAGGCACATACTTGGGATCTCCTTTTTTTCCGCAAGATGCAAAAATAAATAAAATTGTCAACAAAATCAGTATTTTTTTTATCATTTATAAACCCTATAATATTTTTTTATCATTTTTTTTATATTATTAAACGACGTTCCTCCAAAAGATTTCTTTGAATTAATAGAATTTTCAAGTGATAAAATCTTAAAAATTTTATTATCTATTTTTGAATAAAATTTTTTTAATTCATCTAAATTTAATTTATCTAACTTTTTATTATTTTTTTCAGCATAATTGACTATTCTTGCAGTTATTTTATAAGCAAGTCTAAAATTTATTTTATAATTTTTGACTAGATAATCAGCAAGATCAGTAGATGTAATAAAGCCTTTTTTTGCTAGAGAAATCATTTTATCTTTTTTAGGTTTTATATTTTTTAACACTTCATCAAGGAGTAAAATGCAAGTACTCAAGCTATCATAAGATCTAAAGACTATTTCTTTATCATCTTGTAAATCTTTAAAATATGAGAGAGGGAGCCCTTTAAGGATAGTTAACATTGAGAAAAGGTTTCCATATGCGTTGCCTGTTTTACCTCTTAAAAATTCTAATGGATCTGGATTTTTCTTTTGAGGCATTATCGAAGATCCAGTTACTATTTTATCTGACATTTCAATCATATTAAAGCCATCGGAATTCCAAATTATTAATTCTTCGGAGATTCTTGATATATGCAAAGAGCAGACAGAAGATGTATATAAAAAGTCCAAAACAAAATCACGGTCAGACACTGTGTCAATAGAATTTCTTGTAGGTTTTTTAAATCCTAATTTTTTTGATGTATAATTTCTATCTATATTAAAGGATGTTCCTGTTAATGCCGCAACTCCTAATGGATTTTCATTAAGGCTTTCAAGGTTTTTTTTATATCTTCCTTTATCTCTTTGAAACATTTCTACATAGGCTAAAAGATAATGTGCAAGGGAAACTGGTTGAGCATTTTTTAGATGTGTAAAACCAGGCATGATTGTATATATATTTTTATTCGCCAGTTTTAATATAGTTTTAATTAATTTTGATAATTTTAAATCTAAATCATTACTTGATGACTTAATCCATAATTTAAAATCTGTGATTACTTGATCATTTCTAGATCTTCCAGTGTGTATGTAACCTGCATCATTACCTATTAGTTGTTCAAGTCTATTTTCAATATTCATGTGTATATCTTCGTATTTTTTATTGAATACAAATTTTTTTCTTAAAATTTCATTTTTGATTTTTTTTAGTCCATTAATAATATTTTTTTTAATTTTTTTTGATATGATTTTTTGTTTAGAAAGCATTTGTACATGAGCTTCAGAACCTCTAATATCTTCAATAAAAAGTCTTTTATCTATATCAATAGAATTTCCAATTTCTTGAAATAAAGATGAAGTTTTCTTTATTCTTGTTCCCCAAAATGCTTTATTGTTTTTATTTTTTACCATGATAAAAAAAGTTCAATTAATACTTTAAGAATTGTTTATAATAAAATAATCAAACTATGTCATTTAGTTTAAATACCACAATAATTGAACCTGAAGAAAATGGGAAAATTGAAAATATACTGGTTTTGCTGCATGGATATGGTGGAGACGGTAAAGACATCAGCTCTTTAGCTTTAAATATGAGGAGACATGTTAAAAAAACTGTTTTTTTATGCCCAGACGCAAATCAAAATTGCTCTATAAATCTCTCAGGGTTTCAATGGTTTGATCTATCAACAGATGATAAAGATTATATATTAAATGAGTCTATTAAATCAGAAATACTAATTAAAAAATATATTTCTGAGATTTCATTGCATTATCGAGTACCATTAACAAAAATATGTTTGTCTGGTTTTAGTCAGGGTTGTATGATGTCTTTGAGTGTTGGATTGACAAGTGAGGAAAAGTTTAATTCTATTGTTGGATATTCTGGCAAGATACTAGATCCAGAAAATCTATCAAAAAGAATAAGCTCTAAACCAAAAGTTCTACTTTTTCATGGTGAATTAGATACAATTGTTCATCCAAGTAATTTACTAGCAGCAAAAGATTTTTTACAAAGAAAAAAAATTGAAGTTGAGACAAATTTGTTACAGAATTGTGAACATTCAATACCAGCTGAAGCCATAAGTTCTACAATAAGATTCTTAAAAAAAAATTTAAATAATTTATAAAATCAAAACATACCAAATGTTACATATTGATTATATGAATTATTTACGTTAAAATTTTGTATGAATTTTGCTGAACAAAACTTATCATTAGAAAAATGTCCTGCATTAGTTTTAAATGCAGATTATAGACCATTAAGTTATTATCCATTATCACTTTGGAGCTGGCAAGATTCAATAAAATCTGTTTTCTTGGATAGAGTAGTGATAATAAATAATTATGATCGCGTTATAAGAAGTCCATCATTTAGTATGAAGTTACCAAGTGTAATAGCTTTAAAGAATTATATCAGACCACAATCTGATCCAAATTTTACAAGATTTAATGTTTTCTTAAGAGATAAATTCTCATGCCAATATTGCGGCAGTAGTAAAGAATTAACATTTGATCATTTACTTCCAAGGTCAAAAGGTGGAAAAACAAATTGGGATAACGTTGTAACTGCTTGTTCAAGTTGTAATGTTAAAAAGGGAGGTAGACTTTTAAAAAATTCAGGCATGGAAATATTTAATATGCCTTATCGTCCAACAACTGAGGATCTACATAAAAATGGTAAAAATTTTCCTCCAAATTTTTTACATAAGAGTTGGATGGACTATTTGTATTGGGATGTAGAGTTAGAGCCTTAATTAAATTTTTTCTGAAATTTTAATTGCTATCCTGGAGCCTGTTTTAATTATTTTATCTAATAATAAATATGGACCATTTTTAGTTGCACCTTCATCATAAGCAATATCTTTGTGCATAATTTCTTCTTCCCTAAATTTACTAATTTTTTTCTTTAAGTAAATTTCATCTTCCTCCAATTGAGTTAATTGATTAGCATAATGTTCTTGTATCACTTCTTCAACAGAGGCTGTACAAAGCATAGCAGCCCTTTTTCCGAGCAAAGTGGTACCAAAACCTAATCCAACACCAAATAAATCCCAAAGAGGTAAAAGTTTTGTTGGCTTTATATTTCTTTTTTTTATTTCTTTATCAAAGAAATTACTATGTTCTATCTCGTGTGATTTCATCTCTTGAATAATTTCTTTTAAATTTTCGTCTTTTTTAATTGTATTTAATGCCAATAATTGTCCCTCATATATTTTTATTGCGCCCCTTTCCCCTGC
Organism: uncultured Pelagibacteraceae bacterium; assembly: GCA_902543245.1. GTDB lineage: Bacteria > Pseudomonadota > Alphaproteobacteria > Pelagibacterales > Pelagibacteraceae > Pelagibacter. The sequence continues at coordinate 50,926 of CACBXQ010000003.1, read as the reverse complement.
ATGGTCCACTCTTATAAACTCTTCTATTTTTCTTTTATCTGTTTTTTTCATTTTTAAATATATAAATACTTAATAAGGTTATAACAAATGAAATAATAAAATTTATCGTCGCAAGAGAAAACCCAAGAATCCTAAAATTAACGTTTTTACACCCAGGATTTGTTTGTTGCAGTGAGTTTAAAATTTTATCTTTATCTAAACTTCTAATCTCTTCACTCATACATCCAGAAAATTCTGCAAAAATTTCTTTTTCAATTCCAAAATGATAACCAGATAAAAAAGCACTCCCAATAAAAATCATTATTAAAAAAATTAGAAAAATTTTCTTATTTTTAAAATAATACCCAAAAAAGCATACAAATATTGATAATAGATAGGGTATTCTTTCATATATACATAATTTACAGGGATCTGCACCATAGACATATTCAATTATAAGCGCTCCAATTAAAATTGATAATGAAAAAAAAAATATAAATAGAAAGTAAAATTTAATATCTAAATTATTTAACATAATTAAAAATTTTTGAGATAATTATAAAGTAATAAAGCAACAACGACTATAATTATAGAAAAAATAAATGACGCTAAAAGTAGCCTCTTTTCAATTACTTTTTTTATTGCTGCACCAAAATATCTTATTAGTAATGCAACTATAAAAAATCTTGATCCTCTAGTTAGTGCTGAAATAATTATAAAATAAAATATATTAAAATGAACAAATCCACTAGTGATAGTTAAAAGTTTAAATGGTACTGGAGTAAAACCAGCTATCGCTAATAAAGTTATCCATGCAATTGTTCCTCCCTCTGATGAAACTTTATCTTTCAAAAAACTCACATTATCTACCCCATAAAGTTCGAAAATTTTAAGTCCTATTTCTTTGAAAAAAATATACCCAATTATATATCCTACAATTGCACCACAGACTGAACCTATTGTAGCAACTGTAGCAATTCTTAACCAATTTTTTTTATTAGCTATTGTCATTGGAATAATCATTACATCAGGTGGAATTGGAAAAATAAAACTTTCAATAAAGGATATAAATCCTAAAAAAGAAATTGATTTTTTGCTAGAAGCAATCTCTAAGGATTTATCATAAAGCTTTCTAAGCATATTTTCTTTTATTATAATTATTCTTCTTATACTATATTAAAATTAAATGAATGTTTTTAAGGGCGAATGGCGGAACTGGTAGACGCGTTGGACTCAAAATCCAATGGTAGAAATGCTGTGAGAGTTCGAGTCTCTCTTTGCCCACCAATTTAAATGAATTTTAATAATTTTGAAAATTTACTAGACTTATTCTTCTTAAAATATCAATCTCAAGAAAAGAGAGATATATTTTTACAGTCTTTATCTGATAAGAAAAGTTCTTTTTCTTGGGAAGCAACTTTTCTTTCAATAAAAAAATTTTCTGAGTTGATAAAAAAAAATAGCAGTAAGGGCCAAAGATGTTTGTTAATTTCAGAAAACAGACCAGAATGGTTTATTGCAGATCTTGCAATAATGTTATCTGAATTGATAACTGTACCAACATACACCACTTATTCTGAAAAAGATTATGAATATATTATTGAAGATTGTGAGCCCTCTATCGTAGTTGTATCCAATCAAATACAGTATGATAAAATTAAAAATATTATCAAACAAAAGAGTCTAAATTTAACAATTTTTTCTTTTGAAAAATTAAATATAAATATTGATGAATACACAAGCTTGTATCATCTTTTTTTTGATTTAGACAAAGTTGATAAATCAATACCAAAAATAAATATAAAAAGAAAAGATCCTGCATGTATTATTTATACTTCTGGAACACAAGGGAATCCAAAAGGAGTTGTATTAAGTCACGGTGGTATATTAAATAATTGTGAAGGAGCATTTGATTTACTTAAACCAATAACTGCTAAACGAACAAGATTTTTAACATGGCTTCCATTATCTCATTCATATGAACATACAGTACAATTTGTTCAAGTAAGTATCGCTGCAAAAATATTTTATGCTGAAAGTATCGATAAATTAATTAAAAACATGAATGAATGCAAGCCTCAGATTATGACTGCCGTACCAAGATTTTATCAAAACTTGTATCAAAAAATAAATGCAAGTTTTACAAAAACACAGGGATTTAAAAAAATTTTAATTAATAAAATGTTAGACTTAGGAATTAAAAAAATAAGAGGTATTAAATTAAGTTTTGTAGAAAAAATTGTAGATTTTTTTCTTGAGTATCTAGTTAGGAAAAAAATTAAAAATCAATTTGGTGGCAATCTAAAAACATTTGTTTCAGGAGGTGGTGCGCTAGATAAAGATGTAGGTGAATTTCTTAATGCAATTGGATTGCCTACATTGCAAGGCTATGGTCTTACAGAAGCATCTCCTGTAATTAGCTGTAATCCTATTAATGCTATTAGAGTAGAAACTGTCGGAATTCCATTTAAAGGAGTTGAGGTAAAAATTGCTGAAGATGGAGAAATCCTAGTTAAGGGTGAAAATGTGATGCTTGGGTATTGGAATAAAAAGGAGGAAACTGAAGAAGTTATAAAGAACAAATGGCTACACACCGGAGATATTGGTTATTTTTCAGATGGGTATCTAAAAATAACAGATAGAAAGAAAGATATAATAATTACCCCAGGTGGGGATAATATTTCTCCAGTCAAAATAGAAAATGAGATAATTAATTCCAATAAAATTGATCAAGCAATAGTATTTGGAGATAATAAACCTTACTTGTCTGCCTTACTGGTGCTAAATGAAAATTATTCTTTATCAAAAGATGAAATTCAAAAAGAAATAGAAAATATTAATAAAAATCTTTCAAAAGTCGAAAATATTAAGAAATTTTTTGTTGCAAATGAAAAATTTACAATTGAAAATGGAATGTTAACACCAACATTAAAGTTAAAAAGATATAAAATAATTAAAAAATATATAAATAATTTTAAAAAACTTTACTAATTTTTTTAAAAAAAGTTGTTTATTAATGGCATATTACTTAACTTTTTTTTAATTATATTTATTCACTAAACTTTTTTAAATTAGTTTTTTATTTCATTAAATTAAGTATTTGACACAAGTTACTAAAAAAAATAATAATTAGGAAACAACGAATCAAATTGATTCGTAAACATAAAAGGGAGCTAAAGATGGCTAAAAGAAGAAAAAAAGCTAAAAAAGCTAAGAAAAAAGCTAAAAAGAAAAAGGCTAAAAAAAGAAGAAGATAGTAAGATTTCTTTTTTAAAAAACGCTTCTCATAAATTTATGGGGAGCGTTTTTTTTATTCAGCAATGTCGGCGATTTCCTCTTCAGAAGTATTATTAATTTTTTTTTCAACAACAGTGTTTTGAGTTTCAAGATTTCTTTTAAGCGCCTTATCAAGTTTTTTTTGAGTATCCTCTATTGATAAATTTAAAATAATTTGAAATTCATTAAGCACTCTTTCATAAGCTTTTTCAAATAATTGTCTTTCACTATAAGACTGATCTACCATTATATCATCACCTTTATTTAAATCTCTTACCACTTCTGCAAGATCATATATTTTACCTGATGTTATTTTTTGTTCATATTCTTGCGCTCTTCTACTCCACATTGATCTTTTTATTTTAGGTTTGCTTTTTAAAATTGATATAGACTTATTAACTTGATTTATTGTAGCTAATGGTCTTAAATTATTTTGTTTGTTTATAGGTAATAGACCAATTGCTTTATCCTTTTCAAATTTAATATCATAACACTGAACCTCAATCCCACCTATTGTTTTGGAACTAATTGCAAAAATCTGTCCTACCCCATGTTTTGGATAAACCACATAATCTTTAACTTTATATTCTTTTTTTGCAGAGTCCTGTTTTTTTATTTTTTTTATTTCTGGCTTAATTTCGTTATTTTTCGGTATTCTTAAATTATCAACTTTTTTTTCTTTAAGTGGCTTTGTAGAAACTTTGACTACTTTTATATTTTTCTTTAAAACTTTTTTGACAGCTTTTTTTTTTACAGCCTTTGTTTTAATTGATTTTTTAACTTTTTTTTTTTTAAATGTTTTCTTCAAAATATTTTTCAAATTTATTTTCTTCATCTTTATAATCTAAATGGTCTTTTGGAGGATCCTTTTTTTCACTAATATTTGGCCAAATTTCTGAATATTTTGTATTTAACTCCAACCATTTTTCATTTCCACTTTCTGTGTCAGGAACAATAGCATCAACTGGACACTCAGGTTCACAAACGCCACAATCTATACATTCATCTGGCTTAATTACAAGCATATTTTTACCTTCATAAAAGCAATCAACAGGACAAACCTCTACACAATCCATTAGTTTACATTTAATACATTTTTCGTTTACAAGATAAGTCATTGGTTTATTTTTTTTTTAATTTGTTCTTTAATTTCACCCACCGTTTTATTATCCAGATACAATAATCCTGCTAATCTTCTCATCAAACTTGATTCATACATATCTGCTTTTTTATCAGAAAAAATAATCTTCCATAAAGCCTCAATTATTTTTGTTTTAAAATTATCATCAGTATTTTTAATCTCTCTGGTAAAATCAAGTATTTGGTTTGAGTCAGATTCATTTTTTTCAGCTATTATTAGCGTTTCATCAATTGATTCATTTTTACAACCTAGCTCAAGCATAGTTTTCTTTATAATTTGTTTTTCTTCATCTGAATATTTTTGATCCATTTTTGCTGCATGTATTAAGAGAGATGCTGTTTTAGATAGCAGTTCAGTATCTTTTTCTGCTTTTCTATCTTCATTCTTATTTTTTTTTTTAAAAAAATTAAACATTTTATTTAAACTCTATTTTTTTTAAAATATTAAATGGGTTTTTTTCATTTATAATTATTTTATCTTTTATATATTTATTCTTAATAGGTAAATATTTAAAATAAAATTTATCTTCTCTTTGATATGTTTTATAATTCATTTTTTCAATAAGTTTTGCAAAATTTTCTTTACTACATCCTAATAAATTAAGCATTTCTGGAATTAGCAATATCTCTTTACTATCATCATCTTTTGAATTTATTATTTTCATAAATAACCTCTCTAAAATATCAATTCTAACATACATATTATCAAACCTTTCAAAACCACATAATAACATAAAATGCTGATTCACATTATTTTCATAAATCTTGAAATTTAAACCAAAAGTTGGAGGCTTAAGATTAAAATATTTTTGATGAAAATTTTTCCATAGAATAATTCTTAATGATACTGCCTCGGGTTTTAAAAGTTTATGCAAAAAAATATGATACCTGCCAAATTTAACTCCCATATCTCTTAAAATTTTTCTATCAGATTGTTGAATATTTTTTACGAAAGATAATAATCTGTCTCTTTTTACAACACCATTATTTTCATACAATTGATATGCTAATGCACGTATAGATGATTTATGATTTAATGAATTTTTTAAATTTATTAAACTTCCTAAAGTATTTTTTATTTTTTTTTCTATCCAATTTTTCAAGAATATTTTAAGTTTTTCTATTTCTTTAATTTCAATTATATCATCAATTATTAAATTAAAGTTAGGATTAAGATAATCTCTACCAGGTATCAACTGGGCTATCGGAAATTTTTTCCAATATATTTTAAAATCATCTTTAATTTCTATTGATTCATTACTTATAATTTCATCTATACGTTTATTTAATTCAGGTCCTATAGTCTGTCTTGCAGCTTTTTTAAGAGATTTAATATCATTATCTAAGGCTCCTAGTTTTAAGTCTAATTCAAGTTTCAAACCTTTTAACTTTCCAATGAATTGACCATCAATTTCTATACTATCCTCAGTTATTTTAGTATCAAACAAAAGTTCTTGTTTTAATCCTCTTGCAAGCACACTTGCTCTTTTATCTATGAAAGTTTTTGTTAGTTCTTCATGAAGTCTATCAGAAAGTTTATCTTCAATTAATTTAGTTCTCTCAATCCAATAATCTTGGTTTTCAACCCAATTTACTTTATTTGCAACATAAGACCAGGTTCTAACATTTGCAATTCTGTTAGATATTGAGTCTACATTGCCATCAAGTTTATAAAGAGATGATAGTTGCTCTTTCATATAGAAATTTGTAATTCTTCCATTTTTGCTCTTTAAAAATTCAAATACTTTACTCACTACTTGAAGATGATGACCATAAGTTTTTTTGACGAAATCAGGGATTTGACAGCATTCCCATAATAAACGTATTTCATTCTCGTTTTCATTTATGTTAAACTTTTTTGTTTCTTTTAAAAAATATTTTAATACTTTTTCATCTTCACACTCAAAACTTCTTCTAAGCCAATCTTTCTTTGGTTTAATATCTAAGGAATTAATTAGTGTATTAAAACTTTTAAAATTTAAATCTGCATTCCTCCAAAAAATATTTGATAAATTCTCAAATTTATGAGTTTCTAAAATTTTTATCTCTTCAGGACTTATATCTTCACACTCGCCAGTTAAACCAAAGGCACCATCATTTAAATATCTTCCAGCTCGCCCTGCTATTTGACCTATTTCATGCATTTTCAATCTTCTTAATTTTTTTCCATCAAATTTCTTTACATTCGAAAAATAAACATTATCAAGATCCATATTAATACCCATTCCAATCGCATCTGTTGCAACTAAAAAATCAACATCTCCTGATTGGTATAAGCTTACTTGTGCGTTTCTAGTTTTAGGGCTTAAAGAACCCATGACTATTGCAGCACCACCTTTTTGTCTTCTTAGTAGTTCTGCAATTGCATAAACTTCTTCTACAGAAAATGCAATGATCGCACTTTTCCTATTAATTCTAGAAATTTTTTTATATCCAGCAAATGATAGTTTTGAAAATCTTTCTCTTTTAATAAATTCTACATCTTCTTTAAGGTTTTCAATTATTTTTATCATTGTCATAGAACCTAAAAACATGGTTAGTTTTTCACCTCTTAGATTTAAAAGTCTATCCGTAAAAATATGTCCCCTCTCAACGTCAGCACACATTTGTATTTCGTCTATGGCAACAAAATCCAAGCTTTTATCTATTGGCATTGATTCCACAGTACAAAGGTAATATTTTGCATTTGAAGGTATTATTTTTTCTTCTCCAGTTATCAGAGCAACTTTTGATGGATCAATTTTTTTAGTTATTTTGTCATAAACTTCTCTTGCTAATAATCTTAATGGAAAGCCAATCATACCAGAGTCAAAAGAAAGCATTGTTTCTATAGCTAGAAAGGTTTTTCCGGTATTTGTGGGCCCTAGTACAGCTGTGATCTTATTTTTTTCCATTTCTACTTTTAGTGTTTAAAAATTCCTCACTACTATATATTGTTATGCATTAAGAACAAAAATAGACTAAAACATGACCGAATCGTTCTAATAAAAGTTCTCATTTTGGTAATTTAATTTTAAAAGTAGCATAAATTAGAAATTTTTATATTACAATTAATATCATATGTCGAAAAAACTTTGGGAAGCAAGCGAATTTATAAAGAAAAAATCAAATTTATCAAACTATGAAAAATTTATTAAAAAAAATTATAACTATAAATCTTATCAAAATTATTCAAAATTACTTAGCTGGAGTTTAAAAAATAGCAAAAGATTTTGGAATTCTATTTGGGATTATACAGGAGTTAATGGTATTAAAAATGAAAAATTTAAATTATCAAAAAATCTTATAGATAGTAAGTTTTTTATTAATTCAAAATTAAATTTTTCAGAAAATTTACTATCTAAAAAAAATAATAATAGGGCAATAACTTTCATAAGTGAAAATGGATATAAAGAAGTTAGATCTTGGAGGGATTTAAATAAAAATACGATAAAAATTGTTAAATTTTTAAAATCTATAAATTTAAAAAAAGGTCAAAGAGTTGCTGCTTATATGCCTAATACTATTCAAACAGTTGAAAGCTTTTTAGCCACATCTGCTATAGGTGCAATCTGGTCATCATGTTCACCTGATTTCGGAGTTAACGGCGTAATAGAAAGATTTATACAAATTAGACCTAGTGTTTTGATCATTTGTGATAGATATTATTATAATGGAAAAGAAATTAATGTGTTAGAAAGATTGAATGAGATAGTAAAAAAAATTCCATCTATCAAAAAAGTAATAATTGTTAATTATCCAGGAAAAAAATATGTAACTTTAAATCATATTAAATCAAATAAAATTCATTATTGGAAAGATATTCCCAATACTACAGTAGATCAGATCTTCTTCGAAAAATTCGATTTTGATCATGAATTGGCAATATTATATTCTAGTGGAACTACAGGTAAACCAAAATGTATATGCCATAGATCTGGAGGTGTTTTATTACAACATTTAAAAGAACATCAATTGCATTGTGAAATTAAACCAAACGATAATGTTTTTTATTTTACGACATGTGGATGGATGATGTGGAATTGGCTTGTGACTGTTTTAGCATCTAAAGCATCAATACTTCTTTTTGATGGATTTCCAATGTATAAAAAACCTGATCTTCTTTTAAAAATTGCAAATCAAGAAAAAGTAAGCTTATTTGGTGTAAGTGCAAAATATATCGATGCATTGAGGAAGTCAGATGTAAATATAAAAAATAAATTTAAATTAAAATATTTAAAAACAATTTGTTCAACAGGATCTCCTTTGTCCAACGATAATTTTGAGTTTGTTTATAAAAAGATAAAAAAAAATGTTCATCTTGCATCTGTATCTGGAGGTACTGATATTGTATCTTGCTTTGTTTTAGGTAATATTTTTTCACCTGTTTATAAAGGGGAGATACAGAATAATGGTCTTGGAATGGATGTTGATATTTTTAATTCTAAAGGAAAATCATTATTAAATGAGAAAGGAGAGTTAGTTTGCAAAAATTCTTTTCCATCCCAACCGAAGAAATTTTGGAATGATAAAAAAAATCAAAAATATAAAAAAGCATATTTTAATGAATTTAAAAATATTTGGCATCATGGTGATTACGCTGAAAAGAAAAAAACAGGTGGATATATTATTTATGGAAGGTCTGATGCAACATTAAATCCTGGAGGTGTAAGATTGGGAACAGCAGAAATATATTCCGTTGTAGAAGGCTTTGAGAAAATTAAAGAGTCCATTTGTGTAGGCCAATCATGGAAAAATGATGTTCGAATAATTCTTTTTGTTGTGTTAAAAAAAAACCATCAACTCTCATCTAATTTAATTAAATCAATTAAAGTGGCAATAAGAAAAGATGCTTCTCCTAGGCATGTGCCTGCAAAAATTATACAAGTTGAGGACATACCAAGAACAAAAAATGGTAAAATTGTTGAGTTAGCTGTTAAAAATATAATCGATGGTATTTCGATTAAAAACAAACAAGCACTTGCAAATCCAGAGGCATTAAACTTATTCAAAAGATTAGATGAATTAACGTATTAATTCTAATCTATGATGATTTATATTTTTTCATACAAACTTCTGCAACTAACAAATTTGGATCTATAAAAATTTTTGATTTAATAGCCTTCTTGAATGATTTATATGCAAAAATAGCAATTGGAAGTTCTGTACAGCCTAAAATAATTTTTTTACATTTTTTTTTAATTAATTGATTTACTGCAGGTCTTAAAATTTTTTCAGCTTCCTTTACTCTTCCTTTTTTTACTAAAGTAATTGCTTTATTAACCGAATTTTTTTGAAGATTTTTTTTAGGACTTATTAAATCATAATCTTTTAAAAAAAACTTATGATAAATATTATTTTTCAAAGTTGCTTCGGTTGCCAAGAGTCCAATTTTCGAATTTTTAGAAGTATTTTTTTTTGTATTTTTATAAACTTCTTTAGGTATACTTAATATTGGAACATCAATTTTTTTTTGAACATCATCATACCAGAAGTGAGCAGTATTACAGGGCATAACAATAAACTTGCATTTATTTCTCTGTAACATCTTACAGCCATCAACTAATGCATTTAGTACATTGTAATATTTTTTTAAATTTTTTGGTCTTTCAGGAATATTAGACTTATTATAAAGAATAAACATTGGATACTTTTGATCTAACTTTCCTCTATTTAATTTTGCTAATTTATTACAGAAATCAAGACCTGCTTGAGTACCCATTCCTCCTAATATTCCAATCATGCTTTATTTTTTAAAGTATTAAAAGATTTCCCAATTTTTTTCCATATACCAGATGCCGACGCAATAATTTTTCCTTTACATTTTAAGGTACAAATTAGAAATACCATTGTACTAGTAATTTTTTGTATTTTAGTATTTCCAATTAACTCGTCACCCAGCGTTGATGCTCCAATAAATTTTATATCAAGAGATATGGTTACACATGGAGCAACTTTTCCAGCTAATCTTGCCGCCGTACCACTTCCAGAGTCAATTACGGAAGCTAAATAGCCACCATGTGTAATGCCAGCTTGATTTAAATGATTTTTTTTAACTTTGACCTTAAATTCATACTCATTTTTTGAAATTTTTCTCAAAAGTATTCCACCATTGAATTTCATAAATCCTGGTTTGGTACTGATTTGAATAAATTTTTTACTCATTAAATTAATATTGTCATTAATACTAATATTACAAAAACTATGATGAAGAAATATATAACAGATTTTTCTAAAGATATTTTCATATTTTCCTTTATTGGTGCGCCTGCTAGGAGTCGAACCCAGAACCTCCTGGTCCGTAGCCAAGCGCTCTATCCAGTTGAGCTACAGGCGCAACATGTCTTTTTTCATATACATTTAAATATATATATAAAATGATCAGTATTTAAAAGAATTTAAGTTTTTTTTTAGTATAATTCTTTGAATCCAAATCTTTGCATCAGGCTCTCTTTTTTGGCTCAAAAATTTTATTTTATTAAACAATTTATTTAACATGATATAATTTATTCATTAAAAAATGACTAAAAATAGATCTAATTGTGTTGAAAAAATAAAAATTTATGAAAAAAGCCTTTATATTTCGTATCACAATAAAATAGAAGATGAGTTTCCAAATATTTGGTTAAGAGATCATGCTAAGGACGATGAAAATTGGGATTCTAGAAGCCATCAAAGAAAAACTTTTACAGCAAAATTAGATAATAATTTGTATATTAAAGAGGCAAATATAATTGGCAAAGGGGAGTCGATTAATATTTTGTGGTCAGATTTGAAAAAACCTATCGAATATTCTTCTGAATTTTTATTTAGCAATTCTTCAAAGAACGAAAAAAAAGAAAAAAATATAAAGTTATGGAATTCAAAAGATATAAAAAATCAAATTTATATTAAATATGAGGATGTTATTTCCGAAAGAGGTTTTAAAAATTTTATTTCAAATTTATATCAGTATGGTTTTTCAGTTATAACTCATTGTCAAACTGAAATGAAAACAGTTGAAACAATTGCAAATAAAATTGGATATGTCAGACAATCAATCTTTGGTGGATTATGGAGCTTTGAATCAAATAAAGATATGGCTGATAGTGCGTACACCCAGGAGGAACTAAGACCACACACTGACTCAACATATAGCAATGACGCTCCTGGTTTACAATTATTACTATGTTGTGAATATGATGCTGTTGGTGGAGATTCAATTATGGTAGATGGATTTAAAATTGCTGAAACAATAAAAAAAGAAAGTAAAGATATTTATAATACTCTCTCAAAAATAGAAGTTCCTGGAAATTATATTGGAGATGGTGTTTATTTAGAGGCTAAAAGACCAATTTTTAGACATGATAAAAATGAAGAAATTTTGCAAGTAAGTTTTAATAATTACGATAGAGCTCCTTTTAGAATAGATAATGAGTCAACGTTAAAATTCTATGAAGGAATAAAAAAGTTTGATATTTTAGCTAATAGTGATGATTACCAATGGAGATATATTTTAAAACCTGGAGACTTATTAATTTTCAATAATTGGAGAATTTTACACGGCAGAGGATCGTTCAATGGCACTAGAAAAATGAAGGGCTGTTATATTAATAAAGAAGATTTTGATAGTTGTTGTAAAATGAATGGTCTTTATTAATTCTAAATACATATAAATTATTTTGACAAAAACTTTTTCAATGATTTGTGCAGTGATTACCACGTTTATCTGGGGTACAGCTTTTATAGCTCAGGATACAGGCATGGATAAAATTGGACCGTTAACATTTAATTTCTCTCGTTTTTTTATAGGATTTATAAGCATACTTCCCATAGCATTAATTTTTGAAAAAAATAAAATTAGATCAGAAATATCTAAAAATAAAAAAATGTTTTATAAATATTGGATATTAATGGGGGTAGCATTATTTTTTGGAACATTTTTACAACAAGCTTCTCTACTGTATACAAACATTGCAAATGCTGCCTTTTTTACAGTATTTTATGTGCCAATAGTACCAATTTTGTTATTTATTATTTATAAACAAAAAGTCCATTGGAGTATATATCCATCTATTGGATTATGCGTTGGAGGTGTTTATCTTCTGAGTAATTTTTCAAATTCAGAAATAATGTTTGGGGACGCATTGGTAATCCTATGCTCTTTTTTTTGGGCTTTACATATAATTTTTGCAGGGAAATTTATGAAAATGTTTAATATTCCTGTTTTTTATGCTGCTCTTCAGGCTTTATTTGTTGGAACTTTATCCTTTTTGTTTGCGATTATATTTGAAAACATTTCAATAGAAAATATTTTAAATGAAAGATACTCAATAATATATGCTGGTGTTTTATCTGGAGGTTTAGCATTCACTTTACAAATGTTTGCTCAAAAAAATATTGATGAAGCTCCTGCTGCAATAATTTATTCTCTAGAGGGCGTATTTGCTACTGTTGCTGGATGGATTATATTAAAACAAATATTGGATATTGATAATATTATTGGATGTTTTTTAATATTAGTTGCAGTTTTATTATCTCAGATAGCTCCAGAGATTAAAAAAAAATTAGAATAAATAAAAATAAAGATAAGATAATCCTATAAACCACAAAAGAGGTCATTGAAAACATACTAATAAATTTTAAAAAATATTTAATAGTTAAATAAGAGAATATAAAAGAAAATAATACTGAAAATAAAAAAAAGATAATTTGTTCTTCTCTTAAATGAATTACATCATTTAAGTTAATTACACTGGCTCCTAAAAGTGCTGGGATAGATAATAAAAAAGATATCTTAGTTGCATCATATCTATTAAAATTTAAAAATCTTGCTGCTGTGATTGTTATGCCAGCTCTACTCACGCCTGGGATTAATGCAAAAACTTGAAATAAACCTATTATCAAAATTGTTTTATAATTAATATTTTGATCAATACTATTTGTAGATTTACTTCTATCCGCAAGGAAAAGTAAAATGCCAAATATTAAAGTTGTACAAGCTATTACTTTTATATCCCTCAAAATATAAATTATTCCTGAGCTATAAAAATAAAAACCAAACAATACCAATGGTATGGATCCTAAAAATATTAATTTATAAAGACTTTTATTCTGAGAAAATTTTAATAGATCTTTCCTTAAAAAAATTAAAATTGCAATTAAGGAGCCTAAATGTGCCCCAATATCTATTGTTAAGGAATTTGCTTGAAAATTTCCTAATTTTGAAAAAATAATTAAGTGAGCTGATGAACTTACTGGTAGAAATTCTGTAATACCTTGTACAATTGATAAAATTATTGTTTCTATGAAAATTAAAAACATAAATTGTTTAATCTGGTAACTTATAATTAGCAGGAATTAAAGATTTCATTATGTTCATACCTGGTATGCATTTAATAAAATAATACCAAAAAATATGGCATTTATTAAAATATAGGTAATACTAACTGACCTTGTTTTCATTTTAATTTCTAAATAAATGCTATAGTAAATCGAAAATTATGAAAGAAAAAATGCTAAAATTTGTTGAAATAGGTCAACAATCTCCACCTAAAAGGAACAAAGAGGAGAGAAGTGAAGATTTTAAAGAGATCTATAAAGAATTTATTAATGACAAAGCAAAAGAGCAATCAAGTAGATGTTCACAATGTGGTGTACCATTTTGCCAAGTTCATTGCCCTTTAAGTAATAATATTCCAGATTGGCTTAAACTTACTGCAGAAAATAGATTAGAGGAAGCTTATCATTTATCCCAGAGCACAAACAATATGCCAGAAATATGTGGAAGAATATGCCCACAAGATAGATTGTGTGAGGGTAATTGTGTAATTGAGCAATCTGGCCATGGAACAGTTACTATTGGATCTATTGAAAAATATATCACTGAAAACGCATGGGAAAAAGGATGGGTAAAGCCCATTGAAGTAAGTTATGAAAAAAAACAAAGTGTAGGAATTATAGGTGCTGGACCAGCAGGTTTAGCTTGTGCTGAGGATTTAAGAAAACTTGGATATCAGATAACGGTTTATGACAGATATGATAGAGCTGGTGGTTTATTAATTTATGGTATTCCAAATTTTAAACTTGAAAAACATGTTGTTACCAGAAGAACTCAATTATTAAAAGACTCAGGGATAAATTTTGTACAAAATTTTGAAGTTGGTCGAGATGAAACTTTAGATCAGTTAAGAGAAAAACATGATGTAGTTTTAATAGCTACAGGAGTTTATAAACCTAGAGAAATTGAATTACCAGGTTCAGACTTACATAATATATTTCCAGCTATGGAATTTTTAACTGCATCTAATAAAAAAGGACTTGGTGATAGTGTCAAATTATTTGAAGATGGAACCTTAAATGCAGAAGGTAAAAATGTGGTTGTTATAGGCGGTGGAGACACAGCCATGGATTGTGTTAGAACATCTATCAGACAAAAAGCTAAATCAGTTAAATGTTTATATCGAAGAGATAAAAAAAATATGCCTGGATCAGCAAGAGAAGTTAACAATGCTGAAGAAGAGGGAGTAGAGTTTGTATGGCTAAGTTCTCCCAAAGAATTTATTGGAAAAAATAAAGTTGAGAGTTTAAATGTAAATAAAATAGAATTAGGAGAGCCAGACGATACTGGAAGAAGAAAACCTGTCATAAATGAAAATGAAATATTTAAAATTGAGGCTGATTTAGTTATTAAAGCTTTGGGTTTTGATCCAGAAAATTTACCAAGACTTTTTGGTAAAGAAGATTTGCAAATTTCACAATGGGGAACTATCAAAGTAGATTTTAATACTCTTGAAACCTCAGTCCCTGGTGTATTCGCAGCAGGAGACATAGTTAGAGGTGCTTCCCTAGTGGTTTGGGCAATTAAAGATGGAAAAGATGCAGCCAAATCTATTGAAAATCACTTAGAGAAAAAAATAAAAGAAAAAAAAGAAGTTGCATGATTAATTTGTATAAAAAAAATAGAATTAAATTAGAAAAAAACCATGCCTATCATAGAAGTATGGAACGTGATGCTTGTGGAGTTGGCCTGGTTGCATCAACAGAAGGTAAAAAATCAAGAGAAGTTGTTGAATATGGAATTGAAGCACTAAAAGCTGTTTGGCATAGAGGAGCTGTAGATGCGGACGGTAAAACAGGTGATGGTGCAGGCATTCATATCGAAATTCCCTCAGATTTTTTTGCTGAAAAAATTGAACTAACTGGTCATAAGTTTGATAACTCAAAAATTTGTGTAGGAATGATCTTTTTGCCTCGTGATAATTATTTTGCACAAGAGACGTGTAGAACTTTAGTAGAAAAGGAGTTAACCAAGAGTAATTTTAGTATTTTTGGATGGAGACAAGTACCTGTTAATACAAAAGTTCTAGGGGAAAAAGCTAATTCAACAAGGCCCGAGATTGCCCAAGTTATATTTAGACACAATGATAAAAATCTATCAGGAAAAAAATTAGAGATAAAATTATATGAGTCTAGGAGAAAAATAGAAAAAGAAGCAAGAAATAACCTGTTAGATAATTTTTATATATGTTCACTGAGCTCGAAATCAATAATTTACAAGGGAATGTTTTTAGCTGAAGCTCTTTCAGATTTTTATCCTGATTTAAAGGATGAAAGGTTTATTTCAAGATTTGCAATATTTCATCAGAGATTTTCAACTAACACTGCTCCAAGTTGGGATCTCGCTCAACCGTTTAGATCCTTAGCGCACAATGGAGAAATAAATACTCTAAAGGGAAATTACAATTGGATGAAAGTTCATGAACAAGAAATGCAAAGCCCTCTTTTTGAAGATATTGAGAATTTAAAACCAGTTATAACTCCTGGAGCATCTGACTCAGCTTCACTGGATAATGTTTTTGAGTTATTGAATATATCAGGTCATGCAGCTCCATTAGCAAAATTAATGTTAGTTCCAGATGCGTGGTCAAAAAAAAGTAAAATTTTATCTAAAGATCATCAACAGTTGTTTAATTTTCTTAACAGCACAATGGAACCATGGGATGGACCAGCAGCGATAGCAGCAACTGATAATCAGTGGGTGATCGGTGCTAATGATAGAAATGGTTTAAGACCCTTAAGATTTACGATTACCAAAGATAAACTTTTATTCGTTGGTTCTGAAACTGGCATGATTTTACTTAATGAAAAAAAAATAATAAAAAAAGGAAGACTAGGGCCTGGCGAGATTATTGGAGTAAATTTAGATAAAGGAAAACTTTATACCAATAGTGAAATTAAAAACTTTTTAGCTAAAGAATTCAAACATTTTAATGCTCAAATAATTGATTTAAACAAAAAAATTACTCACGGTAATGAGAAAAACTTTTTTTCAGGTGATGAGCTAAGGAAAAGACTTCATTCGTTTGGAGTGACGATCGAAGATTTAGAAATGATACTTCACCCAATGGCTGAAGATGCCAAAGAGGCAACTGGATCAATGGGAGATGATACGCCTCTTGCTGTTTTATCCGATAAATACAGACCTTTATATCATTATTTTCGACAAAATTTTAGTCAAGTTACCAATCCACCAATAGATTCGTTAAGAGAAAATAAAGTCATGAGTCTTAAAACTAGATTTGGAAATTTGGGAAATATATTAGATTTTAATAACCTTACAAAAGAAAATATTTATGTTTTAGATAGTCCAATTTTATCAAATGCTCAATTTGAAAAATTTTCTAATTTTTTTAATAAAAATTCAACCTTAATTGATTGTACTTTTGATGAGAAAGAAGATCTCGAAAGTTCAATTTTAAGAATTCAAAAAGAGGCTGAAATAGCTGCTAGAAAAGGAATAATTCATTTAATTTTAAGTGATAAAAATATGTCTGACTCTAGATTAGCTATTCCTATGCTTATCTGTGTGGGTTCTATTAACAGTCACTTGATCAAGCAAAAGTTGAGAGGTTACACATCAATAAATGTGCAAACTGGAGAAGCATTAGACACACATTCATTTGCAACTCTACTAGGAGTAGGAGCTACTACTGTAAACCCTTATTTGGCTTTAGATAGTATTTATCAAAGATTTGAAAAAAAATTGTTTGGAAAATTTGATTATGAAGAATGCGTTGTTAGATATATTAAATCAATAAATTCTGGTTTATTGAAAATTATGTCGAAGATGGGAATATCAGTTTTGAGTTCTTATAGAGGAGGATGTAATTTTGAAACAGTAGGATTAAGCAGGACAATAGTTTCTGAATATTTTCCAGGCGTATTATCAAAGATATCTGGTATAGGTTTTCAAGGAATTGAAAAAAAATTACGATTAATTCATAAAGAAGCATTCAAGAAAATTGGAGCTGTATTACCAATTGGTGGAATTTATAAATATAGAAAAAACGGTGAGACACACCAATATCAAGGTAAGCTTATCCATCTATTACAAAGTGCTGTGACCACTAATTCTTATCAGGCATATAAAAAATATGTTCAAGGCATTTATGATTTACCACCAATAAATTTAAGAGATTTAATAGATTTTAGAAAAAGATATTTGAATGAGTCAATTAATATAAACGATGTTGAACCAATAGAAAATATATTAAAAAGATTTGGAAGTGGAAGCATGTCTCATGGTGCATTATCGAAGGAAGCACATGAAACTTTAGCAATTGGGATGAATAGAATTAAAGGTGCCTCATGTAGTGGTGAAGGAGGAGAAGACGAAGAAAGATTTAAGTTAATGCAGAACGGAGATAGTGCCAATTCAAGAGTAAAACAAATTGCTTCTGCAAGATTTGGTGTAACGATAAATTATTTAAATAATTGTAATGAAATAGAAATAAAAATGGCACAAGGAGCAAAACCTGGTGAAGGCGGACAGTTACCAGGATTTAAAGTTTCAAAAGAAATAGCAAAATTAAGACACTCAACACCAGGGGTAACATTAATATCACCACCACCTCATCACGATATATATTCAATCGAAGATTTGGCTCAATTAATTTATGATCTTAAACAAATTAATCCTCATGCAAGAATTGGAGTTAAACTTGTGGCTTCATCTGGAATTGGAACAATTGCAGCAGGAGTAGCTAAAGCAAAAGCTGATATAATTTTAATCTCAGGGCATAATGGAGGTACAGGAGCTACTCCACAAACTAGTGTGAAATATGTTGGAATACCCTGGGAAATGGGTCTTACAGAGGCAAATCAAGTTTTAACTTTAAATAATTTAAGATCAAAAGTTACTTTAAGAACAGACGGAGGAATTAAAACTGGAAGAGATGTTGTTATAGCTGCAATGATGGGAGCTGAAGAGTATGGAGTAGCAACAACAGCTTTAGTTGCTATGGGATGTATAATGGTAAGACAATGTCATTCAAATACTTGCCCAGTAGGTGTCTGCACTCAAGATGATAAATTAAGAGAAAGATTCACAGGAACTCCAGATAAAGTAGTCAATTTATTTAAATTTATTGCTGAAGAAGTTAGAGAAATTTTAGCAGAACTTGGATTTAAAACTTTAAATGAAATTATTGGAAGAACAGATTTGCTGAGACAAGTTAGCAAAGCTTCACCAAATTTAGATGATCTTGATTTAAATCCTTTATTTGTGCAGGCAGACTCTGGAGAAAATAAGAGATATTGTGAAACTAAGGAGATCAATTCCGTTCCACCAACTTTAGACCAAGATATCTGGCCGGAAATTGAAAAAGCTATAGATAATTCACAAAGTATACCAAAAAGTTTTAAAATAAAAAATACTAATCGAGCTGTTGGAACAAGGATATCCCACAATCTTTATAAAAAATTTGGCAATGAAAAAATTGTACCTGAAAAATATGTTTTAACTTTTGAAGGATCTGCTGGACAGTCTTTTGGAGCGTTTGGAATAAAGGGATTAAAATTAGTTTTAGAAGGTGATGCAAATGACTATGTTGGAAAAGGATTATCTGGAGCAACAATTTCAATAAAGTTACAGGATGAAAGTAATTTAATATCAAACGAAAATACTATAATTGGAAATACAGTATTATATGGTGCAACATCAGGGAAATTATTTGCAGCTGGACAGGCTGGAGAAAGATTTGCTGTTAGAAATTCAGGAGCTAAAACTGTAATAGAGGGATGTGGAACAAATGGGTGTGAGTATATGACTGGTGGTACAGTAATAATTTTAGGATCTATAGGAGATAATTTTGCAGCAGGTATGACTGGTGGTATGGCTTTTGTTTATGATCCCTTAGATCAATTTGAAAAAAAAGTAAATGCAGAATCTGTAATTTGGCAAAGACCTGAAACAAAATATTGGATCGAAGAACTTAAAAATATGATCAAAAATCATTTAGATGAGACAAATTCAAGTGTTGCAAAAGAAATCTTAGAAAATTTTGAAAATGAATTGGAAAACTTTTACCAAGTATGTCCAAAGGAAATGCTAGATAAACTTGAGAATCCAATTACTAAAAAAATCAGTACTAGCAAAGCAAGCTAAGCAACAAATTTAACTATATTATCTAATTCTCTAAGAATTATCTTTTGATGTCTTTTTTTAAACAAACTGTGGTCACCGTTTTTAATCACAAATAATTTTTTGTTTGCATTAACAAATGTTTTTAAAAGTCTTCTAGAGAAAATTGGAGGTATAGCTTCATCTTTGCTTCCATGAAATAAGCTAACAGGTATTCTCGTATAAATTTTTTTATTAAAAACTAAATTTTTTCTGCTATCTTTTATTAATTGATAAGTAATTGGATACTCAAAACCTCCATGTTTTAGATTATAAATACCTTTCTGAATTGTTTGGATTTTCATTTTTTTCGTAAATTTTTTCCACATTACCTTTTCAAGAAATTCTGGTGCAGAACCTATGCCAATGAAACCTTTAATTTGTTTTGAAAAAAATTTAAATTGATTAAAGGATAGCCAAGATCCCATACTTGATCCAATTAAAATAAAATTTTTATCTTTGATAATTTTTTTTATGGCAGTTTTAACCTGCTTAGTCCACAAACTAATATTTCCATCAGTAAATTTTCCAGTAGATTTTCCATGTCCAGAGTATTCTATAGCTAGAAAACCTAGGTTATTTTTGTTGCAATATTTTATTAAAGTTTTTGGTTTTTCACCCTCAATATCAGACATAAATCCATGAAGAAATACGATATGAAATTTTTTGTTAGATTTGCCTTTTAAATATCTAATTTTAATAAGATTTGATATTTTCAAGTATTTAAATTTATTCATAAAAGTTTATTAGGTCTATTTCTTAATATATAACACTATTATATGTCATCAAAAATAAAAGTTTTACAAGTTATACCCAAACTCGGTTACGGAGGAGCAGAAACAGGTTGCTATGATCTTGCGCATTATTTAGCAGAAAATTCCTTTGGATCATATCTTGTTACTTACGGAGGGGAATTAACTAAATACATAGATAAGAAAAAAGTTAAACTTATAAGACTGCCTGTTCATAGTAAAAATCCTATTTTAATTTTAATTAATACAATAATTTTAATTTTTGTGATTTTGTTCGCTGATATTAAAATAGTTCATGCACGTAGTAGAGCTCCGGCATGGTCATGTTTTCTTGCTACAAAAATAACAGGAAGAAAGTTTGTAACTACATTTCATGGAACTTATAACTTCAAAAATAAGATTAAAAAATACTATAATTCAATTATGGTTAGATCAGACCTTATTATAGCTGGCTCTAATTTTATCTTCAATCATATAAAAGAAAATTATTCTGATTATTTAAATCCACATAAAAAATTTCTTGTAATATTTAGAGGAATAAATACTGAATATTTTAATAAAAATAAAATAACCGAAAGTGACCAAGAAAAATTAATTGCTGATTGGGGAATTGATAAATCAAAACCATTAATATTGTTGCCGGGAAGATTAACTTCTTGGAAAGGTCAAGAAGTTTTTATCGAAGCGTTAAAATTAGTAAATGAAAAAATTGCTTCTCATAACTTAAACTATGTGGAAACTGATAATATTTTTTTTAATGCAGTAATTCTTGGAAGTGATCAAGGGCGTAAAGTTTATAAAAAGAAACTTACTAGATTAGTGCAACAGCACAGATTAAATCATCAAGTCAAATTAATTGACGAATGTAAATTAATGCCTTTAGCATATAAAATATCGGATTTAATTATTTCTGCATCGACTGAACCAGAAGCATTTGGAAGGGTCGCTGTCGAAGCACAGTCAATGGAAAAAGTAATAATCGCCAGTAATATTGGTGGATCAAATGAAACAATTATCAATGATAAAACAGGCTTTTTATTTGAGTCTGGAAATGCTGAAGATTTAAGTAAAAAGATAATATATGCACTAAATTTAGAACCTAGTAGATTGAATTCTATGGGAATTGAGGGTAGAAAAAATATTGAAAAAAAATTTAATGTTGAAAAAATGTGTTTTTCTACATATTCAGAGTACAAAAAATTATTTAATTAATGCCAAATATAAAACTACCAGATGGTAAGGAAATAAACTTTGATAAGCCTATTACAGGGTTAGATATTGCTGAAAAGATAAGCAAGACATTAGCGAAACAAGCTACTGTAATAAGTATAAATGATGAACTAAAAGACTTAGATCATTTAATCAAAAATGATAGTAAAGTTAAAATATTTACTTCAAAGGATGCTGAGGGATTAGATACAATTCGACATGATACAGCCCATATTACAGCTATGGCTGTACAGGAGTTATTCCCTGGTACTCAAGTTACTATTGGACCTGTCATAGAGAATGGTTTTTATTATGATTTTGCTAGGAAAGAACCTTTCACAGAAGATGATTTAAAAAGAATCGAAAACAGAATGAAAGAAATAGTTGATAGAGATGTTCCAACTAAGAGGGAAGTTTGGCCAAGAGATAAGGCAATATCTCATTTTAAAAAAATAGGAGAGTATTATAAAGCAGAGATTATAGAGAGCATCCCTAAAGAGGAAGACGTTTCAATTTACTTTCATGGTGAATGGCACGATCTATGCAGAGGTCCACATCTTTCATCAACAGGTAAAATTGGAAAATTTTTTAAACTAAATAAAGTTTCAGGGGCTTATTGGAGAGGAGACTCAAATAATGAAATGCTTCAGAGAATTTATGGTACAAGTTGGGCATCACAAAAAGAGTTAGATGATTATTTAAAAAGAATAGAGGAAGCAGAAAAAAGAGATCATAGAAAGCTAGGAAAAGAAATGGATTTGTTTCATTTTAGAGAAGAAAGTCCTGGTGCTGTATTTTGGCATGAAAAAGGCTGGTCTTTGTTCCAAAAGTTAGTCAATTACATGAGAGCAAAACAAAAAGTTGCAGGATACAAAGAAATTAATACTCCTGAAATACTAGATAGATCTTTGTGGGAAAAATCAGGACATTGGGATAAGTTTGGCGAGCATATGTACACATCTGAAACACCTGATGAAAAAGTATTTGCAATTAAACCAATGAATTGTCCTGGATGTGTTCAAGTATTCAATCAAGGTTTAAAAAGTTATAGAGACTTGCCCTTAAAAATGTCGGAATTTGGAAAAGTTCATAGATACGAACCTTCTGGTGCACTTCATGGTCTTTTAAGAGTAAGAGCATTTACTCAAGATGATGCACATATTTTTTGTACAGAAGATCAAATTACTCAAGAGTCTTTGACAGTTACAAATTTGATTTTAGAAATTTATAAAGAGCTTGGATTTGAAAAAGTTTTATTAAAGTATTCAGATAGACCAGAGGTAAGAGTTGGAGATGATGCTGTTTGGGATAAAGCTGAAGACGCGCTTTTAAAAGCTATTAAAGAAACAAAACTTGAGTATTCAATTAATAAAGGCGAAGGTGCTTTTTATGGTCCAAAAATTGAATTTGTTTTAAGAGATGCCATTGGAAGAGACTGGCAATGTGGAACTTTACAAGTGGATTTGAATTTGCCAGATAGACTTGGCGCTACATTTGTTGATAAAGATGGAACTAAAAAAGTTCCTGTAATGATTCATAGAGCTTTATTTGGGTCATTGGAAAGATTTATTGGAATTTTAATTGAGCATTATGAAGGTAAATTACCTTTTTGGATTTCTCCACTGCAAGCGGTTATTATACCTATTTCAGATGAATTTGATGATTATGCAAAAAAAATTTTTAAATTGGCAAGTCAGTCTGGAATAAATTGTGAGATTGATTTAAAAAATCATAACTTAAATTATAAAATAAGAGAACATTCACTGTCAAAAGTTCCATTATTGTTGATATGTGGAAAAAAAGAAGTTGACAGTGATACCATAACTATAAGACAATTAGATTCTAAAAAACAAGAAACTATGAAAACTAAAGATTTTTTAAAAAATTATTCGTCTCTGAATAAAGCCCCATTATAATTAGTGCCAGAATTAAAAAAAAATTATTTTCAAAGAAGGTCAAAGCCTAAAGGTCCAAGATCTAATCACAGAATTAACTCGCCCGAAGTTCAAGTAATTTCTAGTGAAGGAGAAAATCTTGGAATAATAAGCACCAACAAGGCTATATCAATGGCTAAAGATGAAGGTTTAGACTTAATTGAAATTGCTCCAAATGCTAACCCTCCAGTTTGTAAAATAATTGACATGGGTAAATACAAATATGATGCGCAGAAAAAAGCAAACAAAGCAAAAAAGAAACAAAAAAAAATTGAACTAAAAGAAATTAAATTAAGACCAGTTACTGAAACTCATGATTATAATTTTAAATTAAAAAATGCATTAAAATTTTTATCAAAGGGAGATAAAGTTAAATTTACTATTAGATTTAAAGGTAGAGAGATGCAGCATTCAAATTTAGGACATGAACTCATGAATAAAATAAAAGAGGATATTGTTTCCCATGGCAAGGTTGAATTAAACCCTAAATTTGATGGCAAACAAATAATAATGGTAATTCAACCGTTATAAATATATTTGTTGTCAAATATAAACTTTGTTTGTATAACCCCCTAAAATTATGCCAAAACTAAAAACAAAAAGTTCAGCAAAAAAAAGGTTTAAAATAACAGCCAAAGGTAAAGTTGTAATGGCGCAAGCAGGCAAAAGACATGGAATGATTAAAAGAACTAATCGACAAATAAGAAACCAAAGAGGCACAACTACAATGTCAAAGCAAGATGGAAAAATTGTAAAATCTTATATGCCTTATAATTTGAGAGGATAAAATGGCTAGAGTAAAAAGGGGAGTTACTAGTAGAGCAAAACATAAAAAGGTTTTTAAAGCTGTCAAAGGACAATGGGGTAGAAGAAAAAATACGATTAGGATAGCTAGACAAGCTATGGAAAAGGCTATGCAGTATGCTTATAGAGATAGAAGAAACAAGAAAAGAGAATTTAAATCATTGTGGGTACAGAGAATAAATGCAGGGGTTAGATTAGAAGGTTTAACATATTCTAAATTTATTAATGGATTAAATAAATCTGGCATTAAAATAGACAGAAAAATTCTAGCAGAAATAGCATATGAGAACCCAAATGCATTTAAAACAATAGTAAAAAAAGCACAAGCAGCTATTAATTAATCTTCACTATTGTTTTTCCTTAGTTAAGAAATAATCTAGAAGAATGTCTGATATTAAAAAAATCAAAAGAGAATATCTAGAAAAACTAAATAGAGAATTGAATCAAGATAGCATTAATCAAATAAAAACAGAATTGTTTGGAAAAAATGGATCTATATCTAATGAATTTAAAAAACTTGGATCTGTGGCAGTTGAAGAAAGAAAGAAATTTGCTGCAGATTTAAATCTTGTTAAAGAAGAGCTTCAAGAAAAAATATCAAAAAAATTTCATGAACTTGAGATAAAAGAAATAAATGAAAAACTTAAAAATGAAAAAGTTGATGTAACTTTACCTGAAAGAAGTTTTGAACAGGGTAAAATTCATCCTGTATCGCAAGTCATTGATGAAATTTCATCAATTTTTTCTGAAATTGGATTTAGTGTTGAGGAAGGACCTGATGTAGAAAATGAGTATAATAATTTTACTGCATTAAATACACCCGATAATCACCCAGCAAGAGATATGCATGATACTTTTTATTTAGATAATGAAAAAAAGTTACTTCTTAGAACACATACATCTCCTGTCCAAGTCAGGACAATGTTAAAAGGAAAACCTCCATTTAAAATTATAGCACCAGGAAGAACTTATAGATCAGACAGTGATCAAACCCATGCACCAATGTTTCATCAAGTTGAAGGCCTACATATAGATAAAAATATTAATATGGGACATTTAAAAGGTTGTTTAAATTACTTTATAAAAGAATTTTTTGAAGTTGATAAAATTAAAATGAGATTTAGACCTAGTCATTTTCCATTTACAGAACCTTCAGCAGAAGTAGATATTGGATACGAAATTAAAGATGGAAAAATTGTTATTGGAGAAGGCGATAAATGGTTAGAAATACTAGGATGTGGAATGGTTCATCCTAACGTTCTTAAAAATGTTAAAGTCGATACTAGTAAATTCCAGGGTTATGCATTTGGCATTGGCATTGATAGACTTGGAATGCTGAAATATGGTATTAATGATTTAAGAGCTTTTTTTGAAACTGACTACAGATGGATAAACCATTTTGGTTTCGACCCTCTTGATGTACCATCAAATTATAGAGGTCTAAGTAGATGAAATTCACAATTGATTGGTTAAAAGATCATTTAGATACAAAATTAAAAGATACCCAAATAATTGAAAAATTAACTGATATTGGGCTTGAGGTTGAGAGTTTTCAAAGCAGTAGTTTTGATACTGATAATTTTATAATTGCAAAAATTTTAAGTACAGAAAAACATCCTAATGCAGATAAATTAAAAATTTGTGAAGTGGATATTGGCAAAGAAAATACAGTTAAGGTGGTGTGTGGTGCTCCAAATGCTAGAAAAAATCTTTTGACAATTTATGCTGGTCCTGGTTCTATAATTCCAAAAAGCCAAGTAAAACTTTCAGTTAGTAAAATAAGAGGTGTCACTTCTTATGGAATGCTATGCTCAGAATCTGAACTTAATATATCAGAAGAAAGTGAAGGCATTACAGAACTTTTAGATAAAAAATATTTGAATATTGTTGGAAAAAATTTTTTTAAAAATAATAACCCAAAAGTAGTAGATTTATCTATAACCCCAAACCGACCAGATTGTCTTGGAGTAAGAGGTGTAGCTAGAGACTTAGCCGCATCAGGGGCAGGAAAACTTAAAGAAGATGTAAAAAGAAAACTAAAATTCAAAGATGCCACAAAGTTCAAAGTAACTATTACTAAACACAAAAATCAAGGCTGCACAATGTTTGGAAGTTCTTTAATTACAGGAGTAACAAATAAAGAAAGCCCTAAATGGCTTAAAGAAAAAATTTTATCTTTAGGGCAGAAACCTATATCTGCAATAGTTGATATAACTAATTATGTAATGTTTGATATGAATAGGCCTTTACACGCTTATGATTTAGATAAAATAGATAAAGAAATAATTGTAAGGAATTCATTAACTGGCGAAAGCTTCCAAGCACTCGATAATAAAGAATATAAGTTAGAGGAAGATATGTGTGTGATATCTGATCGGTCTGGGATTTTAGGTCTTGGAGGTATAATCGGAGGTACACGAACAGGAACTGAGTTAAATACTAAAAATATTCTTTTAGAGTCTGCGTATTTTGAGCCTAGATCAATAAGAAAAACATCAAAAAAACTAAATATAGATACTGATGCAAAATTTCGATTTGAAAGAGGTATAGATCCAGAGTCAATTGAAGAAGGATTAAAAAAAGCAGCATATTTAATAAAAGAAATTTGTGGAGGAGAAGTAAGCAAATTTGATATTCAAAAAATTAAAAGTAGTAAAAAAAATCAAATTAATTTTAAAACTTCATTATTTGAGAAAATTACAGGTTTTAGTGTAAGTGATAAAGAAATAGTTAAAATTTTGAATGAAATTGGTTTTGAAGTTAAGCCTTTAAAAGGTTTATTGAAATTATCAATCCCCACATGGAGACCTGATATTAGTCAACCGATAGATATTGTTGAGGAAATAGTAAGAATAAAAGGTTTTGCAAATATTAAGACAATAGAGCCAGAAAAAAATAGAATAAAACCTACTTTAAATAAACAACAAAAGCTTTTTCATTTTATACAAAGATCAGTGGCTTCCAAAGGGTATTACGAAACTGTTACTTGGTCATTTACCGATTCAAAAATAAATAAATTTTTTAAAGAGGAAAAAAAAGAGATTCAAATAATAAATCCTATTAGTTCAGATTTAAATGTTTTAAGAAATTCAATTTTTTCAAATCTAGCTTTTTATACAAAAAAAAACTTAGACAGAGGATTTAAAGATATGTCTTTATTTGAAATTGGACCAGTTTTTCTAGGAAATAATCCAGGAGAGCAACTGACAGTAATTGGAGGTTTGAGATCTGGAAAAATTTCTAGATTAAATTGGAACGAAAAAGACAGAATAGTTGATGTTTTTGACGCCAAGAGGGATACAATACAAACTTTAATTGAAGTTGGATTTAATAGAAATAAAATTTTTATTGATGATAAAACTCCATCTTATTATCATCCAGGAAAATCTGGGTCAATATACCTAAGTAAGGAGGAAGATAATCCAGTTGCATTTTTTGGAGAGATACATCCAAATATAATAAAAAAATTAGACATTAAAACTGAGTCACTAGTCGGATTTGAAATTTATTTAGATTATATTAAAGAAACCAAGAAAAAACTAAAAGATCAAAAGTCTCAGTACAAACAGTCTGATTTTCAAAAGTCAGAGAGAGATTTTGCATTTGTAATTGATAAATATTTTAAAGTACAGGAGTTAGTTGAAATTATAACTAACATTGATAAACAACTTATTAAATCAGTAAAAGTTTTTGATGTCTATGAAGGTGAAAATATTCCATCCGATAAGAAATCCATCGCATTAAATGTAACAATTCAATCATTTGATAAAACATTGAATGAAAATGATCTTGAAAAACTAAATAATTTAATTATTTCAACAGTTGAGTTAAAATCTGGCGCAAAAATAAGATCTTAAATGAGTTCTAGCATAGACAATATAAGAAATTTTGCAATTATTGCACATATTGACCATGGAAAATCTACAATTGCAGATAGAATAATCCACAAGTGTGGAGGATTGACTGATAGAGAAATGAAGGCTCAAGTTTTAGACTCCATGGATATTGAGAGAGAAAGAGGTATCACAATAAAAGCTCAAACTGTGAAATTAAACTATACCGCAAAAGATGGAAAAAAATATTTATTAAATATTATTGATACACCAGGTCATGTAGACTTTAGCTATGAAGTCAGTAGATCACTCTATGCTTGTGAGGGCTCAATTCTTATTGTTGATAGCACTCAAGGAGTAGAGGCTCAAACTTTAGCAAATGTTTATCAAGCCCTGGATATAAATCATGAGATTATTCCTGTATTAAATAAAATAGATCTTCCAGCATCTGATTTGGATAGAACAAATAAACAAATAGAGGAAGTAATTGGAATTGATACATCGAATGCAGTGCCTTGCTCAGGTAAAACTGGAGAGGGCATTGAAGAAATATTAGAACAAATCATTCAGGTACTCCCAGGTCCAAAAGGTATTAAAGACGAAAAACTAAAATGTCTATTAGTTGATAGCTGGTATGATACTTATTTAGGAGTAGTAATTTTAGTTAGAGTAATTGATGGTAAGTTATCCAAAAATATGAAAATTAAAATGATGTCCACTAAACAAGATTACATAATTGAAAAAGTAGGTGTTTTTACCCCAAAACCAAAAAATGTCGATGAATTAAATGCAGGAGAGATTGGATTTATTACAACGGGAATTAAAGTTTTATCAGAAACTAAAGTAGGGGATACTATATGTGATGCTTCAAATCCTATAACTCAAGCATTGCCAGGTTTTAAACCTAGCAAACCAGTTGTATTTTGTGGCTTATTTCCAGTTGATAGTTCAGAATATCAAAAACTAAAAGATGGATTAGCAAAGCTAAAATTAAACGACTCAAGTTTTTCTTATGAGGCCGAGTCTTCTTCTGCGCTTGGTTTAGGCTTTAGATGTGGTTTTTTAGGAT
Organism: uncultured Pelagibacteraceae bacterium; assembly: GCA_902543245.1. Taxonomy (GTDB): domain Bacteria; phylum Pseudomonadota; class Alphaproteobacteria; order Pelagibacterales; family Pelagibacteraceae; genus Pelagibacter. The sequence goes on along the minus strand of CACBXQ010000003.1, from coordinate 21,509 downwards.
TATTACACCTCGAAATAGTTACAGAGAGATTAGAGAGAGAATTTGATATAAATTTATTAACAACAACCCCAGGAGTTGTTTATAAAATTCATTTGAATAATGGTAAAGTTATTGATCTGCAAAATCCATCAAGTTTACCCGAACCAACGTTAATAAAAATAATTGAGGAACCTTGGATAAAATCAACAATAATTACTCCCGATGAATATCTAGGCTCAATAATAAAAATTTGTCAGGATAAAAGGGGAATTCAAACTAATTTAAGTTATTCAGGCAATAGAGCAGTTTTAAATTATGAGTTACCATTAAATGAAGTAGTATTTGATTTTAATGATAGATTAAAATCTATGACAAGTGGTTATGCAAGTTTTGATTACGAAATTATAGAACATAGAGAGGGTGATCTAGTAAAAATGAATATACTTGTTAATGCAGAACCTGTCGATGCATTAGCTATGATGATACATAAAGATTTTGCACAAAATACAGGAAGGGAAGTTTGTGAAAAACTTAAAGATTTAATACCAAGGCATAATTTTATGATCCCTATTCAGGCAGCAATAGGAGGTAAAATTATAGCTAGAGAAACTATAAAAGGCTTTAAAAAAGATGTTTTAACCAAAATTCATGGAGGTGGCGCGGTAGATAGAAAAAGAAAACTTCTAGAAAAACAAAAAAAAGGTAAAGCTAGAGCGAAACAATTTGGAAAGGTTGAGATACCACAAGAAGCATTTATTGGTGTATTAAAGATTAACAAAGAGAAATAATAAATATTGGAGAGGTGGCCGAGTGGTTGAAGGCGCACGCTTGGAAAGCGTGTATATGGGAAACCGTATCGAGGGTTCGAATCCCTCTCTCTCCGCCAGAGGCATGAAAAAGGCCTTTTTTTTGTTAAAAACTAAAAGTACAAATTTTATTATAAAAACATCAAATTACCTAACAATATCAATATTAATTTAACGTCATATACCTCCTTGATTTTATTTAATTTTTTAAAAATGATATAATTTTCTTTTCCAAAAAAATTAAATGATAAAAAAAAATACAAACAATTATCAAGCAGACTCCATTAAAGTTCTTAAAGGTTTAGAGGCAGTTAGAAAAAGACCAGGCATGTACATTGGAGATACCGATGATGGAACTGGTTTGCATCATATGGTTTATGAGGTTGTTGATAACTCAATTGATGAGGCTTTAGCTGGGCATTGTAAAAACATAGAAGTTAATATCAACTCTGATGGATCAGTTACTGTCAAAGACGATGGAAGGGGAATTCCCACAGATATTCATAAAGAAGAAAAAAAATCTGCAGCAGAAGTTATCATGACTCAACTTCATGCTGGAGGAAAATTTGATCACGACTCTTATAAGGTCTCCGGTGGACTACATGGAGTAGGTGTTTCTGTTGTAAATGCTCTTTCAGAAAACTTACAACTTACAATCAATAGAGATGGAAAAAAATATTATATTGAATTTAAAAATGGAGACTCTGTTTCTCCTTTAAAAGAAAAAGGAAGCTCTAAAACCTCAGGCACTGAGATTCGATTTCTGCCATCAAAAAAAATTTTTTCCTTTACTAAATTTAGTTTTTCTACAATACAAAAAAGATTACGTGAATTAGCTTTTTTAAATAAAGGAATTAAAATTGTATTAAATGATTTGACTTTAAAAAAAATCAAAACTTTAGAATTTAAATTTGATGGAGGAATTAATGAATTTGTTGAGTTTCTTGATGAAAAAAGAGAACACTTAAAAAACAAAAATGACAAAGATTTATTTAAAAAACCAATATATCTTGAGGGTCAAAAAAATAATATAGATATTCAATGCTCCTTAAAGTGGAATTCAGGATATAGCGAAGACGTTTATCCATACACAAATAATATTTACCAAAAAGATGGAGGAACACATTTGTTAGGCTTCAGAAGTGCATTAACCAGGGTCATAAATAAATACGCGACTGAACAGAATTTGCAAAAAAAAAACAAAGTAGCTTTATCTGGTGATGATGTTAAGGAAGGTTTAACATGTGTTTTATCTGTGAAAATTCCAGATCCAAAATTTTCTTCTCAAACTAAAGATAAATTGGTTTCATCAGAAGTTAGAAATATTGTTGAAACGATCGTAAATGAAAAACTATCAATTTGGTTTGATCAAAACCCTTCCATCTCAAAAATTATTTTAACAAAAATTATTCAAGCGGCAGTTGCTCGAGACGTGGCGAGAAAAGCCAGAGAAAATGTAAGAAGAAAAGGTGCCTTAGAGCTAACTGGTTTACCGGGAAAACTTGCGGATTGTCAAAGTTCGAAACAAGAGGGAACAGAATTGTTTATTGTAGAGGGAGACTCTGCAGGAGGTTCGGCAAAACAGGGAAGAAATAGAGAAAATCAAGCTGTCCTTCCTTTAAGAGGCAAGATTTTAAATACTTATGTTGATCTTAATGACTCAAAAAAAAATGGCAGTAGTTCAGAGTTGCGAACTAAAACACTTTCAAAAATGATATCATCAAATGAAATAGTTACCCTGATCAATGCACTTGGATTAGATCCAAAAGCGGAGGAAATTGATATGAAAGATTTAAGATATGGAAAAATTATTATAATGACTGATGCAGATGTTGATGGTTCTCATATCAGAGCACTCCTTTTAACATTTTTTAATAATGCGCCATTTAATAAATTAATCGAAAATGGAAATATTTATTTAGCCCAACCTCCTTTATTTAAAATAAATAAGGGCACAAAGGGTATTTACATAAAAGATGATAATGAACTAGAAAATTATATACTAAAAAATACAAAGTCTTTAAAAAAATACAAAAAAGGATCAAAAGAATTTAACAATTTTATTGAGAGCGAAAAATCGCATTTAAGTATTCAAAGATTTAAAGGATTAGGAGAAATGAATCCAGATGAACTTTGGAATACAACTTTAAATCCCGAAACTAGAAATTTATTACAGGTTCAATATTCAAAGGATATCAAAAAAGATCAAGAAATTATTCATACTTTGATGGGTAATGATGTTTCTTCAAGAAGAGATTTCATTGTATCTAATGCTATTAATGTTTTAAATTTAGATATTTAAATAATGAGTTTTTTTGAAGATTCTAAATATCACTCACTATACAAGCCTACATATGTTAATTTAAGATGGATCGCAATTTTAGGTCAGTTAATAACCGTATACGTAGTATACTTCTATTTTAATTTTAAGTTCAATTTTTTTCTCTCAAACATAGCCATTTTAATTGGGGTATTCTCAAATTTATATTTATTTTTTTTTTATAAGGGTACTTATTTATCAAATAAATTATCTTTTTTAATATTAAATTTAGACATTTATCAGTTGGGATTTTTATTATTTCTTACAGGAGGAGTATCGAATCCTTTTGTAATTTTTTTAATATTACCTTGTGTTTTTTCTTCAACCAACCTAGATATTAAAACAAATTTTTTACTTGTTTCACAGACAACACTACTAATCTTTTTACTTACTTTTTTTCATTTTGATTTACCATGGCCTTTAAGCGAGAGTTTTATTGTAAGTGATTACTATTATTATTCTATACCTTTTTCTTTATTTATTGGTCTAATTTTTTTAAACTATTTTGGACTTAAATTTGGAGCAGAAGCTAGAATAAGAAAAGAAGCTCTAAACAAAATGGAGGAAATTATGGCAAAAGAACATGAATTATTGTCATTAGGAGGTCAGGCCGCCGCCGCCGCACATTCTTTTGGAACACCATTTTCAACAATTAAAATAATTGCCCAAGATTTACTAGAACAGTTTAAAGATGATATAAATGTGAAAAAAGACTTGGAATTATTAGTTAGTCAAATTCAAAGATGTAATCAAATATTAAAAAAACTGACTTTAGATCCAATTACCAAAGATGATTTTATAACTAGAAACATAACAATTGAAACTTCCATTATTGAAATAATTAAGTCTTTTGAAGAAATTTCTGATAAAATTTTTTTATTTAATTTTGATAAAGATGCATATCAAGAAAAGATAAACAATTCTATAGAGATTATATATGGTTTGAGAAACTTTATAGGTAATGCAAATAAATATTCAAAAAAAAAAGTTTATATTACTCTTGTGGGAGATATAAACTTTACAAAAGTTTTGATAGAAGATGATGGCAAAGGTCTTTCTAAAGAAATATTAAATAAAATTGGGCAACCATATTTAAAAGATGTAGATGAATATAAATCGGGCCTTGGTCTTGGAATATTTATAGGAAAAACACTTCTAGAAAAAAATTATGCTGACCTTAAATTTAAAAATTCAAAAAAATATGGTGGAGCAAAGATTGAAATAGTCTGGAAAAATTCTGACCTAAAAAAAATTTAATTTAGTTTTTTACTTTTAAATAAATCACTCAATTCTCTAATCATCACATCTCCTAATTCTTGCACGTCAGATATTTTAATTGCTTTGCTATAATATCTAGATACATCATGGCCGATGCCTATAGCTAGTACTTCTATTTCACTTTTATCCTCAATAAATTTTACAACTTTTTTGAGGTGTTTTTCTAAATAGTCACCGGAATTAACTGATAACGTAGAATCATCGACTGGAGCACCATCAGATATAACCATTAATATTTTCCTTTCCTCTCTTCTTTTTTTTAATCTGTTAAATGCCCAAGAAATTGCCTCACCATCAATATTTTCTTTTAACAAACCTTCTTTCAGCATTAGACCAAGATTAACTTTTGATTGCCTCCAGGGTGTATCCGCATTCTTATAAATAATGTGTCTTAAGTCGTTTAGTCTTCCAGGATTTTTTGGTTTTTTATTTGAGTTCCAATATTCTCTGCTTTGTCCACCTTTCCAGTTTTTTGTTGTGAAACCAAGTATCTCTACTTTTACAGAACAACGTTCGAGAGTTCTTGATAATATATCAGCACATAAAGCAGCAATTGTAATAGGCCTACCTCTCATCGATCCAGAATTATCTATTAACAATGAAACTACTGTATCTTTAAAATCCTGATCTTTTTCCTTTTTAAAGGACAAAGAATTATACGGATCAATTATCACTCTAGTTAATTTTGCACTATCAAGTAAACCTTCCTCTAAATCAAATTCCCATGATCTGTTTTGTTTAGCAAGAAGTTCTCTTTGAAGTTTATTTGCTAGCTTTGTTATTATATCTTGAAAGCTTATTAATTGTTGATCTAAATTTTTTCTTAGTTTTTTTATTTCTTCATTTGACTCTAATTTTTCTGCCTTCTCAACTTGATCAAATTTTTCAGTAAAAATTTTATAATCTTTATTAATTGTATCTAATGAAATTTTCTGATTTACTTGCTCAACGTTTTGTTCATTTCCTTCGGACTCCATTGAACTTTCATCCATTCTGAACTCATTAACATCAAAACTATCATCTACAGATATTTGGTCTTGTTCACTCTGCGATTCATTTTGTTTATCTGTCTCATCATTATTTGTTTTATTATTGTCATCATTATTCTGATTTTCTTCGGACTCATTGTTTTCTGTATCATCATTATTATCAATAAGGTTCATTGACTCAATGATTTCCGAAAATTTTCTATTATAAACTTCTTGATTTTCAATATTTTTATTAAAAAAATCAATATGATTTGATATACATTCATCAAAATCTTTTTCCCAGTAGCTTAGAATTTTATTTGAATAATTGTTCATTTCAGTCTTAAAAAATTTCTTTAACATGTATAACTCAAATGCCTTTTCAACACTTGTATCTTCACGATTTTTAATTTCATTATCTTTATCTTTCTTATTATCAATATTTATTTGATAATTATCTTTAAAGTTCTTTTCAATACCTTTAAGCATTTTAGAACCGACCATTTCAAATCTTATTTTTTCAGATATTTTATAAAGTGATCTGTATGTTGTATTTTGAGGTAAATTACTCTGATAAATAGAATTATCTGAAAATCTTTTTTTTAATGCAGAGGAATCCATTTCTGCTCTTGATCTAATAAAGTCTTTTTTTTCGCTAAGTTCTTCTACCTTGATAGAGTCAAATTTATTTAAAGAGTTTTTGCCAGTACTTTTTTTAATAAGTATATCATCTGATATAACTTTCGCAGTTGATATTAATGCTTGTTTAAATTTTTCTTTAAGACTGTCTTCTTTGTTCATTTATATTTGAATGTTAATCAATGATTCTGGTAAATCTTCACCAAAACATCTTTGATAATATTCAGCAATGATATTTTTTTCTGCATCATCACATTTATTTAAAAATGTTACTCTAAATGAGTAACCATCATCTTTAAATATTTGTGAATTTTCGGCCCAGTGTAATACTGTTCTTGGACTCATTACAGTTGAAATATCTCCTGCTATAAAACCTTTCCTTGTTAAAGAAGCAACTTTAATCATATTAGCTATTTTGTCTTTACCTTTTGGATTATTTAGATTTTTATTTTTTGCTAATATGATCTCCATTTCTTTTTCTAAACTCAAATAGTTTAGCGTTGTAACAATATTCCATCTATCCATTTGGCCTTGGTTGATTTGCTGAGTGCCATGGTATAATCCTGTGGTATCACCTAAACCTACGGTATTTGTTGTTGCAAATAATCTAAAATATTTATTTTGTTTAATTACTTTATTTTTATCTAATAACGTAAAGCTTCCTTCTGCTTCAAGAACCCTTTGAATTACAAACATAACATCTGGTCTTCCAGCGTCATATTCATCAAAAACTAAAGCAACTGGATTTTGTATTGACCAAGGCAAGATACCTTCCTTAAATTCTGTTACTTGTTTATTATCTTTTAATACAATTGAGTCCTTTCCAATTAGGTCAATTCTACTAACATGGCTATCTAGATTTACACGAATACAAGGCCAGTTTAGTCTTGCAGCAATTTGTTCGATGTGTGTTGATTTTCCAGTCCCATGATATCCTTGCACAAGAACTCTTTTATTAAAAAGGAAACCAGAAAGTATTGCTAAAGTTGTGTCTCTATCAAATTTATAAGTTTTATCAATTTCAGGAACATACTCATTTTTTTGTGAGAATGCTTCAATTTCAAGATCTGAATCAATTCCAAACAGTTGTTTTGTGTTTATTTTAATATCAGGTTTAATATTTAAATTTAAAGTCAATTTTTTCCTCTGTAAGTTTTTTTTAATTGTGTATAAGCCAAAGTTATTAGTTTGAGTTTTTCTTCATTATTTTTATCACCAGCATTAATATCAGGGTGAAATATTTTGACAAGTTTTTTGAATTTAATCTTAATTTTAGCCCATTTTAATCCTACTGGCACACCTAATACTTCGAATGATTTAATATCATTATGATCAAAATTAAGTTTATTAGTCTTATATTCGTCAATTTTTTGATTAATATCTATTTTTTCATTTAAAGCATTTTTCCACAAAACTTTAAAAAAATTATCAGATGAGGTAAAACTTTGAGTTGGTTTGTGCCAAGTCATATCGGACTTCAAAAAATTTAAAATTTCATCTTCATTCATGCCAGAAAAATAATTCCAATTTTTGTTAAATTCCTTTATGTGCTTAATACATAGTAATCTATAATCCTTACTATTATCTTTCTCTTTTGGAGCCTTATACTCTCCCAATTCTTTACAATTATTCCAGTCGCAAATATTTTTCATAAAGTATATTATTAATAACATTTATGAAAATTAATCAATTAGTCATATTAGTTGAAAAAAAAATAAAAGAAGCAGTAAATTTAGAGCAAATTTTTATTGAAGATAAAAGTTTTTTACATAAGAACCATAAAGGCAATGATAAGGATAAGTTCCATTTAAAGATAACAGTAAAGTCAAAAAAGTTAAAATCTTTAAGTAAGATTGAAGCAAATAAAATTATTTATAAATCCATATCAGATGAGTTAAAAACTCACATTCATTCAATTCAATTATCGATTAATCAATAGATTTAAAAAAGATTCTATCTCCATAGTTTTGTACGTGTTATTAATTTTTGCAGACCCAATTTTATTTAGCAAAATTAAGTTGATTTTATTATTATAATTTTTTTTATCAGATTTCATATAATTAACAATCCTAGAAAGATTTCTTCTTTTCGCAATTCTTTTTAATTTATTTGATAAGTTAAATTTTGCAAAATGTTGTTCGATAATATTAAAATCATTTTTATTAATAATATTTTTTTTATATGCAAAATTATTTGCACAATACATTCCTAATAAAACAGCTTCCCCATGATTAAGTTTTTTTGAGTAATTCAAATTAGCTTCAAATGCATGTCCAAATGTATGTCCATAATTAAGTATTCTTCGTAAATTCTTTTCTAGAGGATCTTTTTCAATTATACTTTTCTTAATTTTACAGCTTTCATATATTGTTTTTGACATAATTTTTTCATCAATATGAAATATTTTTTTTAGGTTCTTATCCAAAAATAAAAATTTTTTTTTATTTCTAATAAATGCATGTTTTAAAATTTCAGCATAACCACAAATTATTTCTCTCTTTGGAAGTGATTTTAAAAATAATATATCGGATAAAACTAATCTTGGTTGGTAAAAAGATCCAATAAGATTTTTTCCATAAGTTGAATTTACACCTGTTTTTCCTCCTATTGAAGCATCTACTTGTGATAGTAGAGTTGTAGGCATATTTACAAAATTTATACCTCTTTTATAAATACTAGATACAAAACCTGCAATATCACTGATTATTCCACCCCCAACAGAGATAATTAAATCTGTTCTATGAAATTTTTGTTTTAGTGTGAAATTAAGTATTTTATTTACAGTATTTATATTCTTTACCTTTTCACTTGATTTAAGCTTGTAAACAAAAACATTTTTATTTTTTAGCTTTTGCTTTAAGATATTTAAAGCAGTCTGTGGCACATTGCTATCATATACAATTAAACATTTTTGAAAAAAAATTTTGTTTTTTTTTAAAATACTAGAAACATTAATTAAAATATTTTTTCCAATAATAACTGGATAAAAGGATTGATCAGTTTTAATTAAAATTTTATAATTTTTCATATATATTAATTATTTTGTTGATAATTTCTTTCTTTTCCTTTTTTTCACAATTAATTTTAATATCAGATTTAGAGTAGATTTTTGATCTTTTTTTTATTAATTTTTTTATCTCTAAATTATCCATATTAGATATGATTGGTCTATTTTTATTTCTTTTTAATCTTTCAATTAATGTGCTTGAGTTCCATTTAAGCCAGATAGTAATACAGGATGTTCTAGTGAACTTTCTTATTGTATGATTTAAGAAACCACCTCCACCTAAAGATATTACACTATTTCTTTTTTTTAAAATATCTAATGTTATTTTTTGTTCTATATCTCTGAAGTATTTTTCTCCAAAATCATTAAAAATTTTAGATATTTTTAAATTTGTATGATTTTCTATCAAATGATCTGTATCATAAAATTCATAATTTAATTTCTTTGCCAAATTAGCCCCTAAATGTGTTTTTCCTGATCCCATCATGCCTATTAGTACTAAATTTTTTTTTGATTTTATTAAGTTCATTATTGAAAAAACACAAATATGTCTTAATTTGAAATTAATAAAGATTATATGCAATTCAGAAAAAAAACAAGCTTTGCACTTAATAGTTCTATTTATAGAACTCTATTAAAGTTAGCCATGATTTTAGGAATACTTTTCCTAGTTATTATATTGTTGGACAGGATTGAATTTCCATATCCAAGTAAAGATATTAAACAAATTATACCAAATGAAAATTTTAAAGTTATTAAATGACATTCTCTTACTAATTTTATTAATTCTAATATCAAATAAAAGTGTTTATTCAGAGGAAGCGGTTGATATTTGGAATATAAAAGCAAATACAAACAATAATAATCAAATTTCTGACGAAGATGATATTTCAAACACTAGTAATAATACTATTATCTCAGGAGAAGAGATTTTAGACAAAACTGTTATTACTGTTAATGAGGATTCCAATTCATTTACCGACAAAAACGAGATTGTGGGAATATATGATCCTGAGATAAACGATTTGTCAATTGATATGTGGAAAAAAACAGATGGAGTAAGATTATCAGAAACATTAAATAAAATTTTTGAACTAAATTTATCTGAAGACTCAAGCAAAATATTAAATATTTCTCTCTTAACAAATTCTTATAGCCCAACCAATAATATAAGTTTTGATGAATTTATTAGTTTTAAAAATAAATGGTTGATAAAAAATGCCGATCTAAATTTGGTTGAACTTTATTTAGAAAAAAATAATAGTTTAAGTTTTAATGATGAATTAATTAAATATTATGTTGATTATAACTTGTCCAAAACTGACTTAAAGCAAGCATGTAAGATATTTAATAATAACTTGAATACAGATAATAAGTATTTGGTAAAATTTAATATTTACTGTTTAATTAACGAAAATAAGATAGAGGAAAGTCTTATGCGTTTAGACTTGCTTCAAGAAGCTGGTTTTACAGACAGTTTCTTTGAACAGAGAGTTTATAAATTAATTGGGTACGAAGAGAATATAAAAAATGAAATTAACGATAAAAATATTTTAAATTTTCACCTTTCCCATAGATTAAATGATGATTTTATTTATGAGCCAAATATCTCTTCACCTAAATTTATATGGAGATATCTTGCTTCAGCAAATTTATTATCAAATATAGATGATTTAGATTTAGAAAATAAAGAAAAAATTTTAGCTCTAGAGAAAGCTACGCATGATAAGAATTATCCTGAAGACAAACTTTTTTCTATTTATGAAAAGTTTTTATTTAATATCAACCAATATTTGAATTTACGTGAGACACATAAATTATTGCATCCAGTTGAAGGAAGGGCATTATTGTATCAAGGATCATTAATTTTTGATGAACCATCTAAAAAAATATCAATTTTAAAAGATTTAAAAGAGTCATTTAAAGAATCGGGTACTGAAAATGCCTTTGAAATAAAACTTAGTAAATTTTTAATGAATATTGATGAGGGCTCGGTTCCATCAAATTATACAAAATTTTATAATAAAAACTTAAAATCCTCTTCAATATCCACAAAATCTATTAAAATAAACAACAAAGTAATACACCAATCAAAACTTTTAAAACATTTTAGTGGAGAATCTACATTAGACGAAACAAAGAAAAATTTAGAGAATATTTTTAAAGATACTATAAAAAAAGATAAAAACTATATTTTTTCAACAAAAGATATAATAATAATTGAATCTCTAAGATCAGATGGAATAGAGATACCTAATAAATATAAAAATTTGTATAATATTACAAAACCAGAGATACCTCAGCAAATTCAAAAATATATTGATAATGATGAAAAAGGAATGAGTTTATTGAAATTAGTGGAACTTATAAGAGAAGATAGAATTAAAGATTTAGGATCAGATTCACTTTACTTTATAATTGAGACTTTGAATAAACTAAAAATTAATAAACTAAGAAATTCTATCATTTTAGATGTTGTGCCATTGAAAGTTTAAAATTATTATAAAGCAATATTATTTTATATGACAATTAGAAAAATTTTAACTGAACCAGACAAATTTCTACGCCAAATATCTAAGACTGTCTTAAAGGTAACTGACGATGAAAGACGTTTAATGGACGATATGCTAGAAACAATGTATGACGCTAATGGTATAGGATTAGCTGCTATACAAGTTGGAGTGCCTAAAAGAATTTTAGTGATAGATTTAGGAAAAAAAGAGAATAAAAATATGCCTTTATTTTTTGTAAACCCTAAAATAATTAAAAAAAATGACAAATTGGCAACATATGAAGAGGGGTGTTTATCTGTTCCAGATCAATTTGCAGAAATTGATAGACCAAATAAATGTACCGTTGAATATTTAGATTATAATGGAAAGAAAAAAGTATTAGATGCTGATGGACTTCTAGCAACATGTCTTCAACATGAAATGGATCATTTAGAAGGAATATTATTTATTGACTATTTATCAAAACTTAAAAGAGATTATATAATCAAAAAATTAACAAAGAGTAAACCAGATAGAATCGTTGTATAGATAATGCTTAAGAAAATTATCTTTATGGGAACACCCATGTTTGCAGTCCCAATTTTGAAAAAATTATATCAAAATGGATATCAAGTCAGTGTTGTTTACACTCAGCCACCAAAAAAATCAAATAGGGGACAACAATTAAATATTTCACCAGTACAAGGAATCTCAGAAACACTTGGTATAGATGTGAGATCTCCGAGTTATTTAAACGGCAATCAAGAAGAGATAAATTTTATAAATAATTTAAATGCAGATTTAGCAATAGTTGTTGCTTATGGAAAGATTATTCCAAATGAAATTCTAAGTTTAACAAAAAAAGGTTTTATTAATATTCATGCTTCATTACTACCTAAATGGAGAGGTGCAGCTCCAATACAAAGATCAATAATGAATTTGGACAAGGAAACAGGCATTAGTATAATGAGAATTATTAATGAGCTAGATGCAGGACCTGTTTCAAAAAATTACAAAATCTCAATAAGTGATAATGATAATTTTTTAACTTTATCTGAAAAATTGTCTTCTCTAGCATCTGAAAAATTATTAGAAAATATTGATGATATCTTGGAAGACAAAGTAACATTTTATGATCAAAATAATCTAGAAGCCACTTATGCTAAAAAAATTTTGAAATCTGAGGGTAAAATCAATTGGAACGAAACAGGCGAGAAGATTATTGGAAAGATAAATGGATTAAATCCATTTCCTGGAGCATGGTTTATTTATAATGGAGAGAGATATAAAATACTAAAAGCGGAACTTGGTAATAAAAAGGGTAATCCAGGCATAGTTTTAAATGATAATCTTGAGGTTTTTTGTAAATTTAATTCATTAAAAATCATTGAAATTCAAAGAGAAGGGAAAAAGCTTCAAAAAATAAACGAATTTTTACTTGGTTCTCAAATCAAACAAGGTTCAAATTTAAATAATGCATAGGTATCATATCTTAGTAGAGTATGTTGGAACTAATTTTCATGGGTGGCAAACTCAATCAAATGGAAAAACGATACAAAAAACAATTGAACAAAAAATCAAAAAAATTATTAATGAGAAAGTAAAACTTATTGGGTCAGGAAGAACAGACTCAGGCGTCCATGCTCTTGAGCAATCTGCTCATTTTGATTGTAAAAAAAAAATTGAAAATTTGAATAAATTTATAAAATCAATTAATTATTTTCTTAATGATAATTTAATTTCAATATTAAGTATAAAGAAGAGAAATATATATTTTCACGCACGATATTCAGCAAAAAAGAGAATTTATAAATATATAATTTTTAATCGGAAGAGTAAGCCTTCAATATATAAGGAAAGAGGATGGCACGTATCAAATAAACTTGATATTAGTCTTATGAGAAAAGGTGCAAAAAAATTATTAGGCACTAATGATTATTCTACATTTAGAGCATCAAGTTGTAATGCAAAAAGTTCAATTAAATCAATTAAATTAATAAAAATAAGAAAAGCAAATAATATAATTTATATTAAATTTCAATCTCAATCTTTTTTACAACAACAAGTTCGATCAATGGTTGGGTGTCTTAAATATCTAGGTGAAGGAAAATGGAACCTAAAAAAATTTGTTAGAGTATTTAAAGCAAAAAAAAGAATTTTATGTGCACCACCTGCACCACCTAGTGGATTATATCTTGAAAAAGTTATTTACTAATTCTTTTAGTTTTCTTGAATTTTTTGTTTATTCTCCATCTTGATCCTTCTCTAACAATATACCCAGCACAGTTTTTTGATCTACAATTACAAGGAAATTGTTTATAGTCAGAGTCATAGCCAAAACCGTAATCACATGTAATTTCCTCACCTTTTTTTATATCCTTAATAGCAGTAACCCATAATTTTAATCCTTTGCCATCATAATCACAATTATTTGAACATGAATGATTTATTAATCTAGCGGTATTCCATGAAACATCACCATCTAAATCATATCTACTATTAAGGTTAAAGAGATATATTGGTTTAGAATTGTCGAATTTAGGATTTTCTTCAGTTTGTTTTTTTGTAATTATGTTTCCAACATAATTAATTATTTTGGTTCCCTTTTTTATATTACAGGCCGCAACAAGACCTAGGCCTTTTTTATCTATAGGAGTTTTTTTTATTTTATATAGCTTCACTTAGAATTTTTTAATGATTATTATTTTTTTTTCAATTAAATTCTAAAAGTGCTTTTACATGCATATCAGTACTTTCCATTAATGCATTAAGATCATACCCGCCCTCTAAAATTGAGACAACTTTTCCGTGACATAAATTTTTTGATATTTCTAAAGTTCTTTTAGTTAAAGTATAAAAGTCTGTTGATGTTAGTTGAAATTGTGCTAATGGATCGTCTTTATGAGCATCAAAACCTGCAGAAAACAAAATAAAATCAGGTTTAAACTCTGCTAGTTTACTTAATACTCTTTCATATGCATTTAAATATTCTTCTGAATTTGTTCCAGCCGGCAGCGGAATATTTAAAATATTATTAAATTTACCTTTTTCATTATTAGATCCAGACCCAGGATAAAAAGGATACTGATGTGTAGATATATATAGAACTTTATCATTGTCGTAGAAAATATCTTGAGTTCCATTACCATGATGAACATCAAAATCTATGATAGCAATTTTTTTTAATTTATATTTTTTTAATAGATATTTTGCTCCAACAGCAACATTATTAAAAATACAAAATCCCATTGCTTTATTTTTTTCTGCGTGATGTCCTGGTGGTCTCACTGCACAAAATGCATTTTTATTTTTTTTATTTTGAACCAAATCTATTGCTTTTATTATTGAACCAACAGCATCAAACGAAGCATTTCTGCTCCCTGGAGAAATTATTGTATCCCCGTCTAAAAAATGTAATCCTTTTGAAGGGAAAGCACTTTCAACTTCTTGTATATAATTTTGAGTATGGGTAATATTTAATAGATCTTTATCAAAATAAGATGATGTTTCCCATGATATTTTATCTTTACTTATTTTTTTTAAATTTTTAATTATATAAGAAACTCTATCAGGCCTTTCAGGGTGTCCTGTGCCAGTATAATGATCTACTGAAGTTTCAGAGGTTAAAACAACTGTTTTCATTAATAATTTATTTTATTATAAAAAATTCTTCGAGTATTTGATTATAAATTTTAGTTAAATTTCTTAAATCATTTAATGAAACAGCTTCATCAATTTTGTGCATAGTTTTTCCAACTAGACCAAACTCTAAACAAGGAGAGATTTTTCTAATAAACCTAGCATCCGAAGTTCCACCTGTGGTGCTTAATATTGCTTTCTCTTTAGTAACTTTCTTAATAATTTTTTGTATCATTAACGTTGTATCGTTTTTTTTTGATAAAAAAGACTCGCCTGATACTGAATAAATTACATTATATTTACATTTATTTTTTTTAGAAATATTTGAAATAACTTTATTTAGTTTCTTTTTTAAGGAGGACGATGAATGTTTATTGTTAAATCTTATATTAAAAGTCGCTGTTGCAGTACCAGGTATTATATTATCAGCAGAATTTTCAATATTTATTTTTGTAATTTCTAAATTAGAGGGTTGAAAATTTTTATTTCCATTATCAAATTTAATCTCACTTAATTTTTTTAATATTTTTATAATACAATTTGATGGGTTATTTGCCCTTTTAGGATATGCAACATGACCTTGGACTCCATTAATCGTTATGTGTCCAGTTAATGATCCCCTTCTGCCAATTTTTATCATTTCTCCAAGCTTGTTGGGGTTAGTGGGCTCTCCAACTAAACAAAAATCAATTTTCTCTTTCTTTTTTTTTAAAAAATCAACTACTTTTTTGGTTCCATTAACTGCCACACCTTCTTCATCACCTGTAATTAAAAAACTTACTGATCCTTTGAAATTTTTATTTTCTTTTAAAAAAATACTGACCGCAGATGTGAAACATGCAATTGAACTCTTCATATCATTAGCGCCTCTTCCGAGGAGATGATTATTTTTAACTTTTGGATTGAATGGATTTATAGACCAATCAGCTAAGTTTCCTGGAGGAACTACATCAAGGTGCCCAGCAAAACAAAAATTTGGACTTTTATTTCCTATTCTAGCGTAAAGATTTTTAACTGGTTTAAAATTTTTTTCTTTGAACTCCAAAATTTTACATCTGAAACCAATTTTAGATAATCTTTTTGAAAAAAAATTCATTACTCCAGCATCTATTGGTGTGATGGTAGGATATTTAATTAGCTCTTTCGCTAATTTTAAGTCGTTATAAATTGTCATATTAATCTCTCAAAAGATCATTTATAGAAGTCTTCGATCTAGTCTTTTCATCTACTTTTTTGATAATTACTGCACAGCTTAAAGAGGGAGAATTTTTATTTTTTTTATCTGGCAAAGTACCTGGTACTACAACAGAATATGGTGGAATAGATCCATAAGTTATATCACCAGTTTTTCTATCAACTATTTTTGTTGATTGTCCGATAAACATACCCATGCTTAATACCGAACCTTCCCC
Source organism: uncultured Pelagibacteraceae bacterium (assembly GCA_902543245.1). Lineage (GTDB taxonomy): Bacteria > Pseudomonadota > Alphaproteobacteria > Pelagibacterales > Pelagibacteraceae > Pelagibacter. Next base: position 4,969 of record CACBXQ010000003.1, on the reverse strand, counting down.
AACAATTACTCCTTCCACAACTTCTGACATTGCTCCTAAAAATACATTATCTTCAATTATTGTGGGTAATGCTTGTGCAGGCTCTAAAACACCCCCTACACCACTTCCAGCTGAAATATGACAATTTTTTCCAATCTGACAACAACTTCCAGCCCTAGCAAAGGTATCTATCATTGTACCTTCATCTATATACGCACCAATATTAACATAACATGGCATTAAAACTGCATTTTTTCCAACGTATGAACCTTTTCTAACAGGTGAGTTGGGAACCATTCTAAACCCGGCCTTTTCATGATCTTCTTTAGTCCATCCTGCTGTTTTTCCTTTAAGGAGGTGTTCTTTGTCATACCAACTACTATAAGGGCCACTTAAATTTTGCATAGGGTGAATTCTAAAGCTTAACATAATTGCTTTTTTTACATATTGATGTGTTACCCATTTTCCATCAATTTTTTCAGCTACCCTAACTTTTCCAGAGTCTAATTTATTAATTATTTCATTTATTGAATATTTTAAATCTTGATCTGAATTTTGATCGATATTTTCTTTATTTTCCCATGCACTATTAATTATTTTTTCAAGATCTTTCATATTATTTTAAGATTGTTTTATTATATTAATTTCTTTTAAAAAACTAGAAAGATTTTCTATTTTTAAGTCCACGAATTTTTTATCGGAATCTTTTTTGCCCCAATATTCATTGTTTTTAAGCCATACTGTTTTCATGCCAAGTTTTTTTGCAGGTTCTAAATTAATCGCAATATCCTCAATAAATACAGTTTCTGAAGGTTTTATATTAAATTTATCAATTAATTTTTTATAAGGTTCAATCGAGGGTTTAGGTATAAAATTACAATCGGTAATATCAAAAAAACCGTCAAATAAGTCTCTGATTCCAAGTGTTTTAGTAATATTTGAGGCATGTTCATGAGATCCATTCGTAAAAACAAATTTTTTAGTTTTAAGTTCAGTTAGTTCATTTCTCAATTTTAAATCTTTTTTAAGAAAATCTAAATTTATGTCATGTACATATTTCAAAAATTCTTGGGGATCTATATCATGATGTATCATTAGTCCATTTAAACTGGTATTATACTTATGAAAATAATTAGTTTGTAGTTCCTTGGCTTTCTCAAGACTTAAATCAAGCTTTTGAGATATATACTCCGTCATACGTTTACTTACTTGACCAAAAACACCTTCAAGGTCATCGTATAAAACACCATCACAATCAAATATAAAATTTTTAATTTTTTTAAATTCCTTCATTTTCTGATAAGTGTTCCAGCTCCTTTATCTGACAATAATTCAAATAATATAGAGTGAGATTTCCTTCCATCTATTATAACAACACCTTTAACACCATTATTTGTGACATCTAAACAATTTTTAATTTTTGGTATCATTCCACCAAATATTGTTTCATTTTTTATTAATTCATTAACTTTATCAGTATTTATTTCAGATATTAATTTATTATCATTATCCAAAACACCCTCAATATCGCTAATTATTATTAATCTTCTAGCTTTAAGTTTTTTTGCTATAGCACCTGCAGCTGTATCTGCATTAATATTAAAAGTTTGATTGTTTTCATCTAACCCTAATGGCGCAACAACGGGCACTTCATTCACTTTAATAATTTCTTTTAAAACATTAATTTTAATGTGAGTAGGAGAACCTACAAAACCTAATTTGTCACTTTCAGGTTTTACAGTTATTACATTGTATTCTTTTGAAGTAATTCTTCTTGATTGACATAATTGATCCTTTAAGGCATTGACAATTTCCTTATTAAATTCAATCAATACATCTTCAACTATATTAATAGTATTTTTATCTGTAACTCTTAGTCCATTAATAAAATTACTTTTTATGTTAAGTTCACCTAGTTTGTTGTTAATCCTTTTTCCACCACCGTGTATAACTATGGGATTAAAACCAAGTTTTTTTAAAACAGCAACATCTTCAATAAAAATTTTAAATAATTTTGGATCAACTAAAACACTGCCACCACATTTAATAACTATGTACTCTTTGTTATATTTATCTAAATATTTTTTTACTTCTTCAAAAGAAGGGCCCTTTTCTGGTAAGATTTTTTGAATTTCTTCCCCTGTAATCTTTGACATTAGGTTACAGTTTTAACTGTTGTTCTTTTCATTATTACAACTTGTTGAGCCATCGTTAGAATATTGTTTATTGTCCAGTAAACAACTAATCCAGATGGAAAAGGTGCCAATATAATTGTTAAGAAAAGTGGAAAAAACATAAATATTTTAGCCTGAATAGGATCAGGCGGTGCAGGGTTAAGCTTTTGTTGAATAAACATTGAAACACCCATTAAAATTGGCCATACCCCAATTATCAAAAAAGATGGTGGGTCCCATGGGATGAGTCCAAACAAATTAAATATAGAGGTAGGATCACGTTCAGAAAGATCTTTGATCCATCCAAAAAACGGTTGATGTCTCATTTCAATGGTGACAAATAACATTTTGTAGATAGCAAAGAAAAATGGGATTTGTATAAGGACTGGTAAACATCCACTAACAGGATTAACTTTTTCTCTTTTGTAAAGTGCCATCATTTCTTGCTGCAGTTTCATTTTATCTTGCTTATGAACTTCCTTTAATCTAGTCATTTCTGGCTGAAGTACTTTCATTTTTGCCATCGAGCGAAAGGAATAATTTGCTAATGGAAAAAATAATATTCTGATACATACAGTTATTAAAATTATCGCTATTCCATAATTACCAGTAAGTTTAAAGAAATAATCAGAAATTAAAAAAATTGGCTTAGTTAAAAAGTAAAGAAAACCCCAATCTATTACCAGGTCAAACTTACTTATATTTAATTTTTCTGCATATCCATCAACAACATCTACTTCTTTTGCAGCGATAATAATTTTTATTTCATTACTAATAGTACTTGATGGCAAAGCTTCTTTTCCGTTAGTTTCTATAAAATTTGCTCTAAATTTATTCTTGTAATCAAAATCAGCTTTAAATTGATTTCCATCTTGAGGTATTAGGCTTGTTATCCAATATTTATCTGTAATACCTAACCAACCGGAATTTGCTGTGATAGAATATTTTTTTTCTTGTATATCATCATAATCCTCTTCAATTAAATTATCATCAAAGACTCCAAGTAAACCCTCATGCAAAATATAAAAATTTGTAATTTCTGGAGCTTTATTTCTAATTATTTGACCATATGTATAAAAATTATATTTATTATTTGTTGAGTTTGTTACTGATTGTTTAATCGTGAATAAAAATTGGTCATCAATTGAAATTTTTTTTATGAATGTGATATTTTGATTATTTGTCCATGACAGAGTGATTGGGCTTGTTGGTGTGAGAACAGTATTTCCCTTAATATTCCATATTGTATTATAATTTGGTAAGTCAATATTTTTGCTATTACTGGCCCATCCAGTTTCAACTATATAGCCATTTTCAACATCTCTAGGGTTTAGAAGTACAATATTTTCATTACCATCAAGCTCTGTTTTATATTTTTTAAACCTAAGATCATCAATAACTGCACCTTCTAAAGAAATTGAACCCAATACATTATTATTCTCAAATTTAATTCTTTTTGACGCATTAATCGCATCTTCTCTATTTATTTTTGGAGTTTGCTCAATTAATTCTAGACTGGGTGCTTCAGAATTATTTGAAACAATGTTTTCACTGTCTGAGATTTGATTATTTATTTCTTTTTGCGTGGGTTGAAAAAATAAAGTATATAAAATAATTACAGCTGCTGATAACGATATAGCTGCTATTATATTTTTAGTGTCCATTTTTTATTCCTTTATTTTTTTTTACAGGATCAAATCCTGATCCACCCCCCAGGATTTTAATTGGGTGACAAGATAAAATTCTTTTTGTTCCTTTATATGTTCCCTTAAGTAGTCCATATTCTTTAAGAGAGTCGATAAAATATTCAGAGCATGTTGGTAAGTATCTGCAACTAGGCCCAATATATGGCGAAATAAAAATTTTATAAACTTTAATTATACCAATTATTGCATGTGAAAATATTTTCATTATCTAATTTTATTTAGCTCTTTAAAAATTGTTTCCTTAACATTCAAGTATTTATCTTTCAAGATAGTATCTTTTGCAATCAACAAATAAGAGTAATCATGCTTTAATTTAATTTTTTTTGTGGCTTCATTGAATATACTTCTTAACTTTCTTTTAATCTTATTTCTTTTCACTGCATTTCCAAGTTTCTTCTTTGCAACAAAACTTATATTTAATTTTTTTTTATCTTTATTTAATAGTGACTTAAAAAATATTGTACAATATCTATTATTTGATTTTTTTCCTTTTAAAATTTCTTTAAATTCGTCATTCTTAGAAAGGGGAACTAATATGCTCTTCATTAATCTAAACAGTTAATTTTTTTCTTCCTTTTTTTCTTCTTCTAGCAATCGTTTTTTTTCCACCTTTTTTTTTCATCTTAGAACGAAAGCCATGACGTCTAGCTCTTTTTTTATTACTTGGATTATATGTTCTTTTCATAAATAATTGATAATTTATAATTTTAAAATTTTGGTATTTATAGGTAATGTATATATAAATGTACAGAATTATTTAGATAATTAATTTATGAAAACATCAAATAAATATAAATTTTTATTAGGTTTTGGTTACATATTAATTTTATCTGTTTTCCTGTATTTTATTTTTTCAAATTTTTCTTTTCAAGAGATAGGAAATTATAATTTCATCAAAGATAACAGAGAGTTTTTTGTAAAATTAAAAGAAAAAAATGTGCTGATATTAGCTTCGATATTTATTTTTTTTACAATTATATGGGTATTACTTTTGGGTTTTGGAAGTCCAATTTGTATTGTTGGAGGATTTATATTTGGAACATGGTTGGGTACTATTTTAGTAGTAATATCATTTACAATCGGTGCAACTTTATTATATGTTTTTTGTAA
>CACBXQ010000002.1 GCA_902543245.1 uncultured Pelagibacteraceae bacterium | reverse complement strand
ATCCAGAGACTGCACATAACTTGGCGATCAAAGCTTTAAAATTTAATAAAATTCCAAATTTTAGCATAGATAAAAATAATCAAAGATATTTAGAAACAAAATTGTTTGGTAAAAAAATTTCAAATCCAATTGGTGTTGCAGCAGGATTTGATAAAAATGCTGAAGTTTATAATTCTTTGTTTAATTTAAATTTTGGATTTGTAGAAGTTGGTACCGTAACCCCATTAAAACAATACGGAAATCCGAAACCAAGAGTTTTTAGATTAGAAGAAGATGAAGCATTAATTAATCGTCTAGGCTTTAATAACTCTGGGGCAGATATAATAAGCAAATATATCTCTGACAATAAACCCAACGGTCTTTTAGGTGTCAATATTGGACCCAATAAAGATACAAAGGATAGATTAAATGATTATTCTTTATGCTTTAATAAATTCCACAATATTTGTGATTATTTAACAATTAATATTTCTTCTCCAAATACTGAAAATTTAAGAGACTTTCATGATAATGAAAAACTTGATAATTTGCTTGGAAAACTAAATCAAGAAAGAATAAAAATAAAATCTAGCATTCCTTTATTGGTTAAAATTTCTCCTGATATAAATCATGATCAAATAGAAAATATATGTGAAATTATTTTTAATAATAAAATAAATGGAATTATTCTATCCAATACAACAGATAAGAACAGAGCAGAGCTTAAAAATTTATCTAAACATCAGAAAGGAGGACTTTCAGGTAAACCTTTAGAGGTTCATTCAAATATTTTGATTAATAAGTTTTATAAAATTATAAAAAATAAAATCCCTATAATTGGAGTTGGTGGTGTAGATAGTGGTAAGAGTGCATATGAAAAATTTATATCTGGAGCAAGTTTTGTGCAATTATACACTGGCATGGTATACAGAGGACCTAATGTGGTAAGTAAAATATCTAAAGAACTTACTGAAATTTTGAAAAGTAAAGGAATTAAAAATTATCAAGAAATAATAGGTATAAAATAAACTTGACCTATGAATAATGTCGTTTTATAAGCCGTACTATTATGTCAAAAAAATGTGAATTAACTGGAAAAAATCCTTTAAAAGGTCATAACGTTAGTCACGCAAATAATAAAACTAAAAGAAGATTTTTGCCAAATTTAAAAAAAGTCAAATTTAAAAGTGAAATTTTAAAGAGAAGCTTAAGACTAACCGTTTCTAATGCAGGCGTGAGATCAGTAGACAAAAAAGGGAGTTTTGATGATTTTCTTAAAACTGCTAAAGCAAGAGATTTATCTCTTAGATTAAAAAAGTTAAAAAAATCTTTAATTAGCAAATCAGCTTAATGAATAAAGTATTTCTAACTCTCTCATTTTTAATGGGATTGGTAGTTTTGGCATCTAATTATTTAGTGCAGTTTCCAATTAAATATTATGGGTTAGAAGAAATCTTAACTTATGGAGCATTTAGTTATCCTATAGCATTTTTGATAACAGATTTAGCAAATAGATCTTTTGGTAAGAGTGTGGCTAGAAAAATTGTATATATAGGATTTACAATTGGTATCTTATTCACCTTGATTTTTTCAACTAATTTTGCAGACTTGATATCGATAAGAATTGCAATTGGATCTGGAACAGCATTTATTATTGCACAATTACTTGATGTTCAAATATTCGATCAACTTAGACAGAAAAAATGGTTTATTGCTCCCTTAACTTCTTCATTAATTGGATCAACTGTTGATACTTTCTTATTTTTCTCAATTTCTTTTTATGCGACTGGAGTTCCATGGGTTACTTTATCTTTAGGAGATTTAGCAGTAAAAATTTTTATAGCTTTAGTGATGTTAATACCATTTAGATTACTTCTAGGAACTTTGAAAGCTGCATAGACTATAATTTAGGTTCTTGTTGTGTCATACAGTGTATAGCTCCAAATCCCCAAATTAATTCTTTGCAGTCAATTGGTACAATTTTTTTATTTTTAAAATTTTTTTTAAATAAATTAATTACTTTTCTTTCACCTTTAACTTTAAACACTGGCAAAAGTACGCTTTTGTTGGTTATAAAAAAATTTAAGTAACTAGCTGGAGTTCTAATTTTATTTATATAAATAGGAGGTGGCATTGGAATTTTGATAATATTAAATTTATTTCCATTTTCGTTTCTGCTTTTTTTCAAAATTTCAAAGTTTTTTTTTAATGATTTAAAATTTTTATCATTCTTATTTTTTTCGAATGCTGTCATGATTGTATTCTTAGAAACAAATCTTGCAATATCATCAACATGGCCATGAGTATCGTCTCCAATTATACCCTTATTTAACCAAATAAAATTTTTGATATTTAAATATTTAGAGAAAATTTTTTCATAATCTTTCTTTTTAAAATTAAAATTTCGCTCTTGCACTTTGCTTAATAAACATTCTTTTGTCAAAATCACAGAACCCTGTCCATTAACATCAAAAGCCCCACCTTCCATTACAATATTCTTGAATTTTCCTGATTTTTCAATTTTTGGAATAATCTTTTTAAGATTTAATTTTTTACTTATAAAATTATTAATTTTATTATCATTCTTATAATTTTTATATTTTGACCATCCATTAAAAGAGAAGTTTAGAATAATTTTTTTTTTATTTTTTTTTCTAATTAAAAATATTGGTCCAGAATCTCTTATCCATACTCTATCAGACTTTATTATATGAAATTTAATTCTAAATATTTTACAATCATAAATCAACAAGTACTTCTTAATCTTTTTTTTATCTGCATTTTTATTAATTAATAAATTTACAATTTGATTTTTTGAAAGTTCAAAAATAATTTTAGCATACACTTCTGGAATTTTATTAAAAAGTCCTGGCCAGTCTTTTTGGTTGTATGGCCAAATTAGCCAGACAGATTTTTGAGGTTCCCATTCCGCAGGCATTCTGTATTCAAGAAGTTGTTTATTCATCAACTGGATTTTTTAAAATTCCTTTATAAGAGTCTATTCTTCTATCTCTTAAAAAAGGCCAATGTTCTCTTGCAGTATCGATTTTTTTAAAATCAATTGTGCAAAATAAAATTCCTTCTTTTTTATTATTTTGTTTTGCTATAATTTTTCCACTTGGATCTATAATCATCGAGTTCCCCCAAAATTCTATTTTTTTTTTACCCTTTTTTTCTATTCCTACTCTATTTATCGCAGCAACATATATACCATTAGCAATAGCATGCGATTTTTGCATAGTTATCCATGACTCCAATTGCATTTTTCCAAATTTTTTCTTTTCTCTAGGGTGCCATCCAATTGCAGTTGGATATAAAAGAATTTGTGCTCCCTTCAAAGCTGTTAATCTTGCAGCTTCAGGAAACCACTGATCCCAACAAATAAGAGGTCCTAATTTTCCAAATTTAGTTTTCACAGATTTAAAACCAAGGTCACCTGGAGTAAAATAAAATTTCTCATAGTATCCAGGATCATCAGGAATATGCATTTTTCTATACTTTGAAATAATTTTACCTAACTCATTTATTATAACACTTGTATTATGGTAGAAACCTGAAGTTTTTTTTTCAAACATTGAAATAACTAAAACTATTTTCAGCTCTTTAGCTAGATCACAAAAAATTTTAGTTGTTTTTCCTGGAATTTTTTCAGCAAGTCTAAAGTTAGAATGATTCTCTGATTGGCAAAAATAATTTGATAAAAAAAGTTCTGGTAAACATATAATTTTTGCTTTTTTACTTGCAGCTTTTCTAATATGAAATATCGATTGATTTAAATTATTTTTATAGTTATTTGAAATTTTACTTTGAATAAGTGCAATTTTTGTTTTCTTGATCATTGCTTAAAAGATTTTAGAAAAACTTTTTCTTTTTCTGTTTTTCCACTCGCCTTTATGATAAGCATCACTAACGATTAAGGGTAAAACACTTGTTGCTTCAGCAAAAACCATTTGTTCTTTAGTTATATCAACTTTGCCCCATGAACTTGCTTCTTTAAGAGTTGAACTGCTGCATGCACCATCTCTAGAATCTGCAACAGTAATTTGTATTGCATATTTATGCATATCGACATCCTTACCCAAAAGTTCTGCACATATCACTGTATCTTGAATAAAATTTTTTGGCACTCCTCCACCAATCATAAAAAGTCCTGAGCCTTTAGATCTAATTTTAATTTCAGTTAGTTCTCTAAATTCTCTTATAGAGTCAATAGTTATGTGATTTTTAGGGTTTCTTTCCTGGTGCATAACTAAGCCAAATCCTGCACTTGAGTCAGTAAAAGCTGGACAAAAAATAGGAACATTATTGTCATATGCCATTTCAATTAATGAGCCCTTTTTTTTAGCATTGGATTTTAAATATTTACCAATTTCAAAAATAAACTCTCTTGATGTATAGCTTCGAGGTTCAAGTTTATCGGCTATTTCACCAATAGTTTTATCACACATTTGAAGTTCATTTTCGTCAATATAGGTATCATATATTCGATCAATATAATTATGTCTTAATTCAGTGTCATCCTGGAATTGTGACCCTTGATAATGTTTAAAACCAAGAGCTTCAAAGAAATCCATATCGATTATTGATGCTCCTGTTGCAACTATTGCATCTACCATATTATATTTAATTAAATCTCTATAAATATGCATGCATCCTGCTGCAGAGGTAGAGCCAGCAAGCGTAAGGAATATAGTGCATTCTTTATCTTTTAACATATCATTGAAAATGTTGGCCGCATTTGCAGTTTCTCTTGATACAAAAGACATTTTTTTCATTGAAGAAATAATTTCTCTTGCATCAAATTTTGTAATATCTATATGCTCAACTTCTTTACTAAGAAGATCTTTTTTCCGATTATTGGTTAGATTTTTATTATCTGACATTAAGCAACAAGAAACTCTTTCAATGCTTCTTTGTTATACATCGTCATTATAGGATCATCTTCTACTTCAAATATATTATCTGAATAAAAGCCATTAAACTGAGTTCTAAAAGTCAACCCATATGCACCTAGCTGACCTAGTTCAATATAATCGTTTTCTTTTATATTATTTGGTAGAATGAAAGGTCCTTTCATATAGTCCATGCTATCGCATGTAGGTCCAAAAAAATCAAATGATGTTAATTTTTTAGATATAATTCTACCACTTGTAATTAATCTAGAAGGGTAAACAATATTAGGCACTCCTGCATCAAAGAGCGTACCATATGTTCCATCATTTATATAAAGTTTTTGTTTTTTTCTTAAATTAACCTTTACAATTGTTGATCCACTTTCGGCAACTATAGCTCTTCCTGGTTCACATATTATCTCTGGAAGTTTTTCTAAATCTAAGTCATCTAAACCTTTTTTTATTTCTTTAAAATATGTCTCAAGTGATTGAGGAATTAAGTCAGGATATATTGTTGGAAAACCACCACCTATATTAATTATGTCTGGTATAATTTTTGTTTTTTTTATTATATATTTTAATTCAGAAATACCTTTTGAATAAGAAATTGGATGCATACATTGTGACCCCACATGAAAACTTAAAGCAATTTTTTTTGCATATTGTTTTGTTAATCGTAATAATCCAATAGCTTCAGAGGTTAAAGCTCCAAACTTTTTAGATAAATCTATTTCAGCATGTTCGTTTGAAACAGCGACTCTTACATGCAGTTCTAAATCTTTTGCTTGATTTGTGCTTTCTAGTATTTTAATTAATTCATCTTTTGTATCTAATGAATAAGCTCTAATTCCATGTTTAAAGTATGCTTCATTTATACTTTCTCGACTTTTTACTGTATGCATAAATGAGCATTTAGCTCTGGGATTAATTTTTTTTATTGCCTCAATTTCTTTGATTGAAGCTATATCAAAGTTATTAATTCCACTATCAACCAGTGTTTTTAAAACAGTTGGATGGGGGTTAGTTTTAACCGCATATAAAACTTTACCTGGGAATTGTTTTTGAAAAAATTTTGATGCTAATTGTATAGATTTTTTTCTAATACAATATACAGGTTCTGTTGGTTTCAATTGATTAACTAGTTCATCAATTGATTTAAATTTTTGCATTTGTTACCTCAAAAAAAATTTAACAAAAAAAAACTGCATAATTTCTATGCAATTTTTGTATAGATCAGCATTTATCCATGAAGTGCGACAAAGTAAAGTAAAATATTAAGGATTGTAATTTATGAAACTTTACCTATATAGTCTTCCATGGTCGAGAGCGTAATATTAAACAAAATTGGTGATTTTACTGATAAAAGCTTACTTATAGTGGATGATGATAATCCATTTAGAGAAAGATTAGCTAGAGCAATGGAAAAAAAAGGGTTCGAAGTTACTCAAGCTGAGGGTGTAAAAAAAGGCATTGAGTCCGTAAAAGTAAAAAAACCTGCTTTTGCGGTAGTTGATTTAAGACTTAATGATGGAAATGGACTTGAGGTTGTAAAAGAACTTCAAAGCTCAAATTCAAAAAGTAGAATTATAATGTTAACTGGATATGGTAATATTCCTACAGCAGTTGCAGCAATTAAAGAGGGTGCAATTGATTATTTAGCTAAGCCAGCTGATGCTGATGATGTGGAAAAAGCATTGTTAGCTGATCCTGAGGCTAAAGCACCTCCACCAGAAAATCCAATGTCAGCAGATAGGGTTAAATGGGAACATATCCACAGAGTGTTTGAGCTATGCAATAGAAATGTTTCTGAAACGGCAAGAAGACTTAAAATGCATAGACGAACATTGCAAAGAATTTTATCTAAAAGATCTCCTAAATAAACTTTCTCAATTTTAATATTTGGGAAGACAAAAATGTTAATATCAATAGTTTATAAAATTCTACCAATAAAAAAGGTTTTGCACCAATATTAAATATATCAACAAAATTTTTTTCTATCCCTATAAAATTCCAAAGCCAAAGCAGTCCTATAATATAAATTATACTTACAGAAAAAAGTAAATAAAAGAAAACATAAAAATAGCTATTATCTTTTTTTAAAAAACCTGCTGCGAAGCTCGCAAAAATAAAGCCAAATAAATATCCACTTGTAGGTCCAGTCAAATATATAATACCACCTCCTTTTGCGAAAACTGGCATACCAAGCATTCCTTCTATTAAATAAACTATTACAGTAATTGTTGCTAATTTATATCCTAAAGACATACCTAAAAGTAAAACTGCAAAAGTTTGCATTGTTGTAGGTACTGGTGCATAAGGAGTTTGAATTTTTGCTGATAGTGTTAAAATCAAAGAGCCAAAAAAGATTAGTAAAACAGATTTAAATAAATTTGTTTGTGTTTTTTTGAAAACATTTTCCATATTTAAAGATTACTATTATTAGTTAGAATTTTCTAGCTTTTTGTAAGACTTAAAAATACATCCTCTAAATCACCATCATCTGTTGATAAATCTAGAATTCTAGCCCCATTCTCTTCAATAAGTTTTATAATTTGGTCAATTTTTAACTCATTTTTGTCATAACTTAAATTTATTTCATTGTTAGTTGATGATACAATTTTTAGAGTTTTAAATTTACTTTCGTTTATATTAACTCTTTTGTTTACCTTAATGGATATTTTTTTTATTTGAATTTTCTCTAAAAGTTTTTGGGTAGTATCAAGTGCAACTAAATTTCCTTTATTTAATATTCCTATTCTGTCACACATCTTTTCAGCTTCTTCCAAGTAGTGAGTAGTTAGGATTATGGTTACTCCTTCTTGATTAAGCGTTTTTACATTTTTCCATAGATTTTGTCTTAATTCTACATCTACGCCAGCTGTGGGTTCATCAAGTATAATTATTGGTGGCTGATGCACTAAAGATTTTGCAACCATTAATCGTCTTTTCATTCCTCCAGACAAACTTCTGGCATAGCTTTTAGCTTGTTTTTCTAAGGACACCAAATTTAAAATTTTTGAAGTAATTCTATCTTTCTTTTTTATTCCATACAGACCAGCCTGCAGATCTAAAAGACTCTCTGGAGTAAAAAAGGGATCTAGGTTAACATCTTGAGCAACAATTCCAATTGAGGCCCTGACCTGTCTAGGGTTTTTATCTAAGTTAAATCCCCAAACTTCAACAAAGCCTGAAGTTTTCATTACTGAACCTGAAAGAATATTTATAAAAGTTGTTTTTCCTGCCCCATTGGGCCCAAGAAGACCAAATATTTCTCCCTGTTGCACGCTTAAGTTTAAATTTTCAATAGCAGTTAAAGGATTAGATCCTTTTTTTTGATAAGTTTTATTTAAATTTTTTACAGTGAGTACATTTTTTTTGTTCATAAGAAACTATACATTTATAACATTCAATATATTTAAGGTAACATAATAATATGAATAAAATAAAAAAAACTGATCATTTTTATTTAATTGACGGGTCAGGATATATTTTTAGAGCATATTATGCATTGCCTCCTCTGAGTCGTAAAAGTGACGGCATGCCAACTGGTGCAGTTAATGGTTTTTGTAATATGCTTTACAAACTTCTGGAAGATTCCAAATCAAAAGAAAATTTACAAAGACCTACACATTTTGCTGTTATTTTTGACTCAGCAAGAAAAAATTTTAGAAATGAAATATATAAAGATTATAAGGCCAACAGGAGTGAGGCGCCTGACGATTTAGCTCCTCAATTTGAATATATAAGAAAATCAGTTGAAGCTTTTAATCTTCCATCAATTGAAATGCTGAATTATGAAGCTGATGATTTAATAGCAACATATTGTGAAAAAATTTTGAAAGAAGGAGCAAAGGTAACTATTGTTTCCTCTGACAAAGACCTCATGCAACTGTATAAAAAAAACGTTCGTATTTATGATCCGATGAAAAATAAATTTATTTCAAATGAGGATGTTTTAAGTAAATTTGGAGTTGATGCAAATAAAGTCATTGAGGTCCAAGCATTAGCAGGCGACAGTAGCGATAATGTTCCAGGTGTTCCAGGTATTGGAGTCAAAACAGCAGCTGAGTTAATAAATAAATATGGCACTGTGGAAAAATTATTAGCTAATGCAGATGAAATTAAACAAAACAAAAGAAGGGAAACCATTTTAGAAAATAAAGAAAAAGCATTAATTAGCAAAAGATTAGTTACCTTAAAAAAAGATGTTCCAGTCAAAGATAAAATCCAAGATTTTGAATTGAAAGAAATTAACAAAGATAAGTTATATGATTTTTTGAGGGAAATGGAATTTAATAGACTCTTAAGTCAAGTAATTTCGTTTTATGGAGAAGTTAAAACAACAAAAACTAAATTTAGTGAAAATCACAATTCAAAAATAGAAAAAGAATATTTTAAGAATTATAAATTAATTAAAACAATTGAGGAAATCGATTATTGGATTAAAAAAGCCGAGGAAAAAGGGGAAATCGCAATAGACACCGAAACCTCTTCTTTGGATCCTCAGACCGCAAATCTAATTGGTATTTCGTTATGTTTCGAAGCTGGAGAGGCTTGTTACATACCGATCGGACATAAAAAAAATGTAAGTTTGAGTCTAGAAAAAGTGATAAAAAAAATCAAAATTCTTTTGGAGGACTCTAGTATTAAAAAAATTGGTCAAAATATAAAATTTGACTATATCGTACTTCATCATCACGGGATAAATATGACATCAATGGAAGACACAATGCTTATGTCCTATACATTAGATGCAGGAAAAAATAGGCACAATATGGATACACTTTCTGAAATTCATTTAAATCATAAGACAATATCTTATAAAGACATTGTAGGATCTGGAAAAAAACAAATTTCTTTTAACGAAGTAGAAATTTTAAAAGCAAAGGATTATGCAGCGGAAGATGCGGATGTAACATATCGTCTTTTTAAAATTTTTGAAAAAAATCTAAAAATAGAAAAACTAAAAGAAATTTATGAAGTATTCGAAAAACCTTTTATTAAAATTCTGGCGTCAATGGAGATTAATGGAGTGAAAATAGATAGTAATTTCCTTAATGATTTATCAAAAAAATTTGAGTTAAAAATAAGAAATCTAGAAAAAAAAATTTTTAAAATTTCTAAAAAAGAGTTTAATATTGGCTCGACTAAGCAGCTTGGTGAGATAATGTATAATGAATTAAAAATATCTGCACTAAAAAAAACTAAAAAAGGAAGCTTTGCAACTAGTGCAAGTGTAATGGAAGATTTAGCTTATAAAGGACATGAGCTACCAAAATTAATTTTAGAATGGAGGCAAATATCTAAACTAAAAAATACATATTCAGAATCCTTACCAACTTTTGTTAATAATAAAACTAAAAGAGTTCATACTTCTTTTTTGCTTGCTGCGACTACAACTGGAAGATTAGCTTCAAGTGACCCTAACTTACAAAATATACCTATTAAAACTGATGATGGTAAAAATATTAGAAAATCTTTTATAGCAGAAAAAAATAATCTCTTAGTGTCCGCTGATTATAATCAAATTGAAATGAGGATACTTGCTGATTTAGCAGATGTAAAAGAACTTAAAAAAGCCTTTAAAAATAATGAAGATATTCATACTCTGACTGCGAGCCAAGTATTTAATATTGATATTAAAAAAGTTGATAGCAACACTAGGCGAAAGGCCAAAGCAATTAATTTTGGAATTATATATGGAATTTCACAATATGGACTTGCCAAACAAATTATGGTCTCAAATATTGAAGCACAAGAATTTCTAAATTCATATTTTAAAAAATTTCCTGAAATAAAAGAATATATGGATTCTACAATAAAATTTTGTAGAAAAAGTGGTTACGTGAATAATATTTTTGGAAGAAGAACGTATATCACTGGGATAAATGATAAAAATTTTAATGTAAGAAATTTTCAAGAAAGGGCTGCAATCAATGCACCAATTCAAGGATCTGCATCCGAAATAATGAGACTTGCCATGATTAGGATCCATAAACTTTTAGAAAATTCAAAAAATTTAAAATCTAAAATGTTATTACAAATTCATGATGAATTAATATTTGAGGTACCTGAAAATGAAGTTAAAAAAACATGTGAAATGATAAAAAAAGAAATGTCAGGTGTAAGCAAAAGTGATTTGCATGCTTTTTCTATTCCTTTAACTGTAGATATAAATTCAGGAGAAAACTGGGGAATACTTCATTAATTAGTTTAGCTTGCCCAATTTAGAACAATTTAGTATTTTTAATATCTAATATGAAAGAAACTATTGCATTAGTTGATGATGATAGAAATATCTTAACAAGTATAAGCATAGCTTTAGAGAAAGAAGGATATAATATACAAACCTACCTGGATGGAGAAAGTGCATTAGTAGGTCTCACAAGAAATCCACCTGATCTTGCAGTTATAGATATAAAAATGCCTAAAATGGATGGTGAGGAGCTATTAAAAAAATTAAGAAAAAAAACCTCCCTTCCAGTAATTTTTTTAACTTCTAAGGATGAAGAAATAGATGAATTACTTGGATTAAAGTTAGGTGCAGACGACTTTGTGAAAAAATCTGGTGGTTTTTCGATCAAAGTTTTAATTGAAAGAATTAGAGTTCAGCTAAGGAAAAAAAATAATAATATTGAAGATGCAAAAAATATAATTACGCATGGTAAATTGAGGCTTGATTCATCTCAATTAGAATGTGAATGGGGCGGTATGCAATTACCCGATAAACTAACTACAACTGAGTTTTTAATTGTAAAAGAATTAGCTAAAAGACCTGGAATCATCAAAGAAAGATCACAGTTAATGGACATAGCTTATCGAGAGGACACAGAAATTGAAGATAGAACTATAGATAGTCACGTCAAGAGAATAAGGAAAAAATTCAAAAAAGTTGATACAAATTTTTCAGCAATTGAAACTAGATACGGAAGCGGTTATAGATGGAATGTTAGCTAATGTTTTTTTCAAAAAGCAAAAACTCATCAATATTAAAAAAGTTCCTCATAATTAATTTTATATTAATGCTGGTTATTGGAGTTCTTACCTATCTTTATATCAATTCTGTACAACCCAATTTAATTAAAAAAAAAACAATTAAACATACACAAATAATAGAGAATACAGCTGATCACATTCAAAGACTGAATGTTAAATTTGAGGAGGATGACATTAAAAATTTTTTGTTATCAACTCGCTTTTTATTCCAAAATTTAGATAGAGTAATTTTTTTTAATAATGATTTAAACTTAATTGGAGATACAGATACATTTGATTTAGATCTAAACGCTTTTTCAAGAAGTTTTGATATTATAGAGGAAACAAAAATATTTGAGGAGATAAATGAAAGCAATTCTTCAAAAAAGTTATTAAAAAATAGATTTATTAATTCAATTAATGAAAATTTATTAGAATATAAAAACTCAAAAAATCTTGGTAAACCATTTACCTTTATAGAAGAAACATATAGTCAGTTTTTACTAATAACTATTAAGAGTATTAAAGTTGATGAAAAAAATATTGGATTTTTAGCGGTCGCTGAAAATGCTAATGAAATTAGAGCCGCTATCAATGAAAGAAAAAACTTTACAACCAGAACATCAATTATAGTAGTATTAGTAATTATTATTTTTTCAATAATATTAAATAAATACTTTTTAAAACCAATAAAAAATCTTGTTGACTACACTAAAATTATAAAAGAAAAAAGTAAAAGAAAATCGAATATTGAAATTTTAAAAAAAAGGAGGGATGAATTAGGAACTTTATCAAAATCTTTAGATGATATGACCACAGATCTGCACAAAAGAATTAATATTGCAGAAAATTTTTCAACTGACTTAGTGCATGAAATAAGAAATCCACTTGCTTCACTAAAAAGTGCGGCAGAAATTATAAGAGAAACTGAAGACAGAGGCCAAAGAGAAAAATTAGTTAATATACTCTCACATGATGTGCAACGTATAGAAAGACTAATTACTGACTACTCTCAAATGTTGAAAGATGAAGTTGTTATGAGCACAGAAAAAATGAGGAAAATAGATCTTAAACCTATAATTGAATCAGTTGTTGATGACTATAATAATTTATATTTTTCTAAAAGAGGTATAAATATAAATTTACAGATTCAAAATAATGTTGAGAATTATTTTATTTTAGGAATTGAAAATAGAATAGAACAAATTTTAGCAAATTTGCTAGACAATGCTATATCCTTTAGCCAAGACAATACCAACATTAATGTTAAGCTTGAGCTAAAAAAAAATAATCAAGTCGTAATAAAAGTTATAGATCAAGGAAGAGGCTTTAAAGAAAAGAGATTGGAGAGAATTTTTGATAGATTTTATAGCAACAGACCAGATAGCTTTGGTGAGCATTCAGGTTTAGGCTTAAATATTGTGAAAAATTTAGTTGATTTGCATGGTGGAAGCGTGAATGCGTCGAATAATCACAAAAACAGGGGCGCAAAAATAGAAATATCTTTCACTCAAGCTTAATCTTTCCTGTTAATAAATTAAAATTATATTTGCTTATTAGAAATTATATTGTTACAAGCTGGCATGCAAGATTACAAAGTAAAAGATATTTCAGAAGCAGAGTTTGGTAGAAAAGAAATTTCATTAGCTGAAACTGAAATGCCAGGCTTAATGGCATTAAGAAAAGAATACAAAGGTAAAAACCCTTTGAAAGGTGCAAGAATCGTCGGATGTCTTCATATGACAATTCAGACAGCTGTACTAATTGAAACTTTGGTAGATCTAGGCGCAGATGTGAGATGGTCATCTTGTAACATTTTTTCTACACAAGATCATGCGGCAGCTGCAATTGCAAAAGCTGGTATACCAGTATTTGCTTGGAAAGGTGAGACTGAGGAAGAATATTGGTGGTGTGTAAGACAAACTATTGAAGGAAAAGAAGGCTGGAAACCAAATATGATATTAGATGATGGTGGGGATCTTACAGCTTTGATGCACAAAGATTACAAAGATTTAATGAAAGATATAAAAGGTCTTTCTGAGGAAACTACAACTGGAGTTTTAGCTCTTAAGAAAATGGAAAAGGAAGGTAACTTACTTGTTCCAGCAATAAATGTGAATGATTCAGTAACAAAATCAAAATTTGACAACTTGTATGGATGTAGAGAAAGCTTAGTTGATGGAATTAAAAGAGCAACTGATGTAATGATGTCAGGTAAAGTTGCTATAGTAGCTGGTTTCGGTGACGTGGGTAAAGGAAGTGCTGCATCTTTAAGAATGAGTGGAGCAAGAGTAATGGTAACTGAAACAGATCCTATATGTGCACTGCAAGCAGCCATGGAAGGTTACGAAGTTGTTAGAATGGATGATATGATAGGGGAAGCAGATATAATTTGTACTGCTACTGGAAATAAAGATATCGTAACAGCAGATCACATGAGAGCAATGAAGGATAGAGCAATTCTTTGTAACATTGGACACTTTGATAACGAGATACAAGTTGAAGCATTAAAAAATTATAAATGGGACGAGATTAAACCTCAGGTACATGAGATTACTTTTCCAGACGATAAAAGAATTATACTTTTAGCTGAAGGAAGACTAGTGAATTTAGGATGTGCGACAGGACATCCTAGCTTTGTTATGAGTGCATCGTTTACAAACCAAGTTACCGCCCAAATTGAACTTTGGAATAACTCAGCAAATTATGAAAAAAAGGTTTATGTGCTTCCTAAACATTTAGATGAAAAAGTTGCAATGCTTCATTTAGAAAAAGTAGGTGCAAAACTTACAAAACTTTCAAAAGATCAAGCAGATTATATAAGCGTTAAACAAGAAGGACCTTATAAACCTGACGCCTATAGATACTAGCCTAGCGGCAAGATGAGAAACTCATCTATAAGTAAAATAAAAATTCTAGCACTAAAACTTTCCCTAATTCTTAAAAAAGGAGATTTTTTACTTCTTTATGGGAATATAGGAACTGGAAAAACAACACTTGCAAGATATATAATTAACAATATTCAGAAGAAAAACAAAAAAAGGCAAACAGAAATACCTAGCCCTACTTTTAATATCGCCTTTGAGTACAATATAAAAAATTTTATTATAAGACATTTTGATCTCTACAGAATTAAAAAAAAATTTGAAATAAATAATATTGGTTTATTTGAAGAGATGGATAACGCAATAACAATTGTAGAATGGCCAGAATTAATAAAAAAAAAACCGAAAAACTATATTAAAATTAGTTTTAAATATTCAAAAAAAATAAATGAGAGAAATTTAAGAATAAGTTCACATGGAAGGTGTAAAGAGTATGCAATTAATTAAAGGAGATGCATCTGAAAGAAAATTTTTTAGAAAAAGAAATAATAAAATATCCAAAATTATAATTCACTCAAGCATTAATAAAAGAAAAAATTTATTGAATTATGACTCTGTAAATAAAATTTTACTTAAAAATAAAATTAGAGCACCAAAGCTGATAAGTGAAAATTATAAAAAAAATCTAATTGAGATAGAGGATTTAGGAGATAAAACTTTATTTAAAATATTTCAAAAATGTAAAAATGATAGAAAAATTGAGCTTTATAAAAAAGTTATTGATGAATTAATTAAATTACAGAAAATTAAAACTAAAAAAATAAAAAATTTTAAAAATAAAAATTACAAAATTCCTAATTATTCTTATGATATATTAAAAGGTGAAGTAAATTTATTTTTTGATTGGTATTTAAAATATAAATCAAAAAAAGATTGGAATGCCACAAATTCAAAAAAAATTCGAATGTTAATCTATAAACTTTTAAAAAGTTTAAAATTAAAGAACAAAGTTTTTGTTCACAGAGACTTTCATATTTCAAATCTAATTTTATACAAAGAACATATTTATTTAATTGATAATCAAGATGCAGTATTTGGAAATCCAGCTTATGATTTATGTTCATTAGTAGACGATGTAAGATATGAAACTTCAAATAGTTTAAAAAATAAATTAATAAATTATTATCAATGCAAAAAAAAAATAAATTTTTCCAAAAAAGATTTTATGAATGATTTTGAAATTCATAGTATTATTCGAAATTTGAAAATCATTGGGATATTCACTAGGCTATCTATAAGAGATAAAAAGCATGAATATTTAAAATTAATCCCTCATGCATGGAAATTACTAAAAAACAGGTTAAAAAATAAAAATAAATTCGATAAACTTAGAATATTATTAAATCAATTATGAAGTTAAAGACTGCCTTAATACTTTGTGCTGGTTTTGGACAAAGACTCATGCCGCTTACAGAGAGTACCCCAAAACCCCTACTTAAAGTTAATAAAATTACCTTACTTGAAAATTCTCTAAATTTATTAAGTGAATTAGGAATTAAAAAAGTACTAATAAATACTTATTATTTAGGAGATAAAATAAAAAATTTTATTAGTGATAATAATTATAGTTTTAAAATTGAAGTTTATGAGGATGGAAAAGAAATTTTGAATACAGGTGGTGGTATTAACAATTTAATTAAGAACTCAGGTGAGGAAAATTTCTTAGTACTAAATCCAGATACATTATGGAATAAAAATTATGTGCCTATAATAGATAAAATGGAAGAATTATATTTTTCACAAAAAAATTTAAATATATTATTATTAGTAAGCAAAGAAAAAAGTTTTGATAAAAATCTTGTTGGTGACTTTCAATTAAAAAATTCACATATCCTTAGAGGAAATAATAATTTTATTTATACTGGATGTCAGATAATTAATAAATCTCTATTTAAAAATATTACTAAAGAAATATTTTCAATTAATGAAATTTGGAATCAGTTGATATTTGAAAAAAAATTAAAAGGTTTTGAGAGTAACCTAGAATTTTATCACGTTACTGATTTAAGTATTTATAAAAAACTATTAGAACTTGATAAGATCTTTTGATCTTTGAGGATCTAAATAACTGCAGTTCATTATTTTTAAACTTTTATCAAATTTTATATAAAGTGGATTGCCGGTAGGAATTTCTAATTTAGTTATGTTCTTATTATCTAAATTAAATAAATATTTGCATATCGCTCTAATAGAGTTTCCATGTGCAGAAACAATTATATTTTTACCATCAAGTAATTTATTCTCCATATTAGATTTGTAAAAAGGAATAACCCTTTCATATGTGTCTTTTAATGACTCTGTGTCAGGTATTTTTTCTTTTGGAACTTTTTCGTAAGCCTTTATATTTAATGGATGGTATGGGTTATTTCTATTTAATGGTTCAGGTGGATTATCCCAAGATCTTCTAAACTTATGAATTACTTCTTCACCAAATTTTTTTTTCATCTCATCTTTATTTAATCCGGTTAAATTCCCATAATGTCTTTCATTTAACTCCCAAGCATTTAAAATTACATCATCTTTAAGTCTCAATGTATTTAGTATAATTTTTAATGTATCCGTTGCTCTTTTTTGAAAAGATGAAAAAAAATAATCAAATTTTAAGTTTTTCTCTTTTAATAGTTCGCCAGCTTTACATGCCTCAAGTTTACCATTTGGAGCAAGTTCTACATCTACCCATCCAGTGAATCTATTTTGTAAATTCCACTCACTTTGACCATGTCTTATTAAAATTAGATGACTCATGAATTTTATTTTAATATAAAGTATAAATGAAATACTTAAAAACAATATTTCATATTCTTAATATTGTACTTATAATATTCTATCTATTTCCTGGGAGTATACTTGGCTGTTTTTTTTTCAATGATTGTCAAATTCAACCTCAAATAACTCGAGATTTTATAATTTCATCTAACCATTTTTATGCTTTTGGTTTATTAGCTTTTATTGGTTTGATTTATCAAAAAAGTAAAAAAATTATGTTTTTTTATTTAATTTTTTTATCAATATTTTTAGAATTGATGCACTATTTAATACCTAATAGATCATTTGAATATCAGGATTTACTAGGCAATTTATTTGGTGTAACGATAAGTATAGTGATTATAAAGTTAATTTTATTTTTCAAGGAAAGAAATGCTAAAATTGAAAAATTTAAGTAACTTTTTTTTAATTTCAATTTTTGTTTTTTCAATTGGATGTTCGTCAATTCCAAAAAATACTGCTGATGGATGTTCAATATTCTCAGAACGATATTTGTGGTACAAGCATGCAAAAAAAACAGCAGAAAAATGGGGAACTCCAATTTATATTCAATTAGCAATTATAAAAATGGAGTCTGATTTTGATTGGCTAGCTAAGCCCGCAAGAAAAAAAATTTTTAAAGTAATACCTTATAAAAGACCTTCAAGTTCATTTGGTTATTCTCAGGCTGTAAAGGGAACATGGAGACAATACAAAAAAGAAACTGGAAATAAATATGCTACAAGAACTAGGTTTAAGGATAGTGTTGATTTTATTGGATGGTATACAAATAAAACAGAAAAAATATTAAAAATTTCAAAAAAAGATGCCTTTAGACAATATATTGCTTATCATGAAGGATGGGGAAATTATAAAAATTATAAAAAAAATCAAAAAGTTATTTTACTTGCAAATAAAGTAGAAAAGCAAGCGGGCTTATATAAAAAACAACTTTCAAAATGCAGTAAATCTTTAAACAGAAAAAAATATATTATTTATTAATTTAATTGTTTTTTTAAATCTATATCTACAGCATCTATTCTTTTAGTATTTTTTGCCAATAATAAATACATAGATGGAGTTACATATAATGTAAAAAAAGTTGATATAATCATACCACCTAGTATAGTTGATCCAACTGCAAGTCTTGAAGCCTCACCCGCGCCTGGTCCAATATTTCCAATAACTAAAGGTAGCATTGCAATCATTGTGCTCAAAGAAGTCATAATTATTGGTCTAAATCTTAAATCACATGCTTCTTTGATCGAGTCTTGAATATTTTTTCCCTTAGTTCTCAATTGATTTGCAAAATCTACAATTAGGATACTATTTTTGGTAGAAATACCAATTAAAATAATTAAAGCAATTTGAGAAAAAATGTTTACAGAGCTATTTAAAAATAAAATAAATACCAAACCGCCAAAAATTGCCAATGGCACAGTTAATATTATAATAAAAGGATGAACAAAGGAATTAAATGTAGCTGCCATCACAAGATATGCAGTCAGTAATGCTAAAGCAAAAATAATAAAAAGTTCGTTGGTAGTTTCTTTAAGTTCTTCAGATTTTCCCTTCCATGCAATTTGGTTTTCAGGTGAAACTTCAGAAACTGTATTTTCTAAAAATCTAATCGCTTCAGATAAAGTATAATTCTCATTTATATTTGCTGATATTGTTACTGCTCTCTGTCTGTTATATCTATTTAGCTCTTTAGCATTACCTTCTTCAACAAATTCAACTAAATTTACTAAAGAAATTAGATCTCCATCTTTAGATCTAACAAAAATTTTAGAAATTCCATCTTTATTTCTTCTGTCTGATATATATTGTTGTAAAATAATTGGATATTCTTTGCCTAACTTATTAAATGTAGTTACTTTTTTTCCTCCGTAAAGAATTTCTAGTGTTCTGCCAATAGACTCTGTTGATATACCAAGATCTTTTGCTTTGCTCTTATTTATAATAAGCTTAACTTCTGGTTTATTTCTTGAATAATCTGACTCTATTCTGGATAAATTTGGATTTATTCTGAGATTATTAATTATTTTTTTTTGAATTTCCTCTAACTCTTCATAAGTGCTTCCATAAATAACCATTTGAACTGGTTTATTATAACTCGAGACTCTGATCGATTGAGGAGAAATTGGAAATGCTACTGCTTGTGGCACTGTAACAATTTTTCCAATTGCTTCTCTCATTATAGTTTGAGAATTTTTATCTCTATTTTTCCAATTATCTAGTAACGCAATAATGATAAAACTATTATAAGAATTTGCAGAACTACCAAAGCCAGGAACCCTCATAATAAATCTTGCATATGGGCTGTCATCTGCTTGTAGTAATGGAGTGAGTCTTTTTTCAATGATTTGAGCTTTTTCTTGGGTATATTCAAATGAGCTTCCCTCATCTGTAAAACCAATAACTAAATAAGCTCCCCTGTCCTCCATAGGTAATAATTCTTTTTTTGAAAAATTAAAAAGCAAAATAGAAGTGATGATTATAAAAATGATAAATATTGATACCATTTTTGATTTATCTATTAAAATATTAAGTGTTTCTTTGTAAAATTTAGAAAAAGACTGAAAATATTTTTCAAACCTTTTAATTATAAAATTTTTATTAGTTTTTTTGATTAAAAATTTACTTGCTAACATTGGAGATAATGTTAATGCCACGAAAGAAGAAATTACTATAGAAAATGAAAGCGCTATAGCTGTTTCTTTAAATAAAGTACCTGATATACCCTCAATAAAAATTAACGGCAAAAAAACAGCAATTAGAATTAGCGTTGTTGCTATAATTGCAAAAGTAATTTGCTTTGATCCTTTGTATGCAGCAACTAGAGGAGTTTCTCCTTTTTCAATTCTTCTGTAAATTGCATCAGTCATTATAACAGAGTCATCAGTGATAATACCAATAGCTAAAATAAAACTTAAAAGTACAAAAATATTTATTGATAAACCAAATAAATATAAACCAAGGAACGATGCAATTAAACTTACTGGTAAAGCAATGGCAGGAACAATTACTGCTTTTAAATTTCCAAGGAACAAGTAGATAATTATTACTACCAATATAAATGCGATTATTAAAGTTTTATAGACTTCCTCAATAGCTGCACTTACATAATTCGCCCTGTCAAATGCAACTTCTAAAGTTAAACCTTCTGGTAATTTTTTGCTGACCTGAGCGACCTTTTCTCTAATAGTCTTTGAAAGCTCAACCGTAGATGCTCCACTTTTAGCATATATTCCAATACCAACAGTTTTTAAATTTATTTTATTTTTTGTTTGAGCTTTGAACAAAGTCTTTTCTGAGACAGGTCCAAATTCAATATTTGCAACATCAGACAGTAAAAGTACTTTTTTTTCATTTTTTTTGATTGGTAATTGTTTTATTTTATCTATGTCGCTATATGATTTGTTGAGACTTAGATTTAAATCTATATTATTTGCTTCTAATGTTCCCGCCGGCAGTCTTATATTCTCCCTTCTTAGTGCCAATTCAACGTCTTGCACAGTTAGATCATTTGCTGCTAGTTTAATTGGATCAATCCAAACTCTAATGCTTAATTCTCTGAGTCCTCCAACTCTTATTCTTCCAACGTTTTTTACACTTGAAAAAGTATCTACCAGATATCTTTCTGCATAGTCTCCAAGTTCTAGGTCACTCCAAGTGGATGATGATAAACTTAACCACATTGTTGTTGTAAAACCAGCAGCTTGTTTTAAAATTTGTGGAGGATCAGACTCTGTTGGTAAATTATCAATTATTCTTGCAACTCTTTCACGAATATCATTTGCAGCGTTATCGAGATCTATTTCAGTATCAAATATGACATTAATCGTACTTCTTCCATTCTCAGACTTAGATTCTATATTTTTTATTCCTTCTGCTCCTCCAATTACATCTTCAACTACCTGAGTTACTTCTTGATCAATTATTGGTGCAGCAGCTGATTTATAATCTATTTGAATTTGAACGATTGGTGGTTGTAACCCTGAAGGAAGTTCTCTTACAGGTAATTTCCAAAAAACAAATATACCAAATAAAATTAAAATTAGTGACATCACCCATGAAATGACCGGTCTTCTTATACTAACTTCAGTTAAATACATTATTTAATTAATGATTGGTTTTATTTTACTGTTTGGTCTTACTTTTTTTAAACCCTCGGCTACAATTTTATCATCTAAAGATAAACCACTTAAAATTTCTAAATTTCCAAGGTATCTTTTTCCTGTTTTGACCTCAGTTTTTATTGCTTTATTATTTTCATCAACAATAAAAACATAACTTCTAGAGCCCTCAGTAACAATACTTGTATCTGGTACACTTAAAGTGTTTCTTTCATTATATTTTATTGTTATTTCTAAAAGAGCTCCTGGTAATAATTCGAATTTTTCATTATTTATTTTTATTCTAGTTGATAATGATCTTGTTTTACTATTTATCCTACTTGATGTTGATTCTACTATTCCTGAATATATTTTATTTTTGTAACCAGAAAAAATTACATCTACAGGCAACCCATTTTTTATAAAAGGAGCGTATACTTCAGGTATTTCTACATCTGAAAATATTATCGTTGTATCCTCTAAATTAAGTAAAATTGAGCTTTTTGAAACTAAAATATCATCAGAAAAATCTCTTTTACCAATTATACCATCAAATGGTGCAATTATTTTTCTTGTTTTTAAGTTAGCAATTATTTCACCTTTGTTAACTTTTGAATTAAATTTTATTGGCGTTAAGATCTCATATTTTTCAATTTTATACGATTTAATCTGAGATGGAATGGCAGTACCAAATGTTTCTATAATGTCTTCAAATTTTTTTTCAATCACTTGAGTTACAATTATTCCTGGAGGAGGTCTTTTACTAAATTTTTTTTTAAAATGATTACCAATCATTGTTCTAGCGATTATTACTGATGCAATAATTAAGAAAAATACAATTATTACTGTAAAAATTTTAGTTGATCTTTTCATAATATCTATTCTTTACCAAACTCGCTCCATGATCCATCGTACACCGTAGGACTATACTTATTATTAATTAATGAATATGCAAGAGCCAGTACAGATGCTGTTATCCCAGATCCACAGGAAAATACAATATCATTTTCCTCTAAATTAATAATACTCATAAATTCCAACCTAATTTCATCTTTTTTTTTAAAAGTATTATCATCGTTAATAAGCTGTCTAAAGGGCAAGCAATAAGACCCTGGTATTGAGCCACTTCTCAAACCTTTTCTTTTTTCTGCTTCTTTACCTTCAAATCTTTTTTTACTTCTAGCATCTAAAACTTTAAATTTTTTTTCTAATATATTTTGATCAATTTCAATCTTATTTTTTACTAATTTTTTATTTTCTGTTGCGAAGTATTTAGATTTAGAAATATTTGTTATAGATTTTACAATTTCTCTATTTTCCTCTTTCCATTTTTTTAATCCTCCATCTAAAACAAATACTGAATTTTGATTATGTCCAAAATATAAAAATGTATACCAACATCTGCATGAACTAATTAAATGAGAATCATCGTAAATTACAATTATATCATTATTAGATACTCCTAGTGATGACATAAATAGCTCCCATTCCTCTTTTGAAGGAAGCATATGTGGGAGGTCACTTTTTTTATCCGAGTATTTATCTATATCAAAAAAAATTGATCCTTGTATATGTCCTTTTCTGTATTCTTCAAAAGCGTTTCTATTTTCATTTGGTAAATGCCATGAACTATCAAAAATTTTTACTTTATCAATATTATTATAAAGCCAATCAGTACTAACAAGAGACATGAACTATCTCCGTTTTTCCATAAACTTTTGATGATATTCTTCTGCGGTACAATAATTTTTTGCTAGTGATAATTTTGTAACAACCCTACCGTTCATTCGTTCATTATTTTTTTTTATTAATTTTTCAGCAATTTCTTTCTGAGAATTATTTAAGTAAAAAATTTCACTTCTATACTGAGTTCCAAAATCGGGTCCTTGTGAATTTAAAGTCGTTGGATCATGAAAATCAAAAAAATAATTAACTATTTCTTCATAAGAGATTACATTTGGATCAAAATCTAATTTTACAACTTCCGCATGATTTGTATTACCCGTACAAACCTGCTCGTATGAAGTTTTGTTGCTATCACCACCGCAGTAACCTACTTCAGTTTTATAAATCCCTTTGAGTTTACTGAATTCTAATTCAGGTCCCCAAAAACATCCAAGTCCTAAAATTGCTATTTCCATTGCTAATTAATTTGTTTTTAAATAAAATTATTCTTATGTTGTCTAAAAATCAATTGGGCTTTTTGTACATGTTTCTATCTGTGTGTGCATTTTCAGTTATGGATATTATCGTTAAGTGGTCTGAAGATTATCCATTAGGGCAAGTGTTATTTTTTAGAGGTTTTTTTGGAATTGTTTTTTATTTTTTTATCATTCCACCTGAAAGACGTAAAAATTTTTATTATACAAAAAGAGCTGGTCTACATTTTTTAAGATGTATATTTGGGTTAATTGCTTTAGTTGCAATTTTTACTGCATTAAGAAATTTACCTTTGGCAACAGTTGTCAGTATTTCATTTGCTGCACCAATATTTACTACGATTTTTTCGATTTTTTTATTAAAAGAAAAAGTTGGTTTTTATAGATGGTTGGCAGTATTAGTAGGTTTTATTGGGATAATAGTAATTACTGAACCTGGATTTAGCTCCTTAAATATTTATTACCTCTACCCAATAATTTTTTGTTTAGGCTTATCTTATGTTGCAATTGCTATAAGACAACTATCCACATCAGAACCAGTTTGGTTGATTTCACTTTATTTTTCAGTTGCAATAACTTTACTAAGTTTTCTAACGATACCTTACGGCTGGGTAATGCCGAGCTTAAATGATCTAGTGATCTTGTCTCTAGTAGGTATTTTTGGAGGTGTTGCAAATTTATGGTTAAGTCAATCCTATAAATATTCTGAAGTTTCTTTGGTTACACCTTTGAAATATTTAGCCTTAGTGTTTGCAATAATATTTGGATATTTTATATGGGGAGAAGTTCCTACAGTTAAAACTCTTTTGGGGGCAGCTTTAGTAATTATTTCTTCAATAATAATTTTTAGACGTGAAATACATCATAAAAATCAAGTTACTATAGCGCGACATGAGTAAAACACCTTTATATTGGAATAAAGCAAAGAAATATTTATCTGAGAAAGATAAGGTGATGAAAAAATTAATTGAAAAATACTCTGATGCAAGCCTAACTACTCGAAAAAATATTTTTTTATCTTTGTGCAACAGTATTATAGGTCAACAAATAAGTGTGGCTGCGGCAAATTCAGTATTCCTAAAATTTAAAAAAAAATGTAAAAACAAAATCTCTCCTACTACCATTAACAGTTTAACTTTTTCACAATTGAAAAGTTGTGGTTTAAGTAGACAAAAAGTTAAAGGGATAAAATCTTTAGCAAAGAAAATGATTAAGAAAGAATTTAAACCACATTTAATAAAGCATATGTCAGATGAGCAAGCAATTGAATATTTATCTGAATTAAGACAGATCGGTAGATGGTCTGCGGAGATGATACTTTTATTTACGTACAATAGATCTAATATTTGGCCTGTTCAAGATATAGGTTTATTAAGAGCTATATCAAATAATTATGGTAAAAAATATTTTCCACCAAATTCATTTGTAAAAAAATTACAAAAAAAATTCACACCATATTGTTCAGTAGCAACGTGGTATCTTTGGAGATCAATTGATGATGATCCTATACAATATTAGCTACCCTCAACTATTTGGTGATGTCTAACTACATGACCATTCAATATATCATGCGCTTCTTGATACTCATTTGAATCATAACACTTGATTGCAGTATTAAAATCTTTAAATTCAACTACAACCACCCTAGGCGAATTAATTCCTTCAGCAGTTCTATTTTGACCTCCTCTTACTAAAAATTTACCTAGGTGCTTCTCCACTGCTGGTTTTGCTTTGAGAGCGTATTCCTTTAATTTTTCCTCATTATTAATTTTTTCGTAGGTACAAACCCAGTAACCTTTCATAAAATCTCCTTTTTTATTTTTTTTAACTATGATAACAATTTTTATGGCAGATAAGTTAGTTATAAATTTCAAAGAGTATTTACAAACAGTAGAAAAATTAGCCATAGATGTTAGTAAAAGCTATAAACCAACAGTTCTTGTTGGCATAATGAGAGGAGCTGCCCCGATTATAGATATTTTATCAAGAATATTTAAGCTACCGACTGCTTATATAGTTATTCAAAGTTACTCTGGAAAAGGAATGGAAGATAAACAAGGAGAACTAGTTTTTTCAAGAGAGATAAGCTCAATAGCCTCACAGAAAGACTTCGAAAGAATATTATTAGTTGATGACTTATCTGATACTGGATTAACATTAAATAAAAGTGTGGAATGGTTATTGAAATACGAGCCAGTAAAAGAAAATATAAAACAAATTAAAACAGCATGTTTGTGGAAAAAAAAATCTTCAAAATTTTCCCCTGATTTTTGTCCTGTAAAATTAAATGACGATCCATGGATAGTTCAGCCAACTGAACATTACGAAGAATTAAGTATTGAAGAAATTATAAAAAAAAATAAACAGGGTTAGTTTTCACTAACCCTGTAAATATTTGAAGTTAAGCTACCGCAAAACTTATGACACTAAGTGCTGCGATTACCCAAATTGCAGGACTTGTAGTGTTAAATTTTCCAGTAAATATTTTTATTAATGCATAAGAAACAAATGCTAAAGCTATTCCATTAGAAATCGAATAAGTAAAAGGCATTGCAATCATTGCAAGAACAGCAGGACCAGATTCAGCTATATCATCCCAATCAATATCTGTAATATTTCTAACAAATAAAGTAGCAATGTAAATCAAGGCCGCTCCATCAATTTCTTTGGGCAAAGATGTTGCCAAAGGACTAAAAAACAGGCACAACAAAAATAATACACCTATTACTAGCGATGTCATTCCTGTTCGTCCACCCGCTTTCACTCCGGCTGCACTTTCAACATAAGTAGTTACTGTCGAAGTTCCAAGCATTGATCCTGCTACTGTAGACACACTGTCTGATAACATTGCCTTATCTATGTCTTTTATTTTTCCATCACTCCCAATTTTTCCTGCAACATTAGCAACACTGGTTAGTGTTCCAGCAGTATCAAAAAAATCTATGAAAAATAAAGTAAAGATTACTGTTACCATCGATGCGCTTAAAGCAGCTCCTAAATCAAAAGTCATCAAATGAGTCATTGGCGGTGGTGCCGAAACAACTCCATTGAAGTTTGCAAAGCCAGTTATCCAAGCTATTGCACTAAAGGCAACAATACCAATTATTATATTTCCTTTGATATTAAATTTTTCCATGACAATCATTGAAATGAACGCTCCTGCACCTAGTAATAATAATGGATTAGACAAGTCACCTAGCTGAACAAGAGTTACAGGATTGTCCGCAGTTAATCCCATAATTTCAAAACCAATTATTGCGAGAAAAAGACCAATACCGGCACCAATCCCAAGTTTTAAACTTTTTGGTATCGAGTTTATCAACCAAGCTCTTATGGGTGTTAATGATATTATTAAGAAAACAACTCCAGCTACCAAGACAGCTCCCAAAGCTTCTGCAGGTGTATATTCCATACCTAAACATACTCCATAAGCAATAAAAGCATTTATCCCCATTCCTGGAGCCAAACCAACTGGCCAAGTTTTAGCATAAAAAGCAGCAATAAAACACGCCAAAGCGGTTGCTAATGCAGTTGCTGTAAAAACTCCACCAAAATCAAATCCTCCATCTGCTAAGATAACAGGATTTAAAAACATGATATAGGCCATGGTCAGGAAAGTAGACACTCCTGCAACAACCTCAGTCCTAAAATCTGTTTTGTACTTTTTATAATTAAAATATTTATCTAACATTTATCTCCTCCTAAAGACTACTATTTATGTGATTCTTTCAAGCAATGCTTTAAAATTGAACAAATTATTAACATATTTCAACTATAAAGT
Source organism: uncultured Pelagibacteraceae bacterium (assembly GCA_902543245.1). Lineage (GTDB taxonomy): Bacteria > Pseudomonadota > Alphaproteobacteria > Pelagibacterales > Pelagibacteraceae > Pelagibacter. The sequence continues at coordinate 120,183 of CACBXQ010000002.1, read as the reverse complement.
TAGAATCAATTAAATATTTAGGAGTTTCATTATGAAAAAAATATTTTCAATCTTTTTAATATCTTTTTTTTCAATAGTTATTTTATCTGGTTGTCAGGCCGTGAAAAAAAAATCAGAGAAAATAATTAAAAAAGAAGATGATATGCTATCCAAATTTCTTGGAAGAAGTATAGAAGAATTAAAAAACGATATGGGACAACCATCAGAAACACATTACTCAGAAAATGGTAATAAAGTTTTAGTTTATAAAACTTCAAAGTATACAGTATTATGTGAAAGAAAATTTGAAGTAAGTGATGAAAATACTATTATAAAATATTCTTCAAATGGATGTATTTAAACTTGTGGGGAAAACTCCCCACAAGTAAGGTTAAGAATTACTTAATTTCTATAAGTTTCTTTTTTTTATGCTCTGGTATTATTCTCTCACATGCAATTGTCAAAAGGCCATCTTTTAACTGAGCATCATTAACTTTAACGTCGTCAGCAATTGTAAATGATCTCGCAAATTGTCTTTGAGAAATTCCTTTATGAAGAATTTCGCCATCGTTATTATTTTCTGATTTACTAATCTGTTTTGTTCTTACTGTTAGTAAATTGTCTTCAAACTCTACCTCAACATCATTTTTATTAAATCCAGCAAGAGCAACTTCTATTGAATAGTTATCTTTTCCTGTCTTTCTAATGTTATAAGGTGGGTAGTTTGATTGCATAGTTAATCCACCATTTCCAAGCATATTTTCAAACTGATCGAACATATCGTCGAAACCAATTGAAAATGGTCTTAGCGAATTAAATATAGATAGATCCCTACTTGTCATATTTCCTCCTTTGTTAGCAAGGTTATTTTTGAAGCCCCATTAGGCAACTTCATTATACATGTAGTAACTCTTTATTAATTTTCAATAGATAAAATTAAATAAGCTTTTCTGTAATTTTTAAAATAAAAGTGTAATCAAATGCTAGTTCTTCAATAGCACCATCTCTTCCAGACTTACCACCGTGACCAGCATTCATTTCTGTTTTTAAAAATAATAAATTTTTGTCGGTTTTGAATTCTCTTAACTTAGCTGTAAACTTTGTAGGTTCATCAAATAAAACTCTATTATCACTTAAACTAGTTGTAATAAGTATATTGGGATAATCCATTTTTTTTATATTGTGGTATGGCGAATAGGAATAAATATAATCGAAATGATCTTTATTATCTTTTGCGTTACCAAATTCATCAAATTCTCCAATTGTTAAGGGCAAAGAGTGATCTAGGTTAGTAGTTAATGAATCTACAAAAGGTACTGCCATAATCATTCCTAAGAATAGATTTGGTTCTTCATTGACAACAGCTCCCATTAATAATCCTCCAGCAGAGCCGCCCATTCCAATAATTTTCTTTTTAGATGTATATTTTTTTTCAATCAAATATTTTGCTACTGAAATATAATCTTTAAATGTATTTTTCTTATTTAATAATTTTCCATTTTTCCACCACTTCATACCTCTTTCCATTCCACCTCTTATATGTGCGGTCACCCAAATAATATCTCTGTCTATTAAACTAAACCTTGAGGAGGAAAAAGTTGGGGGAATTGAATGTCCGTATGATCCGTAACCATATAATAATAAATTTGCAGATCCATCAATTTTAGTATTTTTATTTCTCGTTATTGTTATTGGTATTTTTACTCCATCATGAGCAATACATTCTAACCGTTCCACAATATAATCATCTGGATTGTGGCCAGATGGTATTTCTTGTTCTTTTAATAACTTTCTATCTTTATTCTTTAAATTATATAGATAAGTTCTGCTTTGGGTTTTTGGCGAAGAATAACTCAAGTAAATTAAATTAGTATCCCTATTTCTTTGTATGAGTGATAAGCCAGGAGAAATAACTTTTTCATTTTCAAATTTTATTTCTTCTTCTGTATTATCCTTAATATTTTTAACAAATATCTTATTTAAAGCATTTGATTGTTCACTTCTAAGGATCCAATCTTTTAAAAAAACTAAATCTCCAATAAGAACCTCATCTTTAGCAGGAATATAAGTTTCCCACCTTTGTTCATTTAAGTTTTCACATTTATCAATTTTAAAATCTTCAGCATTTTTATTTGTGTGATTATAGAAATTATTATCCCATGAATTTATTGAATACATAATACCCTTTTCTCTTTTAATTATTAATTTTGGTTTTGGATTTTCCTCTTTAACATCAAAATAATATTGTTCCGATGTATTATGATCTGAAGAACTAATAAAATAATACTTTTCATCCGAGCTTAAATACATACTTACTGTAAAAGCTTCAGTTTTTTCCTCAAAAATTAATTCATCTTTTGTAACAGGTGTTCCAATTTTGTGTCTAAAAATTTTTCTTGGTCTATGATTTTCATCAAGTTTTGAATAAAAAATATATTTATCATCTAGACTGAAAGTAATTGAACCAGAAGTATCATATATTTTATCTGATATTAAATTATTAGAATCTATATCCCTTAAATGAATAGTAAAATATTCTGATCCTTTAAGATCTAATGAGTATCCAAGTACTTTGTCGTTATAACTTACTTCTAGGTCTCCAATACCAAAATATTCAGTATTTAACTTTTCTTTTTCTTTGTCACCATTCCAATATTCCTCGACATAATTAGTCCCAATCTTCTTCCTTAATCTAATAGAATAATTTCCTTTTGAAGTTGTTTTGCTCCAATACTCGTAATTCCTATCTTTCACCGGAAGAGACTCGTCATCTAATTTTATCCTTCCCTTGATCTCGTTAAATATCCTTTTTTGAATTTGCTTCGTGTATTTGAAATATTCCTCAGTATAATTATTTTCGTCTTCTAGATATTTCCTTACTTCTGGATTAAGTTTTGAATTATCTTTTAAAACTTCCAATATATCTGCCTGATGAACCCAGCTGTAGTGATCTTCCCAGGAAATGTTGTGACATGATTTAGTATCACTTTTTTTTTTCAGTTGTGGTATTTTCATTATAATTATGAATTCAGCAATATTATTAATTGTTATTTTATTAATAGCATTTATATTTTTTATCAATTGGTTTCGTGGCGCATCAAGTAAAAAAATAACGACAGTATTAAGAAAATTTTGGATTGTAATATTTGGAGTTTTAGCACTTTTAATGGCATTTGGAGGAAGATATATCTTTTCATTACCCTTTTTGATGATGATTTTGCCTTTGATAAAAACTAAGGCAGGATTAACTTTATTTCAAATATTTAGAATATGGAACTTGCTGCAAATACTAAAAGCTTCCGGTAGATTTAATTTTAATGGAGCTAATAATTCATCTAATTCTACAAATATGTCAAAATCTGAGGCTTATAAAATATTAAATTTAAATCCTAATAAAAAATATTCAAAAACAGAGATTGTTAACGCTTACAAAAAAATTATGAAAAAAGTTCATCCAGATATTAGCCCTGAATTAACAAGATTAGCATCAATTGTGAATGAGGCAAAAGAAGTTTTAACAAAAGATGCTTGACAATTAATTAATTATAGAAATTATTTTATTAAAAACATCATCAACTTTTATACGATCTGGTGATATTGCAACATCATGGGTAATTTTATTTATGTTAATTTCATTAGGTAAAATTTGATACTGATTAATGCTATAGTCTGTGTAAGCTCTAGGTGTATCAAGAAGTAAAATTAAACTGGGTATTCCACATTGACTAGTAATATGATGCCCGAAAGAATCATTTCCAATATATAAATCACAATTTGAAACAATTGGAATTAGGTCTTTAATTTTTTTATTGCTTAATGTTTCGCATTTATTTTCTCCTACCTCTTTAATTATTGTATCGCTGATGATACTTTCTTCTGGACCACACTGAATATAAAAATAAAATTTACCATGATTATTTAATCTTTTTAATAAATCAATATAATTTCTTTCTCCCCATTTTGTTGTTGGACCTGAAGAACCTGCTCCTACGACAATATTTTTTACTGATTTATCCATTTTTTTTTCAGCATTTTTCTTATCTTCTGGATTTACATAAAATATTGTTTCAGTCGGACAGACTTTAATATTTAATTTTTTTTCTACAAATTTCTTTGCTGTGTTTACTAAATGCAAATTCTTTTTTATGAAAAAAGGATAGGAATTTATATTTTTTATTTTTGCGAGTTTACTAGCTAGGTAAAATCTTAAACTTGGGTAAAAAATAAATATTGTATCCAAATCACACTTAGATAATTCTTTACTAAGTCTAAATATATCAGAAAACTTTTTATAATATTTATCTAAATAAATAACTTCTTTTATATTTGGATCATTATTAACTGCCTCTTTAAAGTTTTTGCAGATTGTAATGACTGTTACTGGTCCATATTTTTTTGCAATTTCATGACAATATGCAAGATGCATAATGTTAGATCCCAAGCCAATATAACTTAAAAATATCCCTACTTTCATAAAAGATTAAGTGCTTATTTATACCCCATTTTTTTGAGTTTCATTTTTATCATTATTATATTATTTTTAAGGGATTAAAAATTAAGATGAGCAAAGTTAATGGAATATATGCAGCGACTATGTCAATTTTTGACGATGATCTTAGTTTAAATGTTAAAAAAACGATTGAACATGGGGAAAATTTAATAAAACAAGGTTGTCATGGAGTAGTATTTTTTGGTAGCACAGGACAATCACAATTAATTCAAATTTCAGAAAAGCTAAACTGTATTAATGAACTTTCAAAAAGTAATTTTAAAAATCAATTTATTCTAGGCACAGGTCTAAATTCTCTTAATGAAACAATAAATTTAATGAAGGTATCAATCACTTTAGGTTTTAATAGGTTTTTAATTATGCCACCTGCTTATTATAAATATACAGATAAAGATGTATTAAGATATTATTCTGAGATAATAAATAATATCCCTAATTGTGAAATTATACTTTACAATTTTGAAAAATTATCTGGATATAAATTTACAATTGAATGTGTTGAAGAGTTAGCCAGAAAGTTTCCAAATCAAATTATTGGAGTAAAAGATAGCAGTTATAATTTATTTGAAAAGTTAAAAATAAATAATTTTTCAGTTTTGCCAGGATCAGAGCTTAAACTTTTAAAAGGTCTTGAGATAGGGTGCTCTGGAATTATCACAGCCACATGCAATGTAACAGCTAAACTTTCTAGAAAAGTTTTCGATGATTTTATTGAGAAAAGACAGCAGACACAAAATGATAAATTATGTAGTGTAAGAAAAGTTTTTGATCAATTTAATTTAATATCTGGGTTACACTCTTTTTTTTCTAAAAAAGATATAATTTACAAAAATTTAATTCCACCATTAAATCTTTTAAGTCAAAAAGATGAAGTTAAACTATTGGATGAGTTAAAAAATTGTAATTTTAGTATGGATACAAAAGAGGCTGCATAAATGTTATTAGTAAATTTTTTAAATAAACTGATTAAAAAAAAGGGTTTTAATCTTATAGATGCAACAGGTAAAATTCATAAAATTGGTAATGAGAATCTTAGCGAAAAATCATTGAGTATAAAATTGCTAGATAAAAAATTACATTACAAACTTTTGTATTATCCAGATCTTTACTTTGGAGAGGCTTATACAGATGGGACAATTAAGATTGAAAATGGAAACCTAACAGATGTTTTAGATATTATATTTTTTAACATGGGTAGAGGTAATTTAAATTTAGCAAACAGCATTATAAAGAAAATACAAGGTACATTTAGATATTTAACAAATTTTAACTTAGCAAAAAAGTCTAAAGAAAATGTTGCACATCATTACGATATCTCTGATGATTTATATGAACTGTTTTTAGATCCAAAAAGACAATACTCATGTGCTTACTTTAAAAATGATAATGATACTTTAGAAACTGCACAAAATAATAAAATCAATCACTTGATAAAAAAATTAAATCTCAAAGAAAATCAAACAGTTTTAGATATTGGGAGCGGATGGGGTTATTTAGGTATGGAGATCGCCAACCAGTCTAAATGTGAAGTAACGGGAATTACATTGTCTGAAAATCAACACGAATTTAGTAATAAAAAAGCAAAAGAACTAAATTTAGAAAATCAGGTAAAATTTAAATTAGCAGACTACAGAGAGCTTAACCAAAAATTTGATAGAATTGTAAGTGTAGGCATGTTCGAGCACGTGGGAAGAAAATTTTATAATAAATTTTTTAATCAAGTAGCAAATCTTTTAAATGATGATGGTGTTGCTTTAATTCATACTATTGGATCAGTAAATAAGCCAAGAGACCCACAACCATGGATTACAAAGTATATATTTCCTGGTGGTTATACGCCTAGTTTAAGTGAGGTAATGGGTCCGATTGAACAGTCTGGACTAATTGTGTCAGATATGGAAGTTCTGAGACTGCATTATTCGCATACATTAAGAAATTGGAAAGAAAGATTTTTATCGAACAAAGATAAAGTGCTAGAAATGTTTGATGAAAGATTTTTGAGAATGTGGGAATTTTACTTAGCTTCCTGTGAATATGGTTTCAAATGGGGAGATCTTGTTGTTTATCAATTTCAATTATCCAAAAAATTAACATCTACGCCTAATACAAGAGACTATATTTATTAAATTATTATTGATAATAATAAATAGATACTTGTGATGAAAAAAAAGAAAAAAAAAACAAAAAAAAATAAGCAAAATTTTAAGAAAAAAAAATTAAAATCAAATATCAAGTCTAATTTTAAAAGAGTTAAGAAAAAAAACTTATCTCGCAAATTTAAGAAAAGAAAAATTAAGAATACTTCGAAAGTAAAAATAAAAAATAAAAAAAATAAAATAAAAATTATTTCTAAAAATAAAAGTTTAATATCAAAGCTTGCAGTAGCCCAAGAAAATTTTTCTCTTAATTTCAAGATAAATATTAATTTTAGTTTAGAAAACTTTATTCAAAAATTTTTCGACTCTATATCTATTAAAATACAAGAATACAAAGATACTAGACTTGAAGAGAAGAGAAGAATTAAGATTGAAAAAGCTATACTAAAACAAGAAAGCATAAAAATAGAAAGAGAAAAAAAACAAAAAGAACAATTGATATTATTAGAAGCAAAAAAAAGAGAATTAAAAGAAGAAGAAAGATTAGAAAGGGAAAGAATAAAAGATATAAAAATATTTTTAAAAAAAGAACAAGCCTTAATTAGGAAAGAGCAAGCTGAAAAACAGAAAAAATTTTTAGAAGAATTAAAAATAGAAAAGCAAATTGAAAAATTTAGAATAAGAGAAATTAAAGAAATTGAAAAACTAGAAAAAATTTCCTTAAGAGAAAAAAGAGATGACTATGGAAGTCTTCAACAGAGAATAGAAAAACTAAAAGATAAATATAGAGAAATAAGAGATCAGAAAATTAGAGAAAGGGTAGAGGCATTAGGAATTAAAGTTAAAGAAGGAGATGATAGAGAAGATCTACTACAAAAAGAGAGAGAGTATAGAATAGAAAGACAAAAAGTAGAGTTTTGTTTAGAAAGTTTTTATAGAAGCGCCAATAGTTTAGTTTTTCAACTTAATAAACGGCACATCACCAGAAAAATGTCGATCTTCAGGTGTATAGATAGAAGGTTTGAAACAGGTGAAATTTTTATTAAATGGGATGAATCAAATGATGAGCAATGGTTATTATTGATTTACATCAAAAATAATAACCCAGATGAAGGAATAATCATTGAAGATAAATCTAACTCAGAAAAAAATGTTACTCACGAATTTAAGAGTTCAGAAATATTTAAAGCATCAGATATTATGGTGGATTCTTTGACTAATTTACTAGCTAAAGAGAGGTCAAAGAGTAAAACTTGAAGCTCTTATTCATTTACGTAAACCGATACACCTCTATTATTTATATCTACATCAAATTTCTTGTGAAGTGGTGGAAATGCTCTCTGTGAGCAGTCAAGCCTATCACATGTTCTGCAAGAAACACCGATTGGGATTTCTGTTTTTTTATCAGATAAATCTATATTTTCAGTATAAACAAAATCTTTTGCATGCTTAGCTTCACAACCAAGACCAATTGATAATATACTTTTAGATTTTCCAAATCTGCCTACTCCTTTTTCAACTGTTCTTGCAATACAAACATATTTTTCACCATTTGTCATTTTGCTTACTGCGGCCTGAATTACACCTGGTCTTGTAAAAGCTGAATAAACATTCCATCTAGGGCAAGCACCCCCATATCTTGGTATTTCAATACCTGACAGTGAGAATCTTTTTGAAATATTGCCTGCCACATCAACTCTTAAAAAATGAAAAGGTATACCTGGTAAAGAAGGATCTTGTAAACAAGTCACTCTATGTGCAACTTGTTCAAAAGAGGTTGCAAATGTATTTTGTAACAACTCAAGATCATACTTTAATTGTTTACATTCAGAATGAAAAAGTTTGTAAGGCATCAAAATTGCTGCTCCACAATAATTTAATAAAGATACTTTTGTCAATTTTCTTGATTCTTCGGATGGAAATTTAAATGATGAAAGATAGTTATTAATTTCCTCACCTGCTCCCTCCTGAGCAATTTGAGCAGCTGCATGAAGTTTTTTAGTTTCAAGTGATAAATAATCTGATAGCAAAAGTTCTTTACTTTTTTTTTTAAAAATTTTTGAAAAAGGCTTTCCTTCCTCTGGAATAATATCTATTACATTAATTTTATATTCTGATTTAAGAAATTCACATAAAGCTATATATCTAGTTCTTTTATTTTGTTGAACTTTTTCGAAAATTGAATTTGCAAACTCTTCTAATTTTGGAAAATAGTTTTTATTTACCTGTAGGAAATCTGACACAACCTCACCAGGAAAAGCAGCTTTTCTGCTGTCAATTATTTTTCCAGATAAATTTTCTACTCTGTTAATTATATCATGGTCCTTTTTCTTATAATTATCACCTAATTTAATTAAAGCTTTAGCAATTTTAGGATTAGTATTTACCAAATCTTTAACTTCTGGACCGAGAATATCTAAATCTTCAAAAAGCTCATCTCCTAATAATTCAGATATATTATTCTCTAAATTTATATCTGACTTACTTGTAATATCTGAAAGCTCAATTTTAAGTTCTTGGCAAAATTTTAGCAGCAAATCTGCATCTATTTTTCTTTTTCCTCCTTCGATTAATGTCAGATAACTCGGTGAAATATTAAGTTTTTCCGCTAATCTATTAGCTTGAATTCCAATCTGCCTTCTAAATGACTTTAATTTCGGTCCAATTTTAAGATCTATTTGACTCATATTAACTATTTGTAAATTTTGTAAATTAATGTTTACAATAAATTATATTGATTTACAAGCATTTTTAATAAAATAGTAGATTTTGTAAATATTGTAAATTATAACTTCAGTTATGAACAACAAAATTTATAAAAAACACCAAGAAAATAAGTCTCAAATTGCATCTAAAGAGTTCCAAAACGATCAAAACCAATCAGGGATATACTTAAGAGATGACCATTGTGATTGGGGATCAAGTGGAATGAACGAGTTTACAAACGAGTATAATAACTCAAACTAATTACTTCTATCCGCTTTTCTTTTCTTAAACATCTTAAATATTCTATAGGGAGGAATGATGAGTTCAGAAAAAAAAGTATCTTACGACTTAAAAAGATTTGCAGGAATTAAAAGAGATTATACACCTGAAGAGGTAGAGAGATTAAGAGGTTCAATTAAAATTGAATACTCAATGTGTAAAAATCAATCAGAGAAACTATGGGAATTACTAAACACCGAGAACTATGTAAATACTTTAGGTTCTTTATCAGGAAATCATGCAGTTCAGCACGCAAAGGCAGGTTTAAAAGCTATTTATCTAAGTGGATGGCAAGTAGCAGCAGATGCTAACAGTGCAGGGGAGATGTATCCTGATCAGTCTTTATATCCTTATGATAGTGCTCCAAAATTAGTTGAGTCAATGAATAATGCTTTAATAAGAGCTGATCAAATTCAACATATGGAAATTACAGATGGTGATATGAAATCTGAAAATAGAGTTGATTATATGTTACCAATAATTGCTGATGGCGAAGCCGGATTTGGTGGACCATTAAATGTTTTTGAATTAACAAAAAAGTTTATAAAAGCAGGTGCTGCAGGTGTTCACTTTGAAGATCAGCTAGCGAGTGAAAAAAAATGTGGTCATATGGGTGGAAAAGTATTGGTTCCAACTGGTCAAGCTGTAAGAAATTTAAAATCTGCAAGATTGGCTGCAGACATTGCTAATGTGCCACTTATAATCTTAGCAAGAACGGATGCTAATGCTGCTAAACTTATTACAAATGATAACGATGAAAATGACAAACCGTTTTTAACTGGTGAAAGATCTCCTGAAGGTTTTTATTATGTTAAACCAGGAATAGAACAAGCGATATCAAGAGGACTAGCTTATGCTGAATATGCAGATCTAATATGGTGTGAAACAGCAACTCCAAACCTTGAAGAAGCTAAAAAGTTTGCAGACGCTATAAGAGCAAAGTTTCCAGGAAAATTATTAGCTTATAATTGTTCACCATCTTTTAATTGGAAAAAACATTTGTCTGACAGTGAAATTGCAACTTTCCAACAAAAAATAAGTGATATGGGATATAAATTTCAATTCATAACTCTTGCTGGTTTTCATGCTCAGAATATTGCAATTTTTGAATTAGCGGAAAAATATAAATCAGAAGGCATGTCAGCATATTCTAAAATTCAAGATAAAGAGTTTGCTAGAGAAAAAGATGGCTATACTAGTGTTAAACACCAGAGGGAAGTTGGAACTTCATATTTTGACTCGGTATCTAATACTATAAGTGGAGGGAAAAGCTCCACTACTGCAATGAAGGACTCAACTGAATCAGAGCAGTTTTAATTAGATTTTTTTATTCTATATTCCCAGTTGCCTAGTCGATTATAGGCAACTTTAACAATTATTTTGCTAGTTTTATCAATCCAAATTTCAAAATTTAGTTTCTTATCATCTGATAAATTTTCATTTTTAGATTTTATTGTATATTTACTTGTAGAAAAAAGATTTCCGTTTAAGAGGATTTGTTCATCTCCAATCAAGCTTACAACCTGCTTTTTAATACTCCCTGAAAGTGGACTAATTTGTTTATCAGCCTTCAAAATATCTGCATTCCACCAATTTCCCAAGGGAGTATCTGCAGAGACTTCTCCATTATAAGAAGACCCTTCTATGATAAAATTACCAGCGTCTTCTTTATAATTTATCCTTACATATTTCTCTTTTTTATTCTGAAAAGTTTTAGATTTAAAATTTATTAACTGATTATTTCTATATTCTTCTTCTGTATTACTTTTCACTTTAAAAACTTCAACTCCTAGTACTGAAATAGAAAAAAATACTTCATTTTTAACAATGAGGGTTTCACCTTGGTTTTGAAAATAAAAATTGTTGAAACCAACAATCTTATCATTATGAATAACATCCATTTCAATAAAATTGAGATTTTTATAATTATTTATATCAGCGTGAGAATTAATCGTAATTATAGAGCTTATTATGATTGATAAAAGTATTCTCATAAGTATAGATTATAGTATATTTGAAAAAATGGAAAAATTCGTAAAAAATTTACAGTTACTTGTGTTAATTTTAATCTTAATTAGCACAATCGTTGCAATCGGTTTGGAAGTTAAAACAATGATTGAAAATGGCAGTGTTAGTCTTGCGGATTTATTATTAATGTTTCTGTACTTAGAGGTACTTGCAATGATAAGGGTTTTTTGGGCAGAACAGTCAATTAATATTACACTTCCACTTTTTATAGCCATTACCGCACTTGCTAGATTTATAATTCTTCAAGGAAAAGAGATGGATGCAACACAATTAATGTATGAAGCTTTGGCAATAGTATTTATTGCAGTTGCCATTGTGATATTAAGATTAAGACATAGTAAAAAGCTTGGGCTTGAAAAGAAAAAATAGTCTCTAGCCTTTTAAATACATGTATAAATACCTCGTTGCATTTACAATAATATTCAATATTTTAACAACAATGTCATTTGCTGAAAAAAAACCATATCATCATTTACCAGATGGAACTTTTAGAAATCCCGAGGGTTCCCCAGAGAGAAATTCTAATTTTAAATGGTCATTTAAAATATTTAATAAGGAAAAAAAAAAATTAGATATGACAATTCCAGAAGAACATGTAGTTCCAAAAGATAAGGTATTATCTGATTTAGATAAACTTAAAAATGAGGATTACGTAGGCTGGATTGGTCACGCAACTTTTTTAATTAAGTTGGGAGACATCACAATTATAACAGATCCTGTATTTTCAAAAAACGCTGGGCCTTTAATTTTTGGACCTAAACGATTTACAAAGCCCGCTTTAAATTTGAAGGAGATCCCAAAGACAAACTTATTTTTATTAACACATAATCATTATGATCATCAAGATATGACAACAATCAGAAGATTTCCATTTAAAGATGCTAAAGTAATGTTACCTTTAAAACTTGGAAAATACTTTACAAAAAATGGATATGATGACGTTAACGAAATGGATTGGTATGATTCAATTAAAATAAATGAAAATTTAAAGGTAACTTTTTTGCCAGCAGTCCATTGGTCAAAAAGAAGTTTGACCGATACTAATAAAACACTCTGGGGTAATTTTTTAATTGAATATAAAAATAGAAAAATTCTTTTTGCTTGTGATACTGGAGTTGGTAATATTTATAAAGATTTAGGTAATAAATATGGACCTATAGATTTAACATTAATTAATATTGGAGCATATAATTTTTATCCATTATCACCAATTAAAGACAAATCATCATATCATACAAATCCAGAAGAAGCATTGAGTATAGCAAAAGATTTAAAAAGCAAAAAAGTAATAGGAATGCATTGGGGTACTTTTGTATTATCACTGGAACCAATAATGGAGCCAAGATTAAGGTTTAAAAATAATGCTGAAAAATATGGTTTTAAAAAAAAAGATGCAATTATTTTTAAAATTGGAGATTTTAAAAGTTTTGATGAAATCTTGGATAATTAAGCAACACTTCCAGACTTCTCACTTTTTTTTCTTTCATGAGGATTAAGTATTGCTTTTCTTAATCTACATGATTTTGGGGTAATTTCTAAAGACTCATCGCTATTAAGCATACTAAGCTGTTCAGCAATAGACATTTTTCTTACTGGAGTTAGTACTATATTTTCATCAGTGCCCTGGGTTCTCATATTTGTCAATTTTTTTCCTTTCATAACATTAATTATCATATCTCCAGGTTTTGGCGCTAAACCGACTATCATGCCCTCGTATACTGGGTCATTATGAGTTACAAACATTTCTCCTCTTGCCTGAAGATTAAATATTGCAAATGCAACAGCTTTACCTTGTTCCATTGAAATTAAAGCTCCATTCCTTCTTCCTTCCATATCTCCTTCAAATTTTCCGTAAGAATGAAATAGTCTATTAATTACCCCATTACCTTTTGTAAGTGTTAGAAATCTACTTGTATAACCCATTAGCCCTCTTGTTGGAGCTTTAAAAATTAATCTTTTTTTATTTTTTCCCGTATCTTTAAGTTCAATGAGTTTCCCTTTTCTTCTATTCATTGAATCTATCACTTTAGATGAATATTCTTCATCCAAATCCATTGTAATTTCTTCCATAGGCTCAAGTTTGTCACCATTATCATCTTTCTGGTATAAAACTTTTGGTGGGCTTACTGTCATTTCAAATCCTTCACGTCTCATTTGAGTCAACAAAATTTCAAGCATTAACTCACCACGACCACTTATTTCAAAAGCATCGTTTGTTGAATTTTCAGAAAAGTTAATTCCAACATTATTTTGAGCCTCTAAAATTAGTCTGTCTCTAATTTGTGTACTTGTTAATTTTTTTCCCTCAGTTCCAGCTAAAGGAGAACTATTAACAGTTATTGTAATTGACATTGTTGGTGGGTCAATAGGTGTTGCTGGTATTGGTGTTGTTACCTCAATATCACAGATTGTATCAGCAACGTTTGCTTTTTCTAGTCCTGCAATTACTACTATGTCACCAGCTTCACCAACTTCAATTGGAACTTTTTTAGTTCCCTCATACCTGAATATTTTTGTTAATCTTCCCTCATCAATTTTTTCTCCTTGAAGATTAATAGCTTTTATTTGTTGATTTGCTTTGGCAGTTCCTTGAGATATTTTTCCAACTAAACTTCTGCCTAAAAAACTATCTGCGTAAAGAAGAGTAGATAACATAGCAAAAGGTTTTGATTTGTCTAAATTTGCTGGTTTTACATGATCTATAATTAAATCTAAGAGGGGATTTAGATTTTCTCTAGGACCATCAATTTCGTTAGAGGCCCATCCAGATCTTCCACTTGCGTATAAAACTGGAAAATCTAGTTGTTCTTCATTTGCATCAAGGCTAACAAATAAATCAAAAGTTTCATCTAATACAGCATCAGCTCTTTGGTCGGGTTTATCAAGTTTATTTATTATAACAATTGGTTTTAAACCTTGTTTTAGAGCTTTGCTAAGTACAAATTTCGTTTGAGGCATTACGCCTTCAGCTGAGTCTATTAATAATAAAGCACCATCAGCCATACTTAATACTCTTTCAACCTCAGCTGCAAAATCTCTGTGTCCAGGTGTATCTATAATATTTATTCTAGAATTTTTCCAATTAATAGATGCTGGTTTAGCAAGAATAGTAATACCTCTCTCTTTTTCAAGTTCACCACTATCCATCAAACGTTCATCTATTATTTCATTTTCTCTAAATGAACCACTTTGTTTCATTAGATTGTCAATTAATGTTGTTTTGCCATGATCTACATGAGCAATAATGGTAATATTTCTAATATCAGTTGTCATTTGTGCGAGGTTATATATTAAAAAAATTAATTAGAAAGACCAAATATCTTATTAATTCACTTTGGTAAATAATCACTTATAAAGTGATGGATACAACCTTATTAAAGATGTATTTTGGTATCATGTGGTTTGTTAGAAAAAGACTACATAGATTTGTTAGATTAACTTTTAGACCGCCATGAAAAAGATAAAAAAAAAGGCCGTTTAAAACGACCTCTTTTTTTCTAATTTTAAAAGTATGATTGGGATTACATTCCCATGCCACCCATTCCTCCCATACCGCCCATACCACCCATACCACCACCAGGAGGCATACCACCAGCTGCACCACTATCTTTTTCTTCTGGTTTATCAGCAATCATTGCTTCTGTTGTTACAAGTAATCCAGAGATAGAAGCTGCATCTTGAAGAGCAGTTCTAACAACTTTAACTGGGTCTATGATACCTTTTTCAAACATATCGCAGTATTCTTCTGCTTGAGCATCATATCCATGAGATGTTTTATTTTTTTCAAGTAATTTTCCAACTACTACAGAGCCATCTACACCGGCGTTTTTAGTAATTTGTCTTATTGGAGCTTCTAAAGCAGTTCTAACTAATTCCACACCCGCTTTTTGGTCGTCCCCCTTAGCTTTGACATTCTTAAGTTCTTGTGCAGCATAAAGTAAAGCACATCCACCACCAACAACAATACCCTCTTCAACAGCGGCTCTTGTTGCATTCAGTGCGTCTTCAACTCTATCTTTTCTCTCTTTAACTTCAACTTCTGTTGCTCCACCAACTTTAATCACTGCAACACCACCAGCTAATTTAGCTAATCTTTCTTGAAGTTTCTCTCTATCATAATCTGAAGTTGTTTCTTCTATTTGTTGTTTAATTTGAGCACATCTTGATTCAATGTCAGCTTTTTTTCCAGTACCGCTAATTATAGTACTGTTATCTTTATCAACCTTAACTCTTTTTGATGATCCAAGATCAGTAAGTTTTACATTTTCAAGTTTAATACCCAAGTCCTCTGAAATTACTTGGCCACCAGTTAAAATCGCAATATCTTCTAACATTGATTTTCTTCTATCACCAAAGCCTGGTGCTTTTACAGCAACAACCTTTAAGCCACCTCTTAATTTATTCACAACTAAAGTTGCTAAAGCTTCACCTTCTACATCCTCTGATATAATCATTAGTGGTCTACCGGCTTGAACAACTGCTTCTAATAAAGGCACCATTGGTTGAAGATTAGTTAACTTTTTCTCGTGAAGTAAAATAAAAGGATTTTCAAGATCTGTAATCATTTTGTCACCGTTTGTAATAAAGTATGGTGATAAGTAACCTCTATCAAATTGCATTCCTTCAACTACATCTAATTCAGTTTCAATACCTTTGGCTTCTTCAACTGTTATAACTCCCTCATTGCCAACTTTTTGCATAGCCTTTGCAATCATATTTCCAATTTCTTTATCTCCATTTGCAGAAATAGTTCCAACTTGAGCAATCTCATCACTATCTTTAACTTTTTTTGCTGATGAAATTAATTTTGATTTAACAGTTTCAACTGCATGATCTATTCCTCTTTTAACATCCATGGGGTTCATTCCAGCTGTAACATATTTTGTACCTTCTTTTACTATAGCTTGAGCTAGTATTGTTGCAGTTGTTGTACCGTCTCCAGCTTCGTCATTAGTTTTGCTAGCAACCTCTTTAACCATTTGAGCACCCATGTTCTCAAATTTATCTTCTAGTTCAATTTCTTTTGCTACTGTAACTCCATCTTTAGTAGTTCTTGGCGCTCCATAAGATTTATCTATAACAACATTTCTGCCTTTAGGGCCAAGTGTAACTTTTACTGTATTAGCAAGTATATCAACTCCCCTAATCATTAACGATCTAGCATCTGAGTCGAATTTAACAATTTTTGCCATTTTATTTATTCTCCTTTATTATTATTTATTATTTGAAATTCCCATTATGTCTGACTCTTTCATAATGCTATACTCTTTTCCACCAATCTTAACTTCAGTGCCTGACCATTTGCCAAACAATACTTTGTCACCAACCTTTACATCCATAGGAATAACTTTTCCATCCTCTGTTTTTGCTCCACCTCCTACAGCAACAACTTTACCTTCTTGCGGTTTTTCTTGAGCAGTATCAGGGATGATTATTCCGCCAGCAGTTTTTTCACTACTGTCTAAAACTTCTATAAGCACTCTATCGTGCAGGGGTTTAAATTTCATATATTCTCCTATTTGTATGCGATTTATATAAATATGGTCTTTATCTATTTCAAGAGATTTAAATTATATTTTGCTTCTAAAAAACCAAGGAAATTAATACTTTTTTAAGTTATATCTCAATACATGGTAATAAATTTAGATAATAAAGGAATAAGTTCGATTTATCAGAAATATAATTTTTTTTATATAGATTTATGGGGGGTTGTTCATAACGGAATTAAATTGAATAAAAACGCAATTAGTACATTATCGAAATTTCATGAAATGAACAAACAGTATGTTCTATTAACAAATGCTCCAAGACCAAATACAACTGTAAAAAAATTCTTAAAAAATCTTGGCATGCAGAACAAAATGTTAAAAAAAGTTTACACTTCAGGAGAAGCTGCTTTAATTTTCCTGAAAAAAAAATATAAAAACAAAAAATTTTTTCATATTGGACCTCCTAGAGATTTTGATTTATTTTTAAAATTTAAAAAAAACTATACCCAAAATTTAAACGAGGCTGACTTTATTTTATGCACAGGGTTATTTGAAAAGTATGAAAAAAATTTAAATTATTATAAAAAAATTCTTAAAAATTATAAAAAAAAAAGAATGATTTGTACCAATCCTGATTTAATAGTAGATAGGGGGAAGAAAAGAGAATATTGCGCAGGCTCTGTCGCTAAAGTTTTTACTGAAATTGGAGGAAAAGTTATTTACTTTGGAAAGCCATATCCAGAAGTATATAATCAATCAAATATAAAAAAATACAAAAAAATTTTAGTTATTGGAGATAATTTGAATACAGATATTAAAGGAGCAAATAATTTGAAATATGACTCTTTATTGATCTCAAATGGAATTCATAAAAAAGAAATAAATCAAAAAGGAATTAAAAAAGTAATAAAAAGTTATAAGAGGAAAATTAATTTTATTCAGAGGGAACTAAAATGGTAAAAAAAATTAAAACTTATGACAATTTTAATATACACAAGAGTCATAAAAATTCTATTATGTTAGTTGGTAATTTTGATGGTTTACATTTGGGTCATCAAAAATTATTTAAGATGGCGAAGCTGTTTAAAAAAAAATATAAGTTAAAAATTGGTGTTTTAACCTTTGAACCAATGCCAAAGATGTTTTTTAAAAAACAAAAAAATGATTTTAGAATCGCAAGTTTAAAGCAAAAAAATTCACTCTTATCTAAACAAGGGGTTGATTTTATTATTAATAAAAAATTCGATTTAAAATTTTCAAAAACTAATGCTCACAACTTTATTAGCAAGATACTGAGTAAAAAACTAAAAATTAGTTTTTTATTTGTTAGTAATAATTTTCGTTTTGGAAATAAAAGAAAAGGAAATGTAAAATTACTAAAAAATTATCAAAAAAATTTTAATTATAAAGTTATCGAGCCGAAACCATTAAAAATTAAAAAGAGAATAATTTCCTCAAGTTTAATTAGGAATTTATTACGACAAGGAAAACTTACTCTTGCTAATAAATATTTATCACGAGAATGGCAAATTGTTTCAGTAGTAAAAAAAGGAAGACAGATTGGAAAGAAAATGGGCTTTCCAACATGCAATATGAATATTGAACCATATGTAATTGCAAAACGAGGTGTCTATGCTGTGAAAATCAAAAGATTAAACAGCAATAGAATACTTAAAGGTATAGCTAATTTAGGTATTAGACCTACATTTGACCAAAAAAAAATACTTTTAGAAGTTCATATTTTCAATTTTTCTGGAAATTTATATAATAAAGAATTAATCATTGATTTTGTTTATTTTATAAGAAAAGAAAAAAAATTTAAAAGTGTAAACCAATTAAAAAAGCAAATTAGTTCTGACTTAAAAATAGCTAAAAATAAACTAAATTAATTACATGAGTAAAATGGATATAAATCTACCTAAAACTAAATTTTCTATGAAGGCTAATCTTCCAACCAAAGAACCTTCAATAATAGATTTTTGGAAGAATATGGATTTATACAATCAAATAAGAAAAATTAACAAAGGTAAAGAAAAGTTTGTGCTTCATGATGGACCACCATATGCAAATGGAAATATTCATATGGGAACAGCATTAAATAAAATTCTTAAAGATATTATTGTTAAGTTTCACCAGATGAGTGGAAGTGATGCTGTATATGTTCCGGGATGGGATTGTCATGGACTGCCAATTGAATGGAAAATTGAAGAACAATATAAAAAAAATAAAAAAAATAAAAATGACGTACCTATTATTGAATTTAGAAAAGAATGTAGGGATTTTGCTGAAAAATGGATTAATGTTCATAAAGATCAATTTCAAAGGCTAGGTGTAATTGGAGACTGGGAAAATTATTACTCGACAATGAGTTTTCCTGCAGAAGCACAAATAGTCAGAGAACTTGGAAAATTTCTTAAACAGGGGAGTTTATACAAAGGTTATAAGCCAGTATTATGGTCTACAGTTGAAAAGACAGCTTTAGCAGATGCAGAAGTTGAGTATCAAGATCATAAATCAGATACTATATATACATCTTTCAAAGTAATTAAGTCGAAAAATGAAAAATTAATATCCTCTGATGTAATTATCTGGACTACAACTCCGTGGACAATACCAGCTAACAAAGCTTTAGCATACAATCCAGAATTAAAATATTTAAGTCTAAAAATTGAAGATGATGGTGACTTCAAAAATCGAAATATAATAGTTGCTGAAGCACTTCTAGAAACAGTAATATTGGAAAATAAAATTAAAAAATTTAAAAAAAATTTCAATTTTTTAGGAAATGAGCTCGAAGGCACTATTTGTCAACATCCATTTAATAAAATAGGATTTGATTATGAAATCCCAATGTTGGAAGCTAATTTTGTTACAACAGAGCAAGGATCAGGAATTGTTCATTGTGCACCTAGTCATGGACCAGATGATTTTAATCTTTGTCTTAAAAACAATATTAAAGCAGTAGAGACAGTTGATGATGATGGCAAATATACTGATCATATTACTGAGTTTAAGGGTTTACATATTTTTAAAGCTAATAAAGTAATTATAGAAAAGTTAGAAGAGCAAAAAAACTTATTGTCTAGTGGTGAACTTGTACATTCTTATCCACATTCTTGGCGTTCAAAAGCTCCACTAGTTCATAGAGCTACTCCACAATGGTTTATATCTATGGAATCTCATGACCTGAGAAAAATTGCTTTAAAAGCTCTAGATAATACAATCTTTTATCCATCAAAAGGGAGAGAGAGAATAAAGTCGATGATAGAGACTAGACCCGATTGGTGCGTTTCTAGACAAAGAGTTTGGGGTGTGCCTTTACCAATTTTTGTTTCTAAAAAAACTAAAGAAGTTTTAATTGATGAAGAGGTTTTTGAAAATATTGCCAATATTTATGAAAAA
The DNA here is from genome assembly GCA_902543245.1 of uncultured Pelagibacteraceae bacterium. GTDB lineage: Bacteria > Pseudomonadota > Alphaproteobacteria > Pelagibacterales > Pelagibacteraceae > Pelagibacter. Next base: position 99,694 of record CACBXQ010000002.1, on the reverse strand, counting down.
GAAGGTTCTGATTGTTGGTTTGGTGATGATGTACAAAGATTCCTTGGAAAGAATTATAAGGCTGAAGATTATGAAAAATCAAATGATATCGTTGAGGTTTGGTTTGATAGTGGATCAACTCATTCATTTGTTCTTGAGAAAAGAGATGATTTAAAATGGCCAGCTTCTATGTATCTTGAGGGATCAGATCAGCATAGGGGATGGTTTCATTCATCATTATTAGAATCTTGTGGAACTAGAGGACGCGCACCTTTTGAATCAATTTTATCTCATGGTTTTGTTGTTGATGGTAAGGGATTGAAAATGTCAAAATCCTTGGGAAATGTAATTTTACCAGAAGATATCTTAAAAAAATATGGTGCTGATATTTTAAGAATATGGGTCGCTGCATCAGATTATGCTGAGGACCTAAGAATAGATCATTCTATATTAGACCAACATGCAGAATCTTACAGAAAGATCAGAAATACATTTAGATATATATTGGGAAATCTTAACGATAATTATGAGAAGGTTGATTTTGCTAATTTAGAAATAAGCAAAATGCCTGAGCTAGAACAATTTATGTTAAATAAAATTTTTAATTTGAATAATTCTTTTAAAAATAATTTTGATAAGTATAATTTTCATAATCTTTACAAAGAAATTTTAAATTTTTGTACTGTAGACTTGTCAGCATTTTATTTTGATATAAGAAAAGATACTTTATATTGTGATCCTATTGATAGTGATAAAAGAAAATTTACAATTTTATTTTTAAATATTCTTTTAGAAATCCTGTTAAAATGGTTTGCGCCAATTCTTTCGTTTACAACAGAAGAAATTTACACTCTTGTAAGTAAAAATAATTCTAAAAGCATTCATTTGGAGCAATTTCCAGATATACCTTCAGGTTGGTCTAATAATAATCTAGAAAAAAAATGGGAAAAATTAATTACAATAAGAAATGCTTGCAATATTAGTATAGAGGAAAAAAGATCATCAAAAGAAATAGGATCTAGTCTTGAAGCTAATCTTAAAATTAATTTAAATAAAAATTTCACTAATATAGTTAAGGGTACTGATTTTTCTGAAATATGTATTACATCTGGTGCAGAAATTAAGTTTAGAGATATAGAGGATATTAAAGTTCAGACCACTAAAGCTGAAGGAAATAAATGTCCATCGTGTTGGAAAATTACTAAAGAAAGTTGTTCAAGAAAAAACTGTGCTGTAAATAAATCTTAATGAGTATTAAAAAAACCTATAAATATTTAATTTTATTATTTGTTTTTTTAGTAATATTTTTTTTAGATAGGATTTCTAAATTACAAATTTTGAAAATCTTAGAAAATGACGGAATAGTTGATATTTATATTAATCAATTTATCAATTTCTATTTAGTTTGGAACACTGGTGTTGGGTTTGGATTGTTTTCTTTTGACGACAGTAATTTTTACACATTCATGACAATTTTTATTCTTCTAATAAATATTGTAATTTTAATAATTATTTTAAGAAGCAATTTAACTTTAGCTGTATTTTGGACATTGGTACTTGGCGGATCTGCAGGCAATTTATTCGATAGAATATTTTATAGGGCAGTTCCTGATTTTATAGATATTCATTTAGGTGATTTTCATTGGTTTGTATTTAATGTTTCAGATATATTTATTACTTTAGGTTTAATATGCCTTATATTTGCTGAATTTCTTTTCAATAAAGAGAAAAAGCAATAAATTAAAAATTATGAAATTTTTAAAATTATTAAAATTATTTTTTCTACTAATGATACTTGCTTCTTGTTCAAGTTTATCAGGGTTCGCTCCAAAAAAAGGAGCTACAGGTGAGGAGTTTTTAATTCAGAAAAAAAACGCACTTGTGATGCCTCCTGACTATAATGATCTGCCAGTGCCTTCATCTGAAGAAACTAAATCTATGGACGATTCTGAAAAGGTGATTTCGTTACTTGGAATAAAATCAACAACAACTTCTGAAATAAATTCAGAAAATGAAACATTAGAAAATTCTATATTAAAAAAAATAAAGAATAATTAATGTTGACTAAAAATATTAAAATTAAGAATTTCAAAACTAAATCTAATATTAAAATTAAAAAAATCTTTAAAAATTTTCTTTTAAAGAAAGATGATAAGCTATTACAAAGTTTTTCTGAAAATTATAAATATAGTTTTAATTTAAAAAAAATAAAAAAATATAAGAAGTACAAAAATTTTACATTAATAGGAATGGGTGGTTCAATTCTAGGGGCTGAAGCAATTTATAATTTTTTAAACTATAAGATAGGTAAAAAATTTACATTTATAAATAATTTAAATTCTAATATTAAAAAAACAAGTAAAAATAATTTAAATATTATAATTTCTAAATCTGGTAATACTTTAGAAACTATTTCGAACTCAAATGTAATTTTAGGAAAAAACTCTAAAAATCTTTTCATTACTGAGGATAGTCAAAACTATTTAATGAAGCTAGCTTATAAACTTAAGTCAGAAATTATTGAACACAGAAATTACATAGGAGGGCGATATTCAGTTCTTTCAGAAGTAGGGATGGTACCTGCAGAATTAATGGGACTTGATATTAAAAAATTTAAAAGATTAAACCATTTGATTAATAATAAAAAATATATGCGTAATATTATACAAAATGTAAGTGCTATTTTACTTTTTGTAAAAAGAAAAAAAAATTTGTCAGTTATTTTAAATTATGACGAAAGTTCAAATAAATTATTTGAGTGGTATCAACAACTAGTGTCTGAAAGTTTAGGAAAAAAATCAAAAGGTATTATTCCGTTAATTTCTACAATGCCGAAGGATAATCATTCACTAATGCAGTACTTTCTTGATGGTCCAAAAAATAATTTTTATACTTTTTATAGCGTTAAAGATAAAAAAAGCCAAAATATAAAAACTAATCTTTTATTGAATAGTTTTTCATTTATTAAAAATAAAAATTTATCACAAATAAAAGAAGCTCAAAGAATTGCTACAGAAAATATATTTGCTAAAAAGAAAATTCCTTTTAGAACCATTGAAATGGTTAATAAAAATGAGCAATCTATAGGTGAAATTTTTACTTTCTTCATGCTTGAAACTATTTTATTAGGCAGAGCATTAAAAGTTAATCCATTTGATCAGCCATCTGTAGAATTGATAAAAAAAGAAACTAAAAAAATAATTATTCGAGGCTAATAACCAAATATTATTTTAGAAATCCCATACGTTTTTATTTGAATTATCTGAAAGTTTTTAGGCAAGATTTCTACTATTTTTTTTGATCTATGAATAATTATAATTCCATTTTTATTTAAAAGTTTAATATCGATAATTTTATTTAATAAATTAATAAAATTTTCAGTTTTATATGGTGGATCTAGAAATATTATATCAAATTTTTTATCAATTAACCTTGTTTCAATATCATCATTTGTAATATCTTCATTAATAACAATTGACTTGTCCTCACAATTAAACTTTTCTATATTTTTTTTTAGTACATCTGAAGCATCAGGGTAATTTTCTACAAAAGTTACATTGCTTGATCCTCTTGATATGCATTCTAATCCAAACGATCCTGTACCAGCAAATAAATCTAAAACCTTAGAATTATTTATTTTAGTTTTGACTAGATTTGAGTGTTCCAAAATATTGAATATGGATTCTTTTGTAAGATCTTTTAATGGGCGTGTTTTTTTATCAACAGGTTCAATTAATTTCCTACCTTTAAAATTACCTGAAATTATTCTCATTTAATCTTTTATTGCTTTAAAGCCGATATCTTTTCGATAATAACCGTTATTCCAATCTAATTCCTGAATCATTTTAATCGCTTTTGTTCTGGCATCCTTTAAGTCATCAGATAAAACTGAGAAATTTAAAACTCTTCCGCCATTAGAATAAGTAATATTATTATTTTTTAATGTACCGGCATGATAAATATTTTTTTTCCCACTCACTTTGATCTTATCTAACCCAGTTATCTCTATATTATTATCATAATTTTCTGGGTAGCCTTTAGAACATAAAACAACACATAAACTTTTATCTTCATGCCAATTCAATTCAATTTTTGAAAGATCTTTCTTACAACATGATAATAGTAAATCCAGCATATCATTTTTTAGTCTAGGTAGAATAGTTTGACATTCTGGGTCTCCCATTCTTACATTGTATTCAATCAGGTATGGTTCATTTTTAACAATCATTAGGCCCGCATATAAAAAGCCTTTAAAATCTGTACCAATATCTTTTAATCCTTTTAAGGTAGGTTCAATTATTTTGTTAATAATTTTTTTATCTAATTCTTCATTTATAAGGGCTGATGGAGAATAAGCTCCCATGCCACCAGTATTTTTTCCTTGATCACCCTCACCAACTCTTTTGTGATCTTGGGCAGTTTCAAATTTTTTATATGTTTTTCCATCACTTATCACGAAATAACTCATTTCTTCACCCTCTAGAAATTCTTCAACAAGAACATTATTTGCTTTACCAAATTTCCCATTAAATATTTCAGAAATTCCCAATTTAGCTGCCTCTAAATCCTTGCAAATATAAACTCCTTTTCCAGCAGCTAAACCATCTGCCTTAACGACTAATGGAAAATTGGCTTTAGATAAAAAATTTAAAGCTTTTTCTGCACTCTCAAATATTCCAAAATTTGCTGATGGAATATTATATTTTTCACATAATTTTTTTGTAAAAATTTTTGAACCTTCCAGTTGAGATGCTATTTTATTTGGACCAAATATATTTATATTCTTATTTTCAAAATAATCTACTATCCCATCAACTAAAGGCTGTTCAGGTCCGACAACTATTAAATCAATATTTTTATCTTTAATGAATTTTTCAATTTTGCTGAAGTCATTTAAAGGTAAATTTATATTTTCAGAAATATCCGAAGTTCCTGCATTACCTGGAATTGAGTAAATTTTTTTAACTTTTTTCGATAAATGTATTTTTTTGCATAAAGCATGCTCTCTACCACCGCTTCCTAAAATTACAATATTCATATATAAATATTTTATATATCAAAAATGAAAAAAAAATTAGCAAAATTAAAATATTTACCTAATCACTTTAAAGTGATTGAGAACGGTGAATATGTGCTATGTGCTGTCTCAGGTAAAGAGATTGATTTAAACAAACTTACTTACTGGAATGTAGATCTGCAAGAGCCTTATTTTTCTTACAAAGAAGCTTTTGAAAGAAACGAGCAAATTAATAAAAAATAAAATTTATTTCCATCTGTTATGAGTCCAGATCCATTGGTCTGGATTTTTTAGAATCATCTTTTCTAAAATTTTATTCAATTCTAGTGTTACTTGCATAATATTTTTATTCTTATCAAATGAGATTGGTTCAAAAAATTTAATATTGAAATGATATCTTCTATTTCTCTCAATATGCACTGGAATAACATCACATCCAAATTTTTTAATTAGTTGAGCAGGAATAGTCGTTGTATAAGCTTCATGGTTAAAAAACTTAATTTTTTTTCCTTCACTAACTCTTTGATCTATCATTAGAGCTATAGATACTCCATTCTTAAATAGTTTTAAAATTTCTCTTGTTCCGCTTATTCCTTTTTTTATCTGTCTTTTACAAACATACTTTTTCCTAATATTTTCCATCATTGGATTTAAAAATAAGTTATTTAAAGGTCTATAAATTGCTGCAACTTTTATATCATTTTTTTCAATTTCCATAGCCATCAACTCGAAATTATTAAAATGACCAGATACAAAAACTACTGGTGATTTTTTATTTTTTATACTATTTAAAATTTCTCTTCCCTCAACATTGATATAATTATTTTTTGTCCCGTTTCTAAACTCTTTTAAATAAATATAGTCAGATAATATTCTTCCATAATTTTCCCATATCTTTTTTATTTTTTTTTCATTATCAATTTCTTCATTCGGGAATGCTCTATTTAAATTTTTTAAAATAAGTGTTTTTTTCCTAAACATTGGACCTAAAAATGATGTTATCTTGGCACCTAAATTAGATGAATTTTTATAACCAATTAACCTAAAAATCATGAAAAGGGGCAAGAAAAATAAAAATTGCAATAAATAATTAATTAACTTCATATTTTTTTATTTAAAAAATCAGTAAAATCATCTCTATTTAAAATATCAAGTTCTACATCTATCTTGCTAATATTTTTTTGATTTTCATCACTTAATCTCAGAAAATCTTTCTCTGTAGTGATAATTTTTGCATCATGATCTTTAGCAATATTTTTTATTTTGTTTATATCAGATTGCTTATAATTGTAATGATCTGGATATTTCAAAGATTTTATTATTGAAAAATTATTCATTTTTAACATTTCAATTAAGTTCTCAAAATTTCCAATACCAGCAAATACTAAATATTTTTCTTTTTTGTCAAATTCCTCATTATTTTTAATTTTATATTTTGACTTAAAAACTTTTAAATGAGTAAATTTCTTTTTGAGAAAATCCTCAAATTCAGATTTAGATTCATCATTTCCATTTAAGAATACAACATCATATTTTTTTAAACTTTTTATATTTTCTCTCAAAGGTCCTGATGGAATTAAAAAACCATTTCCTGGACCTATACTTTTATTAAAACATACTATTGATAAGTCATACTCGATTTTTTGATCTTGAAGACCATCATCAAATATTGCAACACTAATTTTTTCACTATTGATTTTTTTTAAAGCTGAAATTCTATTATTCTCACAGTAAAGTTTACCATTATTGTTTAATATTTCTTGCTCATCTTTTTGGTCTGCATACTTTTTTTTAATAAAGCAAGACGATAATCCCATAGAATTTATAATTTCATTTATTTTTATACACAAAGTTGTCTTTCCTGTTCCACCAACATAAATGTTCCCAACACAAATAGTTTTGATATTTTGAATTTTCTTTTTTTTATGTATTTTAATTTTACTCAAAATTAAAAAGATAAAAGATATTGGTAAAAGTAAGTAAGATATAAAATTTGGTTTATTTTTATCCCAGAATTTTGGCTTCAAAAATTTCATTTATATGTAAACTATTATCTCTTCAAGAGTTTTCTTTAATATATTAGATCCCAGTTGATTTACTTTGTGAAAATTTTTTAAATTGTAAGTTTTTTTATTTAAAAATAAATTTAACATACTTATTAATTGATTTTTATTGTTAAATCTAAAAGCTAAATTATTTTTACTTAAAAAATAATAAATTTCTTTAAAATTTTGAATATTTGGACCATATAAAATTTTATTGTTAAATCTAATTGCCTCAAGTGGGTTTTGTCCACCTTTTTTATATCTAGCGATAGATCCACCCATGAATGTAAGATCTGTTTTCTTGTAAAAGTTTTTAGTTTCACCATATGTATCAACTAAGTAAATATCTGTTTCTTTGTTTATTTTTGAAGATTTGCTATGTAATAAAAAATTCAAATTTTCTTTTTTTGCCATATCAATAATATTTGAAATTCTCTCAACATGGCGTGGAATTATAATAGTTAATAGCCCTTTATGTTTTTTTTTTAGTATTTTATGAGCATCCATGCATATTTTTTCCTCACCTTCATGAGTGCTAGATGCACACCAAATTTTTCTTTGTTTTAAAAATTCAAATTTTCTTAATCTTCTAGTATTTTTTAACTCCTCTTTATCTTCAATAAATTTTAAGTTTCCAATTTTTGAAATATTTTTTGCTCCTAATATTTTTAAATATTTAAAGGTTTCATCATTTTGAACAAAACATTTATCAAACTGTTCGAATATTCTTTTTGTATTTGGAAGTAATTTTTTCCAATTATTGAAGGATTTTCTGGTTATTCTGCCATTCACAAGCAACAAAGGAATATTGTTTTTTTTAATATTTTCAATCATTACCGGCCAAATTTCAGATTCTAAAAAAACTACTAAATTAGGTTGCCAATGATTTAAAAATTTCGATGTAATATAATAATTATCAATAGGATAAAATTGATGAATTGTTTTCTTTAAATTTAGTTTTGATACAACTTTTGATGAGCTTAAGGTAGAGGATGTAATTAGAATTTTTTTTATTTTTTTGTGTTTTTCTAATTCTTTAATAATAGGTATAACACTTAATACTTCTCCAACACTAGAACCATGAAACCATATTAAGTTTCCTTTTGGTCTTTCATAGCTGTTGAGTGAAAATTTTTCTAAATACCTTTTACTATCTTCTTTTCCTATTATTAATCTATAAAAAATAATTAAGGGTGATACAATCAAAACCAAATAAGTTAATAATCTATACAAAAAAAACATTAATTTTTTCTTATTTGTCTTTCATAAAAATTTTTATATATTTCAGAATTTTTTATTAAATCTTCATGCTTACCTTGATCAATAACTTCTCCTTGTTCAACCACAAATATCTTATTTGAATTTAGAATAGTAGATAGTCTATGAGCAATTACTAATGTTGTTCTATCTTTTGTAAGATAGTTTATAGCTTCTTGAATTTTATTTTCAGTTTCTGAATCTAGAGAAGAGGTTGCTTCGTCAAGGAGCACAATTTTACTTTTTTTAAGCATAGCTCTTGCTATTGAAAGTCTTTGTTTTTCTCCACCTGACAAGGTCACACCATTTTCTCCAATTATTGTGTCGTATTTTTTAGGAAGTTTTTCAATAAAATCCTTGGCAAAGGATAATTCAGTCGCTTTATCTATATCTTCATCATTTGCTTCAGGATTTGCATATAAAATATTATTTCTAACTGTATCGTCAAACAAGGTAGTATCTTGACTGACTAAAGAAATATTATCTCTCAAAGATTTAATTTTTAAATTATATATGGAATTACCATCTAGAATTATATCACCTGAATATACGTCATAAAATCTTGGGATTAAATTTAGTATCGTTGATTTACCAGCACCACTGTGACCTACAAGCGATGACATTTTTCCTCCCTCGATACTTAAATTTAGTGATTTTAAAACGATTTCATTCTTACTTTCATATTTGAAATTCACATTTTTAAATTCAATCTTTCCCTTGGTAATTTCAACATCTTTACTTTGTTTTTTATCTAAAATCGTCTGTTCATTATCAATTATTGGTAAAATTCTTTTTGCTGCTGAAATTCCTTGATTTATTCCAATGTTCAAAGTGGCAAGTGCTCTAACCGGCTGATATGCAAGCATCATTGCAGCAAGAAAAGAAAAAAAATTATTAATACCTAATTCATCATTAAAAATTAATTTTCCAGAGTAGAATATAAGTATTGCAATAATAATACCTGTCATTGTCTCCATTATTGGGGCGGTTCTTACGTAAACTATAGCTATCTTTTTTGATTTTTCTTTCAATTCTTCGATGTATTTGTCTGCTCTAGTATTTTCATAGTTTTCTCTTTGAAAAATTTTTATAAGTTTATGGTTTTTAAATATCTCAATTAAATATTTAGTTAAGTAACCTGATTTTTCTTGAGCCTCCGTACTAACTTTTCTCATCCTTTTTCCTAATGTTCTGGCTGTAATTGAAGCAAATGGGATCATGATTAAAGCTATTAGAGAGAGTTTCCAATTTTGAAAAAACATTACACTTAGCAAACCTATTAAAGTTAAACTGTCCTTAAATAAATTTAGAAGAGTATTGCTCAAAAGATTTGTTATCATATTAACATCATAAGTAAGATTGGATATATATTTACCAGTGTGTTTATTTTCAATAAATTGGGTATCTGCCTTGATAAATGATTTTAACATATCTGATTGAATAATTTTTTTTACTTCCTCACCCACACCAATCATGATGACTTTTGCAAAATAAAGAGAAAGGCCTTTAGTAGTGAATGCTAAAATTATAAGTAAAGGTATAACAAATATTAAGGTTTGATCTTTTTCTAAAAAAATTTTATTTATTGCTGGGTCAAGAAGCCAAGCAATCGTTGACATACTCCCTGCAACTAAAATCGAAAAAATTACAGCTAAAATTATTTTTTTAACAAACCTTTTAGTATAGTCATTATAAAGTCTTAGGAGGATCTGTTTTGAAGTCATCAATTAAACAAGCTTTCCTACCAATAAGTTAAAAAAAACTATTAAACCAATAATATTGTTACTTTTAAATATTTTTAAACAATTTTTTGGTTCCTTGCTATTTAAATTTCTAATTTGATAAAGGAATAAATGACCAAATGTTAAAACTAATGAAAAATAAAAGAAAAATTCAAACTTCATAATATATCCTGTTAGAATCAAAAGAGTGAAAAAAATTGAATAACATAATAATAAAAATTGTTTTGGGTTTTTTTTAAATTTAATAGAAGTTGATTTTACTCCAATAATTTCATCATCATTTATATCCTGGTATCCATATATAGTGTCGTAACCAAGTGTCCAAAATATGGCTGCAAAATAAAGTGAAATTGCTGGTAAATTTATAGCTCCATTTATTGATGTCCATCCTAATATTAACCCATAGTTAAATGTGATACCTAAAAATAATTGTGGCCAATAAGTAAATCTTTTCATCAAAGGGTATGTAAAAGCCAAAGGCATTGAGGCAAGTGCTAGTAAAATTGTAATATTATTAAAATTAATTAAAACCATCAAAGCCAAACCGCAGAGAACAATCACATAAAAAAAAGCGATCTTTATTGACATTTCTCCTGAAGCAATTGGCCTATTTTTTGTTCTTTCAACTTTTTTATCAAAGTTTTTATCTGAGATATCATTTACTATACATCCAGCTGATCTCATAAAAACAGAGCCCAAAAAAAATAAAATAATGTAAAAAATATATATGTTAATTGAGATACTTGAATCGTACGCTAAAGTTAATCCCCAAAGACATGGCCAAAATAAAAGAAGGTAACCTATTGGTCGATTTAATCGAGTTATTTGAATGAATAAATTTAATTGTTTCATAATTATTTACTTGTAAATAACAAAGCCTAAATTCATAATCAAACTGATTCGCATGAATATTGATTATACAGTAACTGCTCTAATGTTTCCTGCAATTCCTCTCTTAATGAGTGTTTATAGTAATAGGTTTCATTCTTTAAGTGTATTAGTTAGACAGCTACATGATGAACATGTTTACGAGAAACATATCCCGCCTGAATGGAAAAAACAATTTATTAATTTAAGTAGCAGAATTTCGCTTTTGAGATGGACTATCATGTTTGCTGCTTTTGGTTTTTTATTTAATATGTTAACTGTTTTTGCTTTATATCTTGATGAAGTGTTTACTGCTAGAGTAATTTTTGGTTCATGTTGTCTATCTATGATTATATCAATAATTTTCTTTATTAGAGAAATACAAATATCAACAAGTGCACTTAAATTACACATGTCAGATATGGATGTTAAGATAGATTAGTTAGGAATAATTACAGCTGGTCCAGTTAGTATTCTTGCTTCCAACTCTTTATGGGCTTCTTTAACATTATTTAAAGAATATTTTTTTGAAATATTTATTTTTATTTTACCTGACAATACAGCCTCAAATACCTTAGATGCTGATTCAACAAATTCTTCTCTAGTAACAGTGTAATGTGCAATAGATGGTCTGGTAAAAAAAAGTCCTTTTGCATTTATATGTTTTTTAATATCTAGTGTGTGGACATATCCAGATGCATTTCCAAATGCAACCATCATACCTCTAACTTTTAAACACTCAATGGATCCTTCAAATGTTTTTTGGCCAACACCATCATAAACAACATCAATACCATCTTTGCCAACCAGTTTCTCAACTTCAGTTACAAAATTATTTTCAGTATAATTAATTACGTGATGACAACCATTTTTTTTTGCTATTTCCTCTTTTTCTTTTGATCCCACAGTTCCTATTACAATACATCCAATTGCATTTGCCCATTGACATAATATTTGGCCAACACCTCCTGCAGCTGCATGAAATAAAATTTTATCACCTTTTTTAGCAGCATAACTTCTATGAAGAAGATATTCTGCTGTTATACCTTTAAGCATAATACACGAAGCTATCTCATCAGATATTCCTTCTGGTACTTTTACTAATTTATCCTGAGGCATGAGTTGTTTTTCTGAATAACCACCTATTGGCATTGATGCATGACTAACTCTTTCTCCTACTTTAAATAAGTCTACTTCAGAACCTATTTCTTCAATAACCCCACATGCTTCAAGCCCAATCCCACTTGGAAGTGGAATAGGGTAAAGTCCAGTTCTGTGATAAACATCAATATAATTAATACCAATTGATAAGTTTTTTATTAAAACCTCTTTTGAGCTTGGTTTACCAATTTCAACATCTTTTAACTCTAAAACTTCAGGCCCACCGAATTTTTTAAATTCTATTTTCTTCATTATTTATTTTACAAATCTTCCTGCATGATAATCTTCAACTGCTTGAGAAATTTCCTCTTTAGTATTCATAACAAATGGTCCACCTCTAGCTATTTGTTCTTTAATTGGCTTTCCTGAAATTAACAAGAATTTTGAGTTTGATCTAGCTCTTACTTTTAAAATTTCACCTTTATCAAGCAATATCAAAGTACTATCTATTAATTTACTGTGTTTTTTTTCTCCAATATAAATTTCTCCTGAAATGAGATAGATAAATGAATTATGTGTTGAAGGTAAGTTGAAACTAAACTCCTTGTCTTTATTTAATTCAACATCAAAATATATAGGTTCAACGTTATGGCCTTTAACTGGACCTTCGGCTTTTTCAAATTTTCCTGCAATTACCTTTACCTGTTTATTGTTATCTTTATGCACACTCATTTTTGCAGCATCTATATAAATATATTCTGGTTTATTCATTTTTAACTTTGCAGGCATGTTTATCCATAACTGAAACCCTTGTAGTTTACCTTCTTTCATTGCAGGCATTTCAGAATGAATAATTCCACTTCCTGTTTTCATCCATTGAACATCGCCAGGAGACATCTTTCCTTGACCGCCAATACTATCTTTATGTTCAAAATGACCTTCGAGCATGTAAGTAACAGTTTCAATTCCTCTATGAGGATGAGGTGGAAATCCAGCTATATAATCATCTGGATTTTCTGATCCAAATTCATCGAGCATTAAGAAAGGGTCATAGTAGTTTGGTTCAACACCGATGCTTCTTTTTAATTTTACACCAGCCCCATCTGATGCTGGAGTTGGATTAATTATTTTATCTATTTCTATAATATTCATTAGTTCAATTTTTTATCTAAACTAAAATCTTTTGCACCATTCATAAAAAGAAATAAAAATCCACCCATAAGGGCAATATTTTTTAGAAAAGCTGTAAGTTGTGTTTGATTTCCAAAATCGTTATGGAATATAATTGCTGTTGCAAGACAAAATAAACCCAATGCTGCAGCTGCTAATTTAGTTTTGTAACCAACAATAAGTAACATTGGAGCTATAATTTCTAAAATAATTGCTGGAATAATTAAACTACCTGGCAAACCAAAACTTTCAATCCACTCCATCGTTCCATCGTAATTTACTATTTTGAAATAGCCATTAATTAAGAATAACAATGATATGGAAATTCTGGCTAAAAGATCAATAATATTTGTCATTTTAGTAATTTAAAAATCTATTTAACAATTTCAAGTACACCTTTTAGACTTTTTACTTCATTTTTTAACAAATAGTCTAAATTATCAAAAGTATTATTATTTCTATTTACCCAAACACTGTTATATCCATAGTTTCCACCACCAGAAACATCCCAAGTGTTTGCACTTAAAAACAAAACCTCATTTTTTTTAATTCCATACTTTTGTATTGGCATATCATAAACTTTAGAATCTGGTTTATAAATGCCAACTTTTTCAATTGAAAAAAGATCATCAAAAATTTTTTCTAAATTATTATTTTTAATTAATTCATTCAATAGACTTGGTGTTCCATTTGAAAGTATGGCTAATTTGTATCCCTTTTTTTTTAGATCGGTTAAAACCTCTTTAACCTCAGAAAAAGTTGAGAGTTTTTTGTAAAGATCCAGGAGCTCATTTTTCATAGAAGGATTTATTCGAAAATTTTTCATTGATTTATCCAAACTATCTTCTGTTATTTGCCAAAAATCTTTGTGTTTTTTCATTAAACTTCTAAGCCAAGTATATTCTAATTGAGTAGTCCTCCAATAATTTGAAAACACTTCCCATTTATCACCAATTTTATCTTTACAATTCTCAGCAGCTGAATTCACATCAAATAACGTTCCGTAAGCATCAAATATTATTGCTTTAATATTTTTCATAAATTAATTTATCCTTATGAATAATATTAGATTATTTTATGATAAAAGTTTATCAATTAATTTTTCATCAAAATTAGATAAATCTCAATCTCATTATATTTATAAGGTTATGAGGGTAAGCATAGGACAGACTTTTTCTCTGTTTAATAAAAATGGAGAGTGGGAAGCCAAAATAGAAAATTACAAGGATCAAGCTGTAGATTTTTTAGTAATTAAAAAAATAAGATCAAATGAGAATAATAAAGAAATTTGGCTAGCTTTTGCTCCAATAAAATTAAACTATTTGAATTTGATGATTCAAAAAGCAACCGAGTTAGGTGTAACCAAATTAATTCCAATTTTAACAGAGCGCACTATTGTAAGAAAAATTAATTTATCAAGAATAAATAAGATTGTTATAGAGGCAGCTGAGCAAAGTAACAGATTAGATATTCCAAAGATTGAAAAACTAACAAAGTTTAAAAATTTTTTAAAAGAAAATAAAAATACTAATATAATTTTTGGAGACTTAAACACTAATAACGTAAAATTTGATTTTAAGGATGAAAAGCCAGTTTGCGTTTTGATAGGACCAGAAGGTGATTTTACTGAAGATGAAAGAGGTATGATATTAAATCAAAAAAATATTACCCCAATTAAAATAAATGAAAATATTTTAAGATCAGAAACGGCAGCTATTTCTATGCTTTCATTAATCAGTTTTAAATTTTTATCTTAAATGTTTTTCTAAAGCTTTAAATATGTCTTCATATTGTGCATGATGACTTATGCGATCTAAATATTTTCCATCTTTTAATAAAATAATTGATGAGCTATGATTAATTGAATAGTTTCCCTCTTCATCAAATATTTTTTCAGATAAAACACCCCAAGATTGAGATAATAAAAAAACTTTTTCTGGTTCACCTGTTATGCCATACATTTTATTTTCAAAAATTTCTAAATAATTTCTAATTACTTCCGGTGTATCTCTATCAGGATCAATACTTACAAAAAAAACTTTAAATTTTTCTTTATTGTCGTCTTTCAAATTATTAATTGCCTGATCCAAGTTACCCAGTGTCATCGGACAAACATCAGGACAATTTGTAAAACCAAAAAAAATTGCTGTGATAGGTCCTTTAAAAGACTCTTCAGTAATCATTTCATTATTCACATCAAGCAATGAAAAGTTTGAACCTTGAAATTGTGAAATATAAGAATCTTCTTTTTTTTCTATAGATAAAAAAATAGGAAGCATTATAAATAAAAAGATGACTGAACATCCAATTATAATAGAAATAGAGGTTTTTAATTTCATATTGTAAAATAAAATATATTAATTATATAGTTATCATGAACTCAATCATAAAGAAATTATTTAGCACACTTTTGGAAAAACCATGGGAAGAAGGTCAGTCAAGAGTAGACAGTGCCCATTCGGGTAAAGCTTTTAGTCTTTCTAATCAAATGGCAGCTGTGTTTATAATTTTTGGAGTTAGCACAGCAATCTTTAGTTTAATTTTTACAGGATATTTAGTTTCACTTCCGCCAGAACAAGATACTACTTTCGTATTGAAGCAAAATCTTCTTTGGATTAATACTTTTGTTCTTGTTTGTGTTACTTTCTATTTTAATAAAATTAGTAGTGATTTTGGAAAAAACAATTTTAGTAACATTAAAAAAAATTTAATCATAGTTGGTGGGTTAAGTTATTTATTTTTATTTTTACAATTATGGCTTTGGTATCAGTTAATGAATAGTGGTAATTTTGTTTCTACAAATACATACTTTTCATCTTTTTATTTTTTTACAGCTCTGCATGGTATCCATCTGCTTGGAGGATTATTTTTTTGGGGAAAAGTTAGTTCTAGAATTTTAAAGTTAGATGAAAAAGATTTTCCAAATGAAAAAAGAAATGTGAGTGCACTTTCAATTTATTGGTTATTTTTATTTATTGTTTGGTTAGTATTTTTTTCAATAATGTTTGTTTATAATGATGCTGTTATAGCTTGGTGTATCGATCTTATATCCTAATATTTTTTATAAAAACAAAACTAAAATAGATCCGACTACCGCTACAAGTATAAGCAAAATATTTACTGATCTTAAATATTTTTTTGTTTTTTCATTCTTTTCGTTTTTAGAGAATCTTCCGGCTCCAAATGAAATAACTAAATAAAAAACAAAAACTAATATTAGAAGCGTTATTAATATTCCAAATTTTCCAAGCATTTAAAATGGTTTATATTTGATATTTTCTCTATGTTTTAAGACATTTTGTCATAGGTAATAATCATGATTTTAATCTATATATTCTTCATATGATCGTAGGTTTAGTATTTTTAGCAGTCATTGTTGGTTCAGTTTTATTCCATATTTTTACTCCATGGTATTGGACTGACATTGCATCGAATTGGGGAGCTATGGATGATACTATTACTCTGACATTCTGGGTTGGAGGAGGAGTATTTGTAGCGGTATGTTTATTCATGTGTTACTGCATTTTTAAATTTTCTTATAAAGAAGGTCGTAAGGCAGAATACAAACCAGAAGATAAAAAATTAGAAAAAATTTTAACATGGGCAACTACATTAGGTGTAGCTGCATTACTAGCCCCAGGTTTAATAATTTGGAATCAATATGTAAACGTTCCTAAGAATGCAATTCATATTGATGTTATGGCTTGGCAATGGGGTTGGCAGTACAGACTTCCAGGTAAAGATGGAAAACTTGGAACTACAAAAGTTGTAAATATAAACGACGAAAATCCTTTTGGAATAAATTTAGATGATCCATATGGGAAAGACGACATATTAGTCCAAAGTGATGTAATAAATTTACAAAATAACAAGCCTGTAAAAATTCTTTTACGTTCTGTAGATGTACTTCACAACTGGTACGTTCCACAATTTAGATCCAAAATGGATGCTGTACCCGGGACAGTAACTTTTTATTGGTTTGAGCCGAATAAAGTAGGAGAGTATGAAGTTTTGTGTGCCGAATATTGTGGGGTAGGTCATTATGCAATGAGAGGTGGAGTAATAGTACAAGATGACCAAGATTATAGCAATTGGGAAAGCGAACAAGAGACTTTTCAAGAATATATTGCAAAACAAAATTTATTAAATGAGGAAAAAAAACTAGCAAAAAAATAATTTATAAACTATTAAAATAAGGAATAAAAAAAATGTCAGACGATTATAACGATAATAAAATAATACAAGCTCAATCTTCAGAGGTAATGGGAGGCAGTGCTGGTGTAAACCCGGATATGGATTATGTGCGACCTTCAGAGTTACCAGAGCAAGATTTATATCATGGTCATACTTTTTTAACAAAGTGGGTTTTTTGCCAAGATGCAAAAGTTATCGGTGTACAATATTTTTTAACAGCAGTATTTACAGGAGTAGTTGGGTTAATTCTTTCATGGTTAATGCGTCTTCAGTTAGGATTTCCAGGGTTAGCTGGTTTCATGACCGCAGAACATTATTATCAATTCGTAACTATGCATGGAATGATAATGGTAGTTTACTTCTTAACAGCATTATTTCTTGGAGGTTTTGGAAATTATTTAATTCCTTTAATGGTTGGTGCTAGAGATATGGTATTTCCATATGTAAACATGTTAAGTTTTTGGATGTTTTTTGTAGCTGTTGCGGTTTTAATGGCAAGTTTCTTTGTGCCAGGCGGACCGACCGGTTCAGGTTGGACGCTATATCCTCCCCAAGCAATTTTAGAGGGAACTCCAGGTTCAGGGGCAGGGATATTGCTAATGCTTATTTCGTTATCTCTGTTCGTAATTGGTTTTACGATGGGTGGATTAAATTACTTAATCACGATTTTACAAGCAAGAACTAGAGGAATGACTTTAATGCGAATGCCTTTGACGATCTGGGGAATTTTTACAGCAACAGTACTTGCAATGCTTGCATTTCCAGCTCTTTTAGTGAGCTCTATAATGATGACCTTAGACAAGGTTCTTGGAACTAGTTTTTTTATGCCAACAATTTTAAAGGCTGGCGAAGTTTTAGAGTATGGTGGAGGAAGTCCTATTTTATTTCAACACTTATTTTGGTTTTTTGGCCATCCTGAAGTTTACATTGTTGCACTTCCAGCCTTTGGAATAGTTTCTGACCTAATTTCTGTTCATGCTAGAAAAAATATTTTTGGCTACAGAATGATGGTTTGGGCAATTGTAGGAATTGGTGCATTAAGTTTCTTCGTATGGGCACACCACATGTATGTTAGTGGTATGAACCCTTGGTTTGGTTTCTTCTTTGCTTCAACAACTCTAATTATTGCAGTACCAACAGCCATGAAAGTCTACAACTGGATATTAACTCTTTGGAGAGGTAACATTAGAATTAATACAGTTATGTTATGGTGTCTTGGATTTATAGTTACTTTTGTTAATGGAGGAATTACAGGAATATTCCTAGGAAATGTGACTGTAGACGTTCCATTGTCTGATACTTACTTTGTAGTTGCTCACTTTCATATGGTAATGGGAATAGCTCCACTTATGGTTATCATGGGCGCAGTATATCATTGGTTTCCACTGGTATCAGGAAGACTGTTAAGTGAAAAATTAGGTAAGTGGCATTTCTGGTTAACTTTCTTAGGAGCTTATTCAATATACTTCCCAATGCACTACTTAGGCTTTATTGGAGTGCCTAGAAGATATTTTGAAATGTATGACAGTCCATATATGACTTCAGCGGTTGGTATGAATGAATTTATAAGTTTAGCAGCGTTTATAGTTGGTGCTGCTCAATTCATTTTAATTTTTAATGTAATAAAAACTTTAAAAAACGGAAAAAAAGCAGGAAAAAATCCTTGGCAGGCGAACTCTTTAGAATGGCATACATCAACAGTTCCACCTGAACACGGAAACTTTGGGGATAGATTACCGGTTGTTCACAGATGGGCGTATGACTATAGTGTGCCAGGAGCAAAAGAGGACTATATACCTCAAACTACACCACCAAGCGAAGTAGCTCATACTGAGGTAGAAAAAACTTAATAGTTAAGAAATATGTCTGATCCAAAAATAGACGGCTTCGAACTTAAACCTGGGTTTAAGGGAATGGCATCTGACACAGGTTCAGATCAAACAATGTTTAAGGGTGTCCACTGGGGTAAAGCGATGATGTGGATATTTTTATTGAGTGATACATTCGTATTTAGTTGTTTTCTAATATCTTACATGAAAGGCAGAGCATCTACTCCAGTAGATTGGCCTATTCCAAGTGAGGTTTTCGCATTACATGTTGGTGGTGTGCCAGTTCCTTTGTTGCTAATAGCAATAATGACTTTTGTACTTATAACAAGCAGTGGAACAATGGCTCTAGCTGTAAAATACGGCTACGAAAAAAATAAGAAAATGTGTGGATGGTTAGTTTTAGCTACAGCAATAGGTGGCCTTACTTTTGTTGGAATGCAAGTATTTGAATGGTCAAAACTTATACATGAGGGTGTTAGACCATGGGGCAATCCCTTTGGTGCTGCACAATTTGGATCATTTTTCTTTATGATTACTGGATTTCACGGCTTCCACGTATCAATAGGTGTAATTTTCTTGTTTATTTATGCATATAAAATATTTGCAGGTCATTACGATGGTGAAGGCAAGCGAGGCTGGTTTACCACTATGAGATCTGATTATGTAGAAATTGAGATTTTAGGTTTATACTGGCACTTTGTTGATTTAGTATGGGTTTTTATTTTCGCTTTTTTTTATTTATGGTAATTTAATTATATGGACGAAACAAAAAAAACAGAACAACAAGAGTCAACTCATAAGATTGGAATATATCTCTGGATATGGGGCTTATTGTTTGTACTAAGTTTTTTTTCTTACATGGTTGATTGGTATAATTTTCAAGGAATGTTGAGATGGTCTTTAATCTTGTTCTTTATGTTTTTAAAAGCTGGTTTGATAATGGCCTTCTTTATGCACCTTTTTTGGGAAAGATATGCACTTGTAAATGTATTATTATGGCCAATGACTGCAATAGTTTGCTTTGTTGCATTGATGGTGGCTGAAGGTCAATATACTTTATTTTCACGAATTTTTTACTTTTTTGTAGGTTAATTTAGTTATGGATGGATATACAATACTTGGTGGGTTTTTAATTTTTTTCTTTCTATTCATTTATTTTGTTTGGTTTGGTTATTCGATTAAGGAAGAGAATGACAAAGCAGAAGGTGAAAAAATTAAAATTAATCCATATGATAATTTACCCTTACATAGAAAAATGATAGATAAAAAAAATCAACAAATAGGTGCTTTTGATTTAGGTAATCATATATTGATAATTGGAATGATAATGTTTGTTGTATTTGTCTGTCTGAATGTAGAGTAAAAAATTGTCTCAGAATTTAGTTAGAAATAAATCTTCAATGGATTTTTTATCCTATTTAAAATCCTTTATTTTGTTGATGAAACCAAGAGTAATGTCTCTTGTAATATTTACTTGTGCCGTTGGTCTTTTAACTTCAAATGTAAACGTTGATTTGTTTACTTCGATAATTGGAATTTTTATGGTTGCTATTGGTGCTGGTGCAGCAGGCTGTCTAAATATGTGGTACGAGTCTGATTTGGATGCATTAATGACACGAACATGTTTAAGACCCATACCAACAGGAAAAGTAAACAGAGATCAGGCACTAATTTTTGGATTACTACTATCTTTTATTTCTGTTTTTAGCTTAAGTTATTTTACAAATTCACTATCAGGTTTATTACTTTTATTTACAATTCTTTTTTATCTATTCGTTTATACAATTTGGTTAAAGAAAAAAACACCACAAAATATTGTAATTGGTGGCGCATCTGGTGCGCTTCCTCCAGTTATAGGATGGACTATAGCCACAAATAATATTACTTTAGAACCAATAACTTTTTTCTTAATCATATTTTTTTGGACACCATCTCATTTTTGGGCGTTAAGTTTATATAAGGCTGATGATTATAAAAAAGCCAAAATACCTATGTTACCTTTAACTGATGGAGTTCAAAAAACTAAGCTAAATATATTTATATATTCAATAATAATGTTACCGGTGGTTATTCTGCCTTATGTAATTAATTTTGCTGGATTAGTATATTTAATACCTTCGTTATTACTTACTTTTTACTATATTTATGTTTGTTACGATTTATTTAAATTTAAAAAAAACAAATTTGACATAAAGCAGGCAAAAAAAGTATTTGGATATTCTATACTGTATTTATTTTTAATTTTCTTATTATTTATATTTGATAATTTAATTTAAATATTGCTACCATTCCAATTTCTAGTAATACTAATTTTTGAAGATGAAATATATAAGTACTAGAAATAATAACAAAGAGTTTGATTTTAAAACAGTTTTTATAAAAGGATTAGCTGATGATGGAGGCCTTTTTATTCCAAAATCAATTAAAAAATATAGCAATGAAGAACTGCAAGAACTTAAAAAGTTAAATTATAATCAATTATCTGTAGAAATTATAAATCAATTTTCTTCTGACTTTATTACAAAAGGTGAACTTTCCTCATTAATTGACAAATCATATTCTACATTTAGAGAAAAGGAAGTAGTTAAAATTTCAAATATTGGAAGTCTTAAACTATTAGAATTATTTCATGGACCAACTTTAGCTTTTAAAGACATTGCAATGCAATTTATTGGAAATTTGTATGGATACTATTTATCTAAAAATGACGAAAAAATTAATATTGTGGTAGCAACATCTGGAGATACTGGTGCGGCAGCTATAGATGCTATTAAAGGAAAAAATAACTTAAATATATTTGTTTTACATCCAAACAATAGAATTTCGCCAGTTCAAAGAAAATTAATGACAACGGTTGAAGATAAAAATGTTTTTAACATTGCAATAGAGGGAAACTTTGATGATTGCCAAAATATAGTTAAAAGTATGTTTTCTGATCTTGATTTCTCAAAATCTATAAATATGTCAGGGGTAAATTCAATCAATTGGGCAAGAATTATTGCACAATCTGTATATTATTTTTATTCCTATTTTAAATTAAATAAAGAAACTGTTTCGTTTTCAGTTCCAACAGGTAATTTTGGAGATGTTTTTGCAGGTTATCTTGCTAAAAAAATGGGGCTTCCAATAGATAAATTAATAGTTGCTACAAATGAAAATGACATCCTCCACAGAGCTATCTCAAAAGGAGATTATGTTTCTAAAAAGGTTAAAGAAACATTATCACCTAGTATGGATATTCAACTAGCTAGTAACTTTGAGAGATTAATTTATTATGTGAATAACTCTGACGCAGACATCACAGCAGATATTATGAATAAAATCAAGCAAAATTCATATCATATAGAAAAGAATAATTTAGAGACTATTCAAAAAGATTTTGTTTCAGAAAGTTGTAGTGAACAAGAAACTTTAGATATAATAAAAAAAAATTTCAAGGATAATAATATAATATTAGATCCACATACTGCTGTTGGAGTAGGGGCTGCTAATAAACTTTCTTTTAATGATTGTGTTGTTTTATCAACTGCTCATCCTTGTAAATTTCCAAATGCTACAAATAATGCAATAGACAAGCATGAAAAATTACCTGAAGAACTCCAAAATGTTCTTGAAAAGGATGAGAATTTTGAAGTATTAAAAAATAATACAGAGAACGTAAAAGACTTTATTAAAAACAAAGTTTAAAAAAAAAGAATTCTGTTGTCAGGTGCTCTGTCAGTAGTTTGCAGCCTCTCTAGCAAGTAAATCAACTTCATTATTTAATTTGTCAGTAGAATGTCCTTTAATCCAGCTCCATTTTATTTCAAATTTTCCAGTTAATAGATCTAATTCTGTCCAAAGTTCTTTATTTTTAACAGATTGTTTATTTGCAGTTTTCCATCCATTTTTTTTCCAGTTGTGGATCCATTCAGTGATGCCTGATTTGACGTATTTAGAGTCTGTAAAAATTTGAATTTTGCTACCTCTTGGTATTTTATTTAAAGCTTTAATTGGAGCAAGCAATTCCATCTGATTGTTAGTAGTATTTTTTTGACTACCTGTTATATGAGTTTTTTTATCATTAATTATGATTATTGCTGCCCATCCACCCTTACCTGGATTTCCTATACAAGATCCGTCAGTATAAATTTTTATCATTAATTAAAATAATCTTTGTAACTCGTTAACTTATTATGAATAATTAATTTCTGAAAATATTCCTTAGGGTCTTTAACCTTGATTAAAGCAGTTTTTGGTGTATTAAAATAATCATAAATTCTGGTAAGCAAATATCTTAATGCAGCACCACGGCATAAAGTATTTAAGCTATTTTTCTCACGAGTAGAGATTTTTCTTACTTTCTCATAACCTTTTATTAGGTTTGCAACTTTATTCTTATTTAAATTATATTTGCCTTTCTTATAATCAAAACATAGAGCATTAATACAAATCGCTAGTTCGTAAATTAAAAAATCATTACAAGAAAAGTAAAAATCAATAAATCCAGAAAATTTATTTTTTTTAAAAAAAATATTATCAACAAATAAATCTGCATGAATTATTCCTGCTGGTAAATTTTTTGGCCAATTTTGCTTAATATTTTTTCTACTAAGCTCTAAAATAGTTTCTAAATTTGGAGCAATTCTCCTCGTTTTAAACTTAATACTTTTGTATAGACTATCTAATTTATTTCCTTGAAGTGAGTTTTTTCTAAATAACCTTATATTTAGGGAAGATTTATGAAGTTTACCAATATTTTGACCAACGACAAGACATTCCCCAGGTTTTAAATTTTTTTTATCTTTTCCTTCAACTATTGTACAAATACACGCTGGTTTGTTTTTTAATTTAAATAAATAATTTTCTTTTTTATTTTTTAATGGGCGTGGACAACTAATACCTTTGTGATTTAATTTATCCATTAGTTTCATAAAAAATGGTAACTCTGATTTTTTAACTCTCTTTTCAAATATTGTGAGTACATATTTATTTTTTTTTGTAATTAAAAAGTAATTTGTGTTTTCGATACCTTGTTTAATACCCTTAAAGTTAACAATTTTTTCTAATTTGAAATTGCTTTGAATTGATGAAATTTCCTTCTGAGATATTTGTGTGTAGACAGCCACTTATTTATTTATTTGATTTAATTTTGCAGGCACTTTAAAAAATACACTTTCTTTAATGATTTCTACTTCTTCTATTGATGTATTAAAATGTTTATTAATCTCATCAATAAAATTATCAACCAATATCTCTGGAGCAGATGCGCCAGATGAAATTCCAATAGTTGAACAGTCTGCCAAATCTTTAAATATAATACTACTTTCTGAATGGATTAATTCTGAATCTGGGCACCCTGATTGTTTTGCTACTTCAACTAATCGTTTTGAATTAGATGAATTTCTACTTCCAATAACAAAAAATTTATCACATTTTGATGCAATATTTTTAACAGCTGCTTGTCTATTTGTTGTTGCATAACAAATATCTTCTTTAAATGGTTGTTTTATTTCTGGGAATCTTTTCTTTAATTCATCTATAATGTCTTTAGTATCATCAACTGAAAGCGTTGTTTGAGTAACGTATGCCATTTTTTTCGAATTTTTAATTTCATACTTTTTTGCATCATCTACTGTTTCTATTAAATCAATATTTCCTGATGGAATTTGCCCCATAGTTCCGATAACTTCAGGATGATTTTTATGGCCAATTAATAAAATATGATTTCCTGCCTTATAATGGTTTTCTGCTTCTCGATGAACTTTTGAAACTAATGGACATGTAGCATCTATAAATTCCATTTTATAATTCTCTGCCTCTTTAGTAACAGATTTTGGAACACCATGAGCAGAGAAAATAACAGGCCTAGATTTATCAGAAATTTCGCTTAACTCCTCAACAAATATAGCACCAATTTTTTTAAGACTTTGAACGACTTCTTTATTATGAACAATCTCATGTCTGACATATACAGGTGCTCCATATTTTTCTATGCTTTTTTTTACAATTTCTATAGCTCTATCAACACCCGCACAAAAACCTCGAGGTTTAGCTAACAAGATTTTAAGTTTTTTATTTTTCATCATCACTTCTAAAAAAAGGAATTAAGAAAATAATACATGCAACTAGAAAAAAAACACTTCCAAACATAGCCCAAAAACTACCAATGCTTGATATAATAAATCCTATTGCAGATATTATAAATAAAATCCATCCCAATAAATTAATATTTTTATTGCTCATTTTTTTCAATTAAATATTCAAGCAATATATGTGGAAAAGTTAAGGAGGCCAATCCAATAAAAATTGCTTTGATTATTGACTCATCAAAAGTATAAAAGGTAGAAAGTAAATAAATCCCAAAAACATATATAATTACTGTCATTAATGTTAACGGGATTGCTTTTTTGATAAACGTTTTTAATCCATTACTTAAATTCTCTGCATCAAGCTCTAATGATAATGAAATAGAATGCCTTAGAGAGTGTAAAAAACAAAAATAAATTGTAAATGCTAATAAAGGTGTTAATAAATAATTTAGAACTATAACTGATAAGATATCAAAAAATATCAAAACATTGACTATTTTAAATCTATTAAAAGCATAAAAAAAACTTACTATTACTGAGATAAAAGTTGATAAATAAAAAATTTTCTTTTCTTCTAAATAACCTATTGTTGAATAAAAATTTTCATTTTCGACTAAAAGAATTTTAAACAAGTTAATTGTTTCTTCAAAGTGAAAAACTAATGGAGCAAAAACTATTAAACTTCCTTTAAGAAAAAATAAAACAGAATTAAATTTCAAATCATAATTTATTAAAAAATTTGTGTCTTCTTTTCCAAAATGGTAGCATGCTATGACTAGAAAAATAATAAGTGAAAAGGTCGGAAATAAAAACCATAAACCAATTATTACCAGACCTGTGGTGAGATATAATAAATAAAAAACGAAAATATTTGAAAAACTATATATTTCTAAAAGTTTTTTACCTTTAATATTATCGAATGATCCATGAGAAATACCAATTGAAAGAATTAAAAATAAACAAAATAACGGTGAAACGTTATAATTTAAAAACTCTACCAAAAATGAAAAGACAATAGTGAAAATTAAAAAAAATACTGAATGTTTAAAATTTATTTTATAAATTAAATTGTTCATTATCACATTAGAGCTTTAATAAATGTCCATTTAGGCATCTTAAAAATTATAGATAGATCATCCTTAAAGTCACTTTTATTTGATAAAAATTTGATAATAGATGTTTCGTTAACCTTAAACATTTTCTGAAAAATATTGACCATTTTTTCTGGGTTTTTTTTAAGCACATTAAGGAATATTTTATCTAAAAATTGATATTTTTTATTCATTTCAAAATTATCAATACCTTTAATATTTTCTAAATTTTGTCTTAAATATTTACTTTGTTCTTGAATATTTAGAAAAGTATATCCAGTACTTAGTCTTGTCATACCTCCTGCGGTTCCAATATTTATAACATTACTATTTTTTTGTTTATTTGGGTAAAACAATGGTATAGCACCAACCTCTTTATAATTAATTTTATAATCTTCTATTTTTAATTTATCTTTAATATAATTTTTTAATTGATTGTCATAATCTTTTAAAGAGTCATCATTCATTCTTGATAACCAGGTAGTCTCAATTAACGCTGTTTTCGGTGAAAATGGCAATGTATAAAAAAAATGAACATCTTTTCTTTGATCACAGTCAAAATCCATTAGATTAAAAATTTTTTCATCAAAATAATTTTTTGGTGTCTCAATTTCTACTCCTTGAAAATGTTGCCAAATATTATCTTTATGATTTGACAAAGAAGCAACACTATTAAAAATTACTGCATCTTTTTTTTCAACATCATTAATATTATTAAAAAATTTGATGTTTTTGTTCAAAACTAATTTGCTCAATACTTTTTTATAAAATAAATTGCTATCTATTGTTTGATATGGATAACTTTCACATTTAAGATGCTTTACCTCAGACGGAAAATTTAAAGAAAAATTTTTCCAATTTTTTTTCACACAATCTTCAAAATTATGAGGTATTACTTTCCAAAATGACCATGTCTTATCTCTTTGATAATTAGTTCTTGGCTCAATAATAGCTAATTTTTTTGTTTTTAATTTATCAAAAATTTCTAGTTCATAAGCTAAGGATAGTCCAGCACAACCTCCCCCAATTATTATGTAGTCAAATTCTTTCATTGAAATTAATTTTTTCAGCTATTACTAAATGCTCATTATCAGTAAGATTTTTGGTATCTTTTATCAAAGATAATTTTATTAAATCCACAAAGCAGATTAATGTTTGTATTATCTTATCAAAATTATTAACATAAATTTTTCCAGCATTTTTGTATGCTTGAAAATTTTTTTTTGACAGAATATTGTCTCCAATTTTTTTGTAAACTCTTCTTGCAACAAGTATTGAAAAACGAAATCCAAGAGGTATCTCTTTTATTGAGTAAAAAGAGTTTTTATAGAATTTTTCAGCTAAATTTAATGTTTCATTAATTGACTCATAATTATTATCGATATAGATTCTATGATTATTATAATCTTCAATTACATCTCTTGAAATATTTGTTAGTTGCATAGCAATACCTAAATCAATTGCAGCCTTTAATGCTTTTGGTTTATTAACTTTTAAAATTTTTGCCATCATAAGACCAACAGTTCCTGCAACTCTATATGAATATATCAAAAGTTCATTTTTAGTTATAAATTTCACTTTTTCATCTAAATCAGTTTCAATACCATCAAATAAATCATTAATTATATTTAATGAGATCTTATATTTATCTATTAAATTCCACATATCTTGAATAATATCATCTGAAAATTTCTTATTATAAAAGTCTTCCTTAAATTTTGTGAATTTTTCTTTTTTATTTAATAATGTATCTTTTTCATCAGCTATATTATCTATAATTCTACAAAAATTATAAAGAGCGGAACATTCATTGTATGTTTGTTTTGGAAGAAAGAAACCAGCCCAATCGAAAGATTTTGCGTAGACCGAAAGATAGTTTTTTTTTAAAATCATAAAATTTTGTCTAAAACCTTGGCAGAGGATAGAACGCCTGGTACACCTGCTCCAGGATGTGTGCCAGCACCTACAAAAAAAAGACCATCTAATAATTCTGATTTATTATGAAATCTAAAATATGCAGATTGAGTAAATTTTGGTTGCACAGAAAATCCTGATCCATATTTTGTATTTAGGTCTTTTTCAAAATAATCAGGGGTTAAATAGAAATCACTGACAATATTTTTTCTAAGATTTGGTAGCAAATCTTTTTCCATTTTATCTATTACTAGGTTTTTCATTTTTTCACCTTCATTTTCCCAAATAATACCAGATTGATTATTTGGAACTGGAACTAAAACGTAGAAGCAATCTTTGCCTTCAGGTGCCATTGATTTGTCTGTTGCTGTAGGTCTATGTAAATAATAACTGATATCATTATTTAGCCTCTTTTTATCAAATATATCATCTAGATGTTCTTTGTACTTATCACCAAATTTAATAGTATGGTGTTCAACATTTTCATATCTTACTTTTGTACCAAAATAATAAACAAATAATCCCATAGAATATTGCATACGTTTTCTTTTCCATGAAAATATTGAACTATTTTTTTTTGTACTTATCATTTTGTCATAAACATTTGGAGGGTCAGCGTTACAAATTACATTGTTAGCTTTAAATTCTTCACCATTATCAATTTCAATTCCATAAACTTTATTATTTACATAATTAATTTTTTTTACCTCATGCCCTTTAATTATCTCTATATTTTGTTCTATCATTAGTTTTTCTAAGCCATTTATAATATTACCTGTTCCACCAATAGAATAATGAATTCCCCATTTTTTTTCTAAAAAAAGAATTAATCCATATATAGAAGTTGTAGTGAATGGGTTTCCTCCTACTAATAATGGATGCATACTAAAAATTCTCCTTAATTTTTCATTTTTAACAAAAGATGAAACTAATGAGTACACAGATTTGTAACTTTTAAGATTTAACAAAGATGGTATTTGTTTGATCATGAATGATACATTATTAAAAGGTACAGAGGATAATTCTGAAAATCCTTTATTAAATATTTTTTCTGTAAAACTAACTAATTTTTGATAACCATCACTATCATTTGGACTAATTGATCTAATTTGATTTTTCATTGAATTTTCATCCCCTGAGTAATCAAACTTCGTACCATCTTCAAATATGAATCGATACCATATTTTTAATGGAGTAATATTAATGTAATCATCTGGATTTTTATTAAATATTTCAAATAACTCTTCAATTAAATATGGAGCTGTAATTACAGTTGGACCTCCGTCAAAAATAAACCCATCTTTTTTAAAAACTCTTGCTCTGCCACCCAAATCATTGTGCTTTTCAATTAGGGTAACATCATGCCCTTTGGCTTTAAGCCTGAGTGCTGCAGCTATACCTCCAAATCCAGATCCGATAACTATAGATTTCATATTTATAATTTATATTTTTTTTTTGAAAAAAGTACTAAATATTTAATTATTTTTTAAAAGCAGTTTTAGCTTCTTCTAAATTTTGCTCAAAAATCTTATCTAGTTTAGATTTATCTATTGACGTATTAATTATTCTTATAACTGACTCGATGGCTATTTTAGCAGAAATATTTTTTATTTCTTTTATAGCGTTCTCCTTCATTTGTATAATTTTATTTTCAGCTAATTTTTTTTTAATTTCAGATGATTTATAAAACTTTTCATTAATCTCGATTACTAACATTTCACTATCTTTTTTTGCTTGCTCTAGTATTTCTTTCTTCAAATTATTTACTTCATCAAGTTTCTTTTGAGAATTAGCTAATAAAGTTTTTGCCTCAGCCCTTAGTTTTTCACTTTCATCAATTTCCTTTTTAATATCCAAAATTTGATCAGAAAGTATATTGCTTACTTTTTGTGGGATTTTTAAATAAACAAGTCCACCAATGAAGATGAAAAATGAGACAGCTACCCAAAATGTTGCATCAATTGCCATAATAATTACCCTTATTTTTTGATGAAAGGTCTTCTACAATTGCAGATAAGCTACTTTGATTAACTTCTGCACCTACTAAACCTTTTATTAATTCGTTAGAGGTATCAATTGCAATTTTGTTTATTTTTTCTGGAGCATTCTTCATTAGATTGTTAATCTCCAGTTCGGCCTTTTTAATTTCTTCTTTAATTTCCTTCTCTATTTGGTCATTTTTTTCAGCTATGTCTTTGTTAACTTTTTCTCTTGTTTCACTTATCAATGCTTTAGCTTCATTTTTACATTCAATAATCAATTTTTCATATTCTTTGATTTTACCTTCACTCTCTTCTCTCTGTTTTTCAGCTGTTTCAATATTATCTAATATTTGAGCTTTCCTCATCTCTAAGTTTCCACTTATTTTTGGTAAAATTAATTTTGCTAAAACAATATAAAGGATACCAAAAGTGATCGTAAGCCAAAATATTTGAGAAAGCCAGAACTCTGGATTCAATTGTGGCATACCACCACTTTCGGCAGCATTTACCGAAGTGAAAAATAAGCTTGGTATTATTAAATTAACAAAAACTTTTTTCATTAATTAAAACGCAAATAAAATAATAAGCGCTACAACTAATCCAAAAAGACCAGTCGCTTCTGCAAGTGCAAATCCTAATAATAAATTAGGGAACTGTTTTTGAGCTGCAGAGGGATTTCTCATAGCTCCTGAAAGGTAATTACCAAATATAATACCTATCCCCACTCCTGCACCAGCTAAGGCAATTGCCGCTAAGCCTGCTCCTATCATTTTTGCTGCTTCTAGTTCCATTATATCCTCCTATGTTAATTAATGGTGTAAATTTAATGCATCATTTAAATAAATGCATGTTAAAATTGCAAACACATATGCTTGAAGAAAAGCAACTAGTATCTCCAAACCTGTTAATGCAACTGAAAAACTTAGAGGTAACCATCCTCCAACTATACCTAGGCTGATGACAAAACCTCCAAAAACCTTCATCATTGTATGTCCAGCCATCATATTTGCAAACAATCTTACAGAAAGACTCACTGGTCTGCTTAGATATGAAATCACCTCAATTACAACAATTAAAGGCAATAAAACAATTGGCACTCCACTTGGTACAAACAGTTTTAAATAACCAATACCATGTTTTGCAAATCCAATAATAGTAACACCAATGAAAATGAATGCAGCCAAAACAAATGTAACAATTATATGGCTAGTTACTGTAAATGTATAAGGTATCATCCCAAACATATTACAGAATAGAACAAACATAAATAATGAAAAAATAAATGAAAAATAAGGTTTTGCCTTTGACCCAGCTGTATCACTAATCATTTTGGAAACAAATGTGTAGCTTAACTCAGCCAACAACTGCATCTTATCTGGTATGAGTGAGTTTTTTTTTGTACCTAAATTAAAAATTATTAATATTCCTATAACACTCACTACCATAAATAAACTGGCGTTGGTAAACGATATATCTATATTTCCAAGTTTAATTTCTGGTCCAATTCTGTAAACTTCGAATTGGTGCATTGGATTTGTTGCCATAAATAAAAACGTTATTTTTGTAAATTTTTCGCAGATTTAATAACATTCATTATTCCAGCTACAACACCTACGAAAAAAAAAATTAATATTAACCAAGGTTTAGTACCAAAGGTATTGTCTAAAATAAACCCAATAATTGTCCCAACTACAACTGCAGACACTAATTCAGTACTTAATTTGAAGGCGCTACCAAATGAAGAGGTGTTTTGAGAGGATTTATCTGTATTTTTTTCTAAAATCTTATTTTTTGCAATCTCTAAGCGAGTTTTAAACTTATCTTTAGTCATCAATCAAGTTTAAGCTACCATACTCTCTGCTTTTTGCAAATCAACTGCCACTAATTGGCTAATACCTTTTTCGGGCATAGTTACACCATATAGTCTATCCATTTTTGACATTGTTAATGCGTGGTGTGTAACAATGATAAATCTTGTGCTAGTTATTTTTGTCAATTCATCAAGCAAGTTACAAAATCTAGTTACATTGGCATCATCTAAAGGAGCGTCAACTTCATCCAATACACATATTGGAGATGGGTTGGTTAAAAAAACAGCAAAAATTAAAGATAATGCAGTAAGAGCTTGCTCACCTCCTGATAAAAGAGTGATTGATTGCAATCTTTTTCCAGGTGGGCTTACCAAAAGTTCTAATCCAGCCTCTAAAGGGTCTTCAGCATCAACAAGTTCTAGTTTTGCATTTCCTCCATTAAATAATTTAGTGTAAACCTCGTTAAATTTTCTGTTAACTTTTTGAAATGCCTCCAAAAGTCTTTCCCTTCCTTTTTGATTAAGCTCATTAATACTTTCTTTTAATTTAATTATAGCAGTCACAAGATCCTGCCTATCTTGTTCCATTTTTTTTATTTCATTCTCATATTTTTGCGTTTCTTCGTCAGCTCTTAAATTCACACTCCCAAGTTTTTCTCTATCTCTTTTTTTTTTATCTAGACTTTCTTCTTGAGAT
The DNA here is from genome assembly GCA_902543245.1 of uncultured Pelagibacteraceae bacterium. Classification (GTDB taxonomy): domain Bacteria; phylum Pseudomonadota; class Alphaproteobacteria; order Pelagibacterales; family Pelagibacteraceae; genus Pelagibacter. The sequence continues at coordinate 66,928 of CACBXQ010000002.1, read as the reverse complement.
ACAGCATCTGGAAATTCATCTTCTTTTTCTAAATTAGAAAATTCTAATAAATTATTTTCTTTTATATTAAGATCTGTTTCAATTCTATCTAACAAGTCATTTCTTCTTTTATTTAAACCATCTATAGTCGCCCCCGAGCTTGCTTTTCTTTCCCTAATTTCGATTGAGTTCTCTTTAGTAGTTTTTAAATCATTTCTTAGTTGAGAAACTTTATGGTCAAGTTCGTCAATTAATTTTTCATTATCAATTTTCTCTTTGTCTGAAATTCTTAAATTTTCAGATATCTGTCCTTTTTTTTCAGCTTGCGATCGAGGTTGATTTTCAAGTTCAATAAGTTTTTCATTTAATTTAGATTTTCTATCATTTAATTGGGAAACCATTTTTTCTGATTTAGATAAAAGATTTTTCCAACTTTCTAATTCCTTTTCTATTACTTTAATTCTTTCTTTTCTTTTTAAAGAATCATTTTTTATACTTTGATTTTTACTGTAACTATCAGCATATTCTTCTTGTAGTTTTTTAATTGACTCATTTTTTGAATTAACTTCAGAAATTTTTACACTGTCTTCCCCCTCATCAATATTTTGTAATAAATTTGAGAGTTGAGTTTTACAATTATGAAGAATATTCATTGCCATTGAAATGTTATTTTCGTTTAAAAGATTTTGAACTTTATCTATTTCTAAATTTATATTCTTAATATTATCTATATTTTTTCTTAAATTTTCGTAGCTAAACTGACCAATAATTTTTTCTACCATTTCCTGTTCTTTTTTTAGTGCTAATTTTGCATTATCCAGATCTTCATTGGATTTTTTCTCTGTATCGAAATATTTAGAATCAATTTCTATTAAATCCTTCTTCTCTTCTTTAAGCCTTTTTTCATTTGAATTTGCGTCAATTATAATGCTTTTCTCTCTATCAATATCCTCATCTATAATTTTTAATGAAATTTTTACCGTTTCAATTTCTTTTTTTATTCTGTCATTTTCTTCATCAATGCTTTTTAACTCAAGGTTAAGCCTTTGAATTTTAGATAAATTTTCTGTATTTTTTTCTCTAATTGGAATTACTTGATTTAAATTATTTTGTATTTCAGTTTCAAAATCTCCTAGTTTCTTATTAAACTCTTGTACTTTTGCATCTGCTTCGCTATTGATTTCATCTTCTATTTTAATTTCATTATCAATATCTTTTAATCTTAAATAATATAATCCAGCCTCGAGTTTTTTAATCTCTTCAGAAATTAATTTATACTTAGTTGCCTCCTCTGCTTGCTTTTGCAAACTAGCTAATTGTCTTTCTTGTTGTCTTCTCAATTCATCTGCTCTTTTTAAATTATTTTCTGCAGCTTCAAGCCTTAATTCAGCTTCATGCCTACGTACATGTAAGCCAGAAATACCAGCTGCTTCTTCTAATATTGCCCTTCTATCTGTTGGTTTTGCTGTAACCAAAGCGCCTATACGCCCTTGACTAATAATTGATGGTGAATGTGCTCCAGTAGATAAATCAGCAAAAAGCATTTGAGCATCTTTTGCTCGTACTTCTTTATCATTTATATAAAATTTTGAACCTTTGTCTTTTTCAATTTTTCTTCTCACCTCAACATTGTCTAGATCTTTATATTGCAATGGTGCATCACCATTTTCATTGCTAATAAGAATTGATACTTCAGCAATATTCTTTGAGGGCTTATTTGAGGTTCCTGAAAAAATAACATCCTCCATTCCAGAACCCCTCATGCTCTTTGCAGATGTTTCGCCCATACACCACCTTAATGATTCAACAATATTTGATTTCCCACAACCGTTAGGCCCAACTATACCTGTGAGTCCTTTTTCAATAAGAAAATTTGTTCTTTCAGCAAATGACTTAAAGCCATTAAGTTGAATTTTTTTGAACTCCATTCATGACTTATATCATTTTTTCTAGATAATTTTTTATATTTTTAAAGTTTAAAGCTTTTTCGAACTTTTTACCGTTAATTATCATCGTTGGAGTTGCATTAATTTCATAATCTTTAGCACCATTGATTCGGCTATTTATTACAAAATCTTCAACTTTTTTGTCATTTATACATTTTTCAAAATCTATATTAATTCCCTCGCTAACAAAAAAATTTCTTAAATTTTCATTTACCTCTTCTTTAGTACTTCCTTTAGCCCATTTTTTTTGGTTGGAATATAGTGCTTTTAAAATATTTAATGAATTATCACTTTGGCATTGCGAAAGTTTTGCAGCCTGAAGTGCGGCATAATCTAAGGGAAAATGTCTAAATTCAATTTTTGCTAATCCAGTATCAATAAATTCTTCTTTTAATCCAGGATAAACATCCTTATGAAAACTTGCACAATGTCCACACGTTAGTGATTCATAAACTATTATTTCAATTTTAGCGTCTTTATTACCTTCAGAAATATAATTTATGTCAGCGTTTGCAAACGAAGAAATTAACAAAATTAGTAAGGAAAATAGATATTTTTTTAACATTATTATTTTTTAATCTTAATTTTATCTACAATTTTTTTTTTAAAAAATATATTAATATTTTTAATTATATCATCTCTAGCATATTCAACATCTACTTCTTTGCCTGGTGTGACTTTTAAGTTTAGTATTTTGATGCTTGAATCTCCAATATTAGTAATAGATTCTGGCTTACAGAATTTATGAATCTCATTATCTGCTAATTTATCCCAGTTATTTAAAAGTTTTGAGTATGTATCAGATTTTTTTAAAATTTTGTCTTTAACTATTTTAGGCAGACTGTCTCCTAATGATCTTAGCCCTTGTGTTGATTTACGTCTGTATCTATTATTACTTTTAAACTGCATATGAGAAATACAAACATATCAAAAAAAATAATTAAATGGTATGATAATAATAAACGGATATTACCATGGAGAGTAAAGGCTTCTAACAAAAAAAAACAATACTTTACTTTGGTGAGTGAATTTATGTTGCAGCAAACACAAGTAAAAACTGTTATTCCATATTTTAATGAATTTATTTTAAAGATTCCAGACTTAGAAAGTTTATCAAAAATAAGAAATGAAAAGTTAATGAAGTGCTGGGAAGGTTTGGGCTATTATTCTAGGGCTAGAAATTTAAAAAATACAGCTAAAAAAATACTTAAAGAATTTAAAGGCAAGCTTCCTGATAACGAGGATGATCTTAAAACTCTACCTGGAATTGGTGATTATACATCAAAAGCAATTATGGCCATTGCTTATAATAAAAAAATAATTCCTTTAGATGGTAATGTAGAAAGAATTTTGAAAAGAACTTTATATTTAAAAAAAGAACAAGAAATATCAAAAGAAAATTTGAAAAAAAATAAATCATTTTTTGGTGAATCAAATAGGGCGAGTGATTATGCTCAAGCAATTATGGAGATAGGTGCATTGATTTGTAAACCAATTAATCCAAAATGTAATGAGTGCCCAATTAAAAAAAATTGTATTTCATTTAAAAAAAAAGATTTTCACTTAACTAAAATCAATAAAGCATATAATCAAAAATTTTTTGAGATAAGGTTATTAAAAAATAAATATAAAAATTATTATTTAATCAAAAATCATAAATTCAATTTTTTAAAAGGAATGCCAATTTTGCCGATGACAGAAATTACAAAGTCGAAATATGAAAATCAAGTTGGAAAAAGAATAAGTATTAACATATCAAATATGCATATGAAAATTATTATGAAAAAGTCAAAGCATGTGCCATACCATAATGGATTGTACGTTGGTATTAATAATCTAAAAAATTTTACTTTACCTTCGTTTACAAAGAAATTACTAAATTCAGTAATAAGAGATTAATGAAAAAAATTGGAATAATTGGAGGAGGGATTTCTGGGTTGTACTTTGCAAATATTTTAAATAATCATAAAGATTATGAATATAAAATTTATGAAAAACTAAAAAACCCTAGAGTAGATGTAGGTTATGGAATTCAGTTATCAGTTAATAGTATTAAACTTTTGAATAAAATCGGCTTTAAAAATATCCCAGCATCAGATTTGTCATTTCCAACAAAGATTAACTTCTTTAATTTAAATAATAATGAGAAAATTTCAGAAATAGATCTAAAGCAATTCAATGATAATCAAAATCGATATACAACACTTAAGAGATCAACTTTATTAAAATTTTTAATTCAAAATATTCCCGAGAGTAAGATTAAATATAATGTTACCCTTAAAAATGTAGAAAATTCAAATATCATCAAAGCGAACTTTTCAGATAATTCATCTGAAAATTTCGATTATTTAATTGTTACAGATGGAGCTTTATCAAATTCAAGATCATTAGTTGCAGAAAATGAAATTTTACCCAAATTTAATAATTGTTTAGCTTTAAGAGCAAATCTTAAACAAAATACTAATCATGATATTTCGATATTTATGGGGCCAAAATTTCATTATGTGGTTTATCCAGTTAATCAAAAGAATGATTTCAATTTTGTAGCAATATTTAAAAAAAAACTGTCTAAATCTGAATTAAATAATCATAATATCTACCAATCAGAGAATTTTTTAAGCTTTTTTAAAAAAATTTTAAATAGTTATTCAGATATAAAATTTGAAAATCTAGAAGAGACCAAAGTATTTCCTATTTTTATTAGTAATAAAATTCCCATTTCAAAATATAAAAATATTTACATGTCTGGTGATGCTTTATTTACTTTTCCACCTTCTTTTGCTCAAGGAGCATCTCAGAGTATAGAAACAGCAAATGATATATTTCAATGTATTAATAATAATTCAAAAAAAAAGTATCAAATAAGACTAAAAAAAATTCTATCTGTTAATTGGAGATCAAAATTAAATTCTTTTGCTTTTCAAGTATCTAACCCAATGCTAATTTTTCTAAGAAATTTTTTGTTTAAAAGATTATTAAAGAGCAAATTATTTTTAAATTATTATATAGGAAAAATTTATAATGAATAAATATATTAAAGGTATTTGGTTATATGGTTTGTCAGGTTCAGGCAAGACTTTTGGATCTAAATATTTAAAAAAAAAAATTGATAATTCTTTTTTAATTGATGGGGACAGAATTAGACAAATTAATGATCATGATTTAGGTCACTCTATAGATGACCGAAAAAAACAACTTTTTAGACTTCAGGGAATTGCAAAGCTAGTTATCAAACAAGGATATTTTCCAATTGTTAGTTCTGTATATGTAGATAATTTAACTTTTATAAAAATTAGAAAACTTGGGATAAAATTAATTAAAATTAAACGTCAAAAATCAAAAATTAACATAAAATTAAATAATAAAAAAAATGTAGTTGGAAAAGACTTGAAGCAACCTAATCTTAAAACATTAATTATAGTAAATAATCGTAAATTTAAAAAAAATCTCGATAAAATATTTCTCACTAAAAATTAAGCTTTTTAAAATTTTTTACATCCTTTGGATCATCGAATTCATACCATTTAGATTTTGTTTTAAAGTAAGAAAATTTTATTTTTTTTTTTTTAATTATTTTATTGATGAAATTCGTCATATCAATTTTATAGTTTTTCATTGAATAAAAATCTTTTTTCATTCTGTGGTAATCTTTCAATATAATTTTTAACAATCCCATATATTGGACACTTGGTAATTTTCCAGAAATATTTCTTCCAATATTGACAATATATTTTTTATTAATTTCAACTTCTTCTGCGTCATCAATTATTTTTTTTTTACTCATTCTTAATTTCCATGTTTTTAACCAATTTTCATTTAAAGGTATGGTTGATTGTTTATTTTTTTTTAATTTTTTGATTAGATTCGGTTTATAAACTATATCAGCGTAACTAACTATAATGTCCTCTTTTATACTTTTGGATGGCGCGAATAGAGAATAAACCATATTAGTATCTTTATATTTTTTATTTTTAACCAATTTAATTTTTTTGATATTAGCAAATCTTTTTTCTAAAAGATGACTTTTGTAACCTGTAACAATTATAATTTTATTAAATAATTCAAAGCTTTTTTCTAAGTAGTCTAATATAGTTTTATTTTGTTTTACTTTTATTAAGCATTTTGGGTAATTTTTTGTAAGATTTTTACATCTTGATCCCCGTCCCGATGCTAATAAGACCAATATCATAATACTTTTAAAAATATTTTTTTTTCAATATTTGAGAATTTATATTCTCTTTCTGGATGCCACATTAAACCATAAATACTTTTATGTTTGTGTTTAAAAAATTCACATGAACTGTCATTTAATGCTACTCCAAGATTGATTAATGACTTACTTAATTTTGTGATTTTAAAATTATGGTATGATTTTCTTAAAATAATTTTATTTACATTTAAAATTTTAATTTTATGAGAACATTTGGTGTGTAAATTTGTTTTTTTTATTTTAGATTTAAAATAGTTTGCAATCTTTTGGGCTCCAAAACATATTCCTAAATATGGAATTTTATTTTTAATAGCTGACCGAATGTAAAAGTGATCCAGTATATTTCTTAATTTATTTTGTTTATTATTATTAAAAATAGTTAAATCATTCCCACCGCTTGAAATAATTAAATCAAGTTTGTATTTTTTCCTTTCGTTCAAAATTACGATTTTTATTTTTTTACCAAAACAAAATTTTAAAAATTTTATTAGTTTAATATCCACTTTAAAGAAAATATTTCTTTCTTCTGATATTACTGGTATTATCCCAATATTCATTTTATTACTTCTATTTTTTTTTTATCACAACTTAAGACTATCAATCTTGCATTTATTACTTTATTAAACATATTCTTTCCAGCGCCGATACATGCCGGTATATTTAATTCATTGCATCTAATACACATATGAGAATTTGGTCCACCATAAGCAGTAATTAATCCTGCAATTTTCTTTGAGAAAATAAAATCATATCCCGGATCTGCATTTTCAATACATACAATTTTATTATCTAAATCATAGTTTTTAGTAGTGCTATTAATTAGAATTGGTTTTTTAATAATTTCAGAGAAGCCTAAATAGTTTCCCTTTTTAACTTTTTCATCATAAAAAAAAATATCTTTTGAATTAATAATTACATCAGGCAGTTGAAACAATAAATTTTTCTTATAGTTTTTTTTATTTATCTCTATATCTCTTCTAAAAGTATATTTTATATGGTTAGTATCAAAATTGTTATATAAATTTTTTAGAATTTGAATATCCAAATGAGAAAAATCTTCAACGGAAATCTTTGTTGTTTTTGATAGTTTTTTAATTTCATTAAAAATTTGGTTAATACCTTTCGAAAAAACTCTTTTACTTTCCTCTCTTGAGTTGATACTTTTAAAAATAAAATCGAGCAATGTTTTAAAAGTAAATTTTAATTTATTTTTCTTTAACTCTTTTGAAATTAACATTTTCTGGTTTTTGGAAAAAATAAATTTTTTTCTTACTTGAGGATTATTTTTTTTATTAGGATAAGATTTAAAGTATAGCTTATAACCATCCTTATAGTTATCTGTTGTTATATCATAAGTGCTTGGTCGCAAATGACCAAAAGTCTTTAAGAATTCCCTCTTTTTGCCCTTTGATAATAAATTGATAGATTTTTTTGAAAAATTTAAGTTACTATTCATTATTTTAAATTTGTCACTTTCTGTTATGATTTTTCTATCAATCATAGAATCTAGAAAACTTACGGATACAAAAGCCATTCTAGCTAAGTTAGAGAATGGCAAGGTCCCATATTTTTTTACAATAATAATTAAATTATAAATCTTATTGATTGAATGAGTTTTGTTATCTTTTGCTATTCTATCAATTTCTAAATCTAGTTTTTTATATTTTTTAATTTCACTTTCTAATTTATCTTTGAGACCATTTGTAATATCTAAATACGAACCTTTAATTTTTGATACATTATGACTCGTTAAATTTATTTTTCTTTTAAGTTCACTAATAATTTTATCTGAGCTAAAATTTATACAGTTTAGAACCAACTTACTTTCCACTTTATCAAAATAGTAATATGGATTTTTACTGAATTCGGAGAGATAATAATTTATAAGTTTTTTTTGTATTCTATTATCCAATTTATCATTTAAAAAAGAGTTAAAATCTGTTTTGATATCAACATATGGCGTTCCGAGAAATATTTTAATTAGTGGAGCACCTAGTACATTTTTATAACCAAGTTCTTTTCTGCTCTCAGACCAAACTTCGTTGCTAATCAATTCTTGGTAAAGTGTATAGGTGAGTTTTTTTGGCTTTAAACCAATCATTTCAGCTGGATTCCAATCAGTCATAGTTGAAAAGAATGTTTTTTTTCCATTTAGAATATGATCTGAGGGAAGAATCTTATTTAGTTTACGATAGAAAAAAAAGTAATTTTTATACAATTCATTAAGATCATATTTTTTTACTTTATTTATTTTAAGCAATCTACATTGCAATAATATAAATTTGTCATGATTATCAATACAGAATTCGATATCTAAATTTTTTTTTCCTATAAATTTAACTATATTTTCAATATTTCTTCTTAGTTTATTTATATATTTCACATTAATTTTAGTTTTCTTGTGATTAAAATAAATAATTTGATTACCAGAAACTTGTCCAGAAGTTATTAAATCTGTTTCTTTTGTTTTGGTATAATTTATTATTGTTCTTGGAAAACCAGAATTAGGATCTTGAGTAAAAATTACACCATTAATTTTCGGTTTAGAAATCATTTTTTGGATAATGAAACTGCTTTCCAATTTAATTTTTGAATTATAGGACGAAATTACTTCATCTATTATTTCACTTACAATTTTTGAATTTTTTGGATTAATGTTTAAAAACGATTTGTATTTTCCAGCATTAGAATATAAATTATCTTCATCTAAAGATGCAGATCTAATTGCAATTTTTTTATTAAAATTTTTTTTTATTTTTTTTAATATAATATCTTTATTTTTCAACCAATTACTCACACTGTAGTATTTAAATTTTGGTACGTTAAATTTTTGAAGTCTGGTAAGGTATTTAATTTTTGGGCTTAACATTTTTGAGCACCCAAACTTTAGTTTCGTAATATACTTTTACTGATTTTTTATTTTTTAAAATATTATCAATATCATTGATGAAATTTTTAAATTCTTTGCCAAGTTGAACTTGTATATCATTTACAGATTTCCATGCACCAATATAATTATTTTTTTTTATTTTTTTTAAATCAATTTTTATTTTCTTTTCAATTATTCTAAAATTTGTATTATTTAAAATTTTATTAAGATATTTTTTCGTCATAATTTTACCAGAAGAAACTCTTTTAGTTATATTGTATTTATTTTTAAGCAAATCTTCAATTTTGTTTTCATCCATTGATAATTTAGTTTTTCTTGAATTATATATTATAAGAAAAAAACAATTTTTTTTGAGCATCATGCTAAAATTATCTAAATTTTTCTTCTTGGTAAACCAGTGAAAAGATGATGCTGCACAAATTAAATCTATTGAGTTTTTTTCAAAAAAAATCTCTTCTGCGGGTATATTCTTCCAAATTATTTTTTTCTTACCTAATAATTTTTTACCATAGTTTATCATTTGTTTACTAGGTTCAACTGCAATTATTTTCTTAAAATAATTTGTTTTTTTTAAAATTTGTGTAAGTTTGCCAGTACCGGCTCCAATATCTAATACAGTAGTTTTTTTTTTAAATTTTTTAATAATCTTATTTATTAGTAAATAATTATATGATGGTCTGTACTTAGCATAGTTAGTTGCAAGTTTATCAAAATTACCAAATTTCATAAATTATTATTTGATTACTTATTTTCATCTTTTTTATTTTCATTTTTTTTAAAAAAAGATTTAATTTTTTGTTTAATTATTAACCAGAAAGAAGCTATTCCAGCTATTATAGCTATTAAGAATTGAATTATAATTCCACCTGTTCCTGGATCGATATAAGCGTAAGCAGTATTAGGAAAAACTGAAAAAATAATAAATGACAATGTTATAAGAAAAATTCCTTTCATAATAAAACCTATAAAGTATAAGAAAGATATATTATTAAAAAACATTAGCAATGTGTATTTTCTTTAAACTATTGAATAACTGAAATCATGTTTATTATTAGTATTCTTTTTTTTACTTTACCATTCATAAATTTCCTTAATAAAATAAATTTACCGCAAATTTCAAATTCTGACTACTTTTGGATTTTTAATTTTTACTTAATTATTTTTATTATATTTTCTTTTTTATACTTATGTATTAGAAAATATAAAAAAAATTATACATATTATTTATTTATATTTCCTTTATTATTTTTTCTATCATTTTTTTATAAGGATATTTACAACAGTTTAGGTTTATCATTTTTTATCTTATTAAATACTACAGTTATAATTGCTTATTTATTTTTGATAAAAAAGTTTTTTAATAATTTATTAATATTTCTTTATTTTTTTTTCTTTTTGAATTTTTCATTATTTTCTTTTAATTTAATAAATTATTTCTCAGATTTAAAAAATCATAATTCAATCTTACAATATGAAGCAAAATATAATGATAATTCAGAATTTGATAATAATTTTTATTTAATACTATTGGATAGCATGATTAATATAAATGATTATGAATCAATATTTAGTGAAAAATTTGAAGTTGATGATTATAAAAATGATAATTATTTTCATATAAAAAAATTGTATTCTTCATATAATACCACTTATGCAGCTTTGACATCTTTATTTGCCTCAAATTATATAGTTGATGAAAATTCAAAGTATTCAAACTTTGAAAATTTTTTTCCTAGAAATTTTGATAAAAATATTAATAACTCTTTTTTAACTTTTCTAAAAAGTGCAGATTATGAATTCATTCATTTTGGAAATCGCTTTTATCCAGATGAAATTACAAAGCATAGCTATAAAAAATACTTTAAAAAAAACCATTATTTGGGAAAATTATTTAATAATAATTTTTTTTTCTTTTTTGAAAAAAGTTATTTTGATGGTGTATATAAAAAACTTTTTAAACGAATTGATTATGATCTAGATGATGGGTTAGAAAATTTTGTAAATTTTTCTGATAATCTCGAAGTAAATTACAAAAGAAAATTTTTTCTAATACATCATCTTTATCCACATTATCCATATATTTTTGACAGAAATTGCAACAAGTACAAAAGTAGTACTGGAAATTATAAATTAAATTATAACTGTACACTTAAAGATGTTTCTGAATTTATAAATTTTATAGATAGCAAAGATCCTGATGGAGTAGTTATATTTGTTGGTGATCATGGTTTAAAATTAAATAATCCTGATAATTCTTCAAAAAAAGTAGGCAACTATCATCTTGGTATAGATAATTTTACGATACAAAAGAATATCCGCTATGAATTTTCAGTATTCAATTTATTAAAGGTTCCAAAAAATTATGAAAAATTTTTAGATAGTAAATTGGATACTGTAAATATGACGCGACTTATAATTTCAATTATAAATCAAGAAAGTCCAAAATTTGCCCCTAAAAAGCATTTTATACTTGGATATCCTGGAGAAAAAAGATTTGGTAAAGTTACAGAGGTTATTATGGAATGATCTCTTTGAATGATATAAAAAATATTTTCTCAATTCTTATCAACAAAAAGAAATTATTAATTTTTGAGAGCAAAAAACAGTACTTAGAAATATTTTTTGAAATTGAAGAGATTTTAAAAAAAAAAAATATATCTTTTCAATCAATATTAGTTACGGATAATAAAGAAATTATTTCAAGTAAAATATTTAATTTTACTCCAAAAATTTTATTTACTTTGTTAAAATTTTGTAACGATTATGAGATATTCACTTCTACGCCCACTATTAATAAAAAAATTAATAATAAATCAAGCTATTTTTTTTTTCAACATTCTTTACTATTAAATGCACATTACACGCATAAAAATCAAATGAATTATTTTGATAAAGTTTATGCTTGTAGTCTAGATCAATATAATTATCTAAGAAATATTATAGATGAGGGAAAGATTTTAAAATATAAATTTTATCATCTTGATAAATTTATGAAATTGAAAAAGCTAATTATCAATGAAAATAGAAAGACAATTTTAATAGCACCATCATTTGGAAAGGAAAGTTTAATTCATAATTTAGAGTTAAATGTTTTTAAAGAATTGTCGAAGCTATTTAGTATAATTATTCGCCCTCATCCAGAAAGCAAAAAATATGTTGAAGATTTAAATAGATTAGACACTATCATCGATAGTTCAAACAATAAAAATATTTTTATATCAAAAAATAGCTCAAATATTCAAGATATTAATAAAAGTGATTTTTTATTGACTGACAATTCAGGTATAGGGATAACTTTTGCATATCTAAAAAATATACCTCCAATATTTGTTAATATAAATCCTAACTTAAATCACAAAATGTATGAAAATTATTCAAAGGATTTTATGAGTGAGATTGCATTGGTATCTTCAAATAATTTAAAGGATTTAATCAGTAAAATATTATCTTTATCTAATAATAAACAATTGTATGATAAAATTCAGATATACAAACAAAATCAATTTAGATATTTTTCCAAAGATAATTATCAAAACTTAATCATTGGATCTTAACTTGTCCCTTAAATGATCGATTGGTTTAATTGATTTCCCAGACATGAAATACCAAAAAGTCCAACCATTACAACTTTCTGCTCCACTAATTTGTGCTGCAACCTTGTGAATTGATCCTTTAGAGTTATGACATCTAATACTTCCATCTACGTTTATTTTTGCGTTATTTTTTTTCTTTTGATCAAATATCTGCGTACCTGGTTTAATTAAGCCCATTTCAACTAGCGATCCAAAAGGTACTCTTGGTTTTGATCTATTGTTTTTAAGTGTATCTAATAAGTCGTCTTCAATAGGTTTTGTATTTTTTAACCTTTCTTCTGCAGCCTTAAAATAACTTTTTTCTTTTTCTATACCGTAGTAATTTCTACCAAGTTTTTTTGCAACTGTAGCTGTAGTTCCTGAACCTAGAAATGGATCTAAAATCATATCATCTTTATTTGATGATGCTAATAGAACTCTGTGGAGTAAAGCTTCAGGTTTTTGTGTTGAATGTAATTTTTTTCCATTTTTTTTTAATCTTTCTGCTCCATTACAAATTGGAAGGTTCCAGTTTGATCTCATTTGCAGATCATCATTTAAACATTTTAATGATTGATAATTAAAAGTGTATTTAGATTTTTCATTTTTTGATGCCCAAATTAAGGTCTCGTGAGCATTTGTGAAACGTGTCCCTCTAAAGTTAGGCATTGGGTTATTTTTATTCCAAATTACATCGTTTAATATCCAAAAACCTAAATTTTGAATTGCTGTTCCTACTCTAAAAATATTATGATAACTACCTATCACCCATATCGATCCATTTTTTTTTAATATTCTTTTACATTCAGATAGCCATTGATAAGTAAACTCATCATATTTTTTAAAATTTTCAAATTGATCCCATTTGTCGTTTACAGCATCAACCTTTGATCTATCAGGCCTGATTAACTCATTTTTTAATTGGAGATTATATGGAGGATCAGAAAAAATTAAATCAAAAGTCTCATCTGGAATCTTTCTTAATTCTTTGAGACTATCTCCGTTAATAATTTTATTTTTAAAATCACTTTTCATTTTTAATAAAATTATTAGACTCGAAATAGATTCTTAGGTCAACCTGAGATTGTAATATTTGGACTCAATTTGTGCTAATAAAATTTAAAGGAACTAGATATTGTGTTTAAAATTTAGAAACAGGAGAAAAAGTTCTTCTGTGATGTTTGGTAATACCAAGTTTTTTGATTGCTTTTAAATGTTGTTTAGTTCCATATCCATAATTCTGTTCCCAATTATAACCTTTATTTTTTTTTGCTAATGTTTTTATAAATATATCCCGGGATACTTTAGCAACAATGGATGCTGCAGAAATCGATGGTATCTTTTGGTCACCTTTGATTATTGCTCTTAAATTATAATTTTTTATATTTGGAATTTTATTTCCATCAATTAAGACCTTTGTAGGTTTTCTTTTAAGTTTTTTTATTGCTCTTTTCATAGCAAGCAAACTTGCTTGTAGAATATTAATTTTATCGATTTCTTTAACTGAAGCTTTCCCTACTGCCCATATAGAATTTTTTTTAATATAACTAAACAAATATTCCCTTTTTTCTTTTGTTAAAGTTTTTGAGTCTTTTAGTATTTTTAAATTGATCGATTTATTTAGAATAACCGCAGCTGCATAAACTGGCCCAACTAGACTTCCTCTCCCAACCTCATCCACTCCTGCAAGAATATTAAATTTTATATTTTTAGCTGCAGTTCTTCTATTTTTTTTTTTATGATTTTTAAATCTTCCCATGAATACTTTTTTTGATCTGGCAGTCTAAGCAAATATGCAGGATGGAATGTTATTATTGTTTGATAAGTTTTATTATTTATTATTATTTCTTTCCAAGAACCTCTTTCTTTTGAAATTTTAATTTTATTTCCTAACAAACCTTCCATGGCGACACTTCCCATTAAAATTAATATTTTAGGACTAATAATTGATATGTGTTCTTTTAAATATTTAGAATACCTAATTATTTCTTTAGGTTCTGGCTTTCTGTTATTTGGAGGTCTATAGTTAACTAAATTTGTAATATACAGATTTTCTCTTTTTAGTTTAATTGCATTTAACATTTTATTTAGAAGCAAACCAGCTTCTCCCACAAATGGAATTCCAATTACATCTTCTTTTTCTCCAGGTGCTTCGCCAACTATCATTATAGGACTATTATATTTTCCATCACTGAATACAATTTTAGTTGCATTGTTTTTAAGCTCACAATCCTTGATTTGTTCAATCTTACTCTTCAAATTCTTAAGCATTAATTGCTTATCCAGTGATTTTGGCTTATTTATAGTTCTATTTATTGGAGAGATACTAAAAGAATATTTGTCTTCAACAAGCTCAAGAAATTCTTTGCGAAATATGTCATTTTGATTTATTTGTTTTTTAATCATAGACTACAATAATGATATCAAAATTTTTTAAATTAATCTCAATATATTCTTTGACTCTGTGCTTTCAAACTATATGTATTCCAAATAGTCTAGCACAAGTTGATTTTGACGAAAAAAATATTGCAAACTATTTTTCAGGATCTGTTTCGTTAAATAACAACAACAACTTTCAAGCTGTAAAATATTTTAATTTTACCAAAAATCTTAAAAATACTCATGAAAATTTTAATCGTAACTACATAATTTCTCTTGTTTTGGACGGCAAAGTGTCAAAATCCGTAAGTGAACTAAAATCTACAAATCAGCAAAAGTATTCAAATTTTTTTAATTTAAATCTAATTTTAATATTAGAGGAAATTAAGAGAAATAACTTTGATAAAGCAAAAGCAAAATTAATTAACTTAGAAAAGTTTGAACAAGATGGAAAATTGGAATTTGTTTTATATAGAACAATTAAGAGATATACTGAATTATTCTTAAATAAACAAACTTCAAAAAATGACATAAATGAGCTTGGAAATATTGGTGAAATAACCAATACTTTCGAAAAATGTTATTTAGGGGAAATGGATACTGAAAAAAGTTTTATTAATCTAATAAATTCTGATGATGGAGATTTTTCAAGATACTTATTTTTTTACGTAAATTATTTAATTTCAAATGGAAAATTCGAATTAGCAAAAAAACATGTACTAAAAGTAAACTTTTTAAACAGTAATCTTATTACAGCACAAACTAAGCAATGGATACTAGAGGAAAATTATAAAGATTTCTCCAAAATATTTTCTTGCAAAAATCATAATCATCTTATCAGTGAATTCTTATATTTGATTGCAAATTTATATTCATCCGAAGGATATTATATGGAGTCTAATTTTTATTTAAAATTATCACATTATATGAACCCGAAGTTTAATTTTAATCTTTCATTATTGTTAGACAATTATCTAGAAATTAACAAAATTAAAGAAGCAAAAGAAATTATAAATAAATTTAAAGAAAAAAATGAAAGTTACTATTGGTATGGTTTAAAACAACAAGCTAATATTATTAGTGATAAAGAAGGAGAAAAAAAAGCATTTGAATTTATAAAATCTAAATTTAATAAGATTAATAATCCAAATATTAAGTTAAAATATGATTTAGCCAATTTTGCAAAAAATTCAAAATTATACGAAATTTCAATTAAATATTATTCTGAGATATTAAAAGAGTTAGATAATCAATCGAATTTATATGCAAAAATTCTATATAGAAGAGGAGGTAGCTATGAGAGGATTGGAAACTATAAAAAAGCAGATGATGATTTGTTAAATTCATTAAATATAAATCCTAACGATCCTTATGTGATGAACTATCTTGGTTACTCTTGGCTTGAAAGAAATATAAATATTAAAGAGGCATTTATTTTATTAGAGAAGGCAAATAAAAAAAAAAAGGATGATCCATACATAACAGACTCAATTGGTTGGGCATATTATCTGACTGGCAATTTTAACAAAGCTGAAAAATTTTTAAGAAAGGCAGTCCTGCTAATGCCGGACGATCCAATTGTTAATGATCATTATGGAGATATTTTGTGGAAACTGAATAGAAAAATTGAGGCACGATATTTTTGGAAAAGTGTCTTGAAACTTGAAGAAACAGAAGCAGAGATGAAAAATAAAATTAAACAAAAGTTGATAATTGGTTTGGAAGATGCTTAAGAGAGCAAAATTTACAAAGATAAAATCATTTGCGAAAGTAAATTTATCCCTAAACGTGATTGGCCGTTTAAAAAATAATTATCATCAAATCGAGAGTCTTGTAACATTTGTTAATCTTCATGATGAAATACTTGTTAGATATTCAAATAAAATGAGGCACACTATAACCTTTAGTGGAAAATTTTCTGAGGGTATAAAAAAAAATAATAATACAGTTAAAAATTTACTAGAACTTTTAGATAGTAAAAATTACCTAAATAATAAGAAACTTGAAATTAAGTTGATAAAAAATATACCTCATAGTGCTGGATTAGGTGGTGGGTCAATGAATGCAGCATCTTTGATGAAATTTTTATTGAAAAAAAAATTGAAAAATAATTTTAATAATATAGCAAATAAGATTGGTTCAGATGTTCAACTTGGTGGCCAAAGAAAAAATCTTATTTTATTAAAAAATTCTAAAGTTTTAAAAACAAATAAGAAAATTTTATTATATGTTGTAATTTGTAAACCAAATTTTGGCTGCTCAACAAAATTCATATATTCTAGATTAAAAAAATTTACAAAATCAGAATATAATTTGAGAAAACAAAATTATTTCAATCTAAAAAAACTAGTTAACTATAAAAATGATCTAGAAACTATAGCTTTTAAATACTATCCTAAATTAAGGAAATTAAAGATATTCTTTGATACTTTGCCAGATTTGGAGTTTTCAAGAATGACAGGATCTGGGTCTGCTATAGTTGGATACTTTAAATCTCATAAAGACGCCAAGAAAGCAAACAAGCTTATAAAAAAACGATATAAAAGTTATTGGTCTGTAATATCTAAAACTATATAATTTTTATTTTTTGTGTTATATGAAAATTAACTTTGGGGTGTAGCCAAGTGGTAAGGCAGCGGTTTTTGGTACCGCCATCCTAGGTTCGAATCCTAGCACCCCAGCCAATTATGATAAGTATTTTAAACAAATTATTTTCAAAAAAAAATATCATTTCTAATCAGAATAATTTGTTAATTCAATTGAGTAGGAAATCATCCATTAAAAAGTTATTTGAAATAATAAATAATTATTCGGAAGAAAGTGAAATTCGTTATGTGGGAGGATGTGTTAGAAAATCGATTAATAATGAAAAATTAGACGATATTGACCTTGCAATAAATTTATCACCCAAGGACTTAATAGATATATTAAACAAACATAAAATTAATTTTTTTAAAACTGGTATTGAGCATGGAACTATAACAGCTTCAATTAATGATGAAAAATTTGAAATTACGTCTTTAAGGAAAGATATAAAATCAGATGGAAGACATGCAGAGGTTTCATTTACTAAAGATTGGATTGATGACTCATTAAGGAGAGATTTTACAATTAATGCGATTTACTCAGATTTTTATGGAAATTTATTTGATCCACATGAAGGAATAAAAGATTTAACGGATGGTAAAATAAAATTTATAGGAGATGCAGAAGAGAGAATAAAAGAGGATTATTTAAGAATCTTAAGATATGTAAGATTTTTTTTAAATTATAGTAAAACTAAACATAGCATTGATATTAAAAAAAATATTAGAAAAAATATTAATGGAATTTTTAATTTATCGTCTGAAAGATTAATAGATGAATTAAGAAAGATCATTAAATCAGAAAAATTTATTAATATCTTTAAAGATGATTTTTGCCTGGAAGTAATAGAATTAATATTTCCACAATTTAAAAATATTCATATTTTGAAAAAACTTGACTCAAAAAAACTTGAATTTTTAAATAATTTGGAATTTACCTTGGTGATTGCACTTCTAATAATTGATAATACCGATAACTCAGAATATTTTTTTTATAAATATAAATTTTCAAATAAAGAAAAAAAAAGAATTAATTTTTTAAAAGAAATCTTCAAAACAAAGCAAAATAACAACTTTTTTTCAAAGCCAAGCTTAAACAAAGTTTTATATGTTCATGGAAAAGATAGTTTAATTGATCTTATAAATTTTCAAATAATTATAGAAAAAAAAAATTATAATAACTTAAAATCTTTACTGAAGTATTATGAAAAAAAAGAACCACCTATTTTTCCTGTTAAAGCAAGTGATCTTATGAAACAATATAAAATAAGTGAGGGAAAAACTCTTGGAATAAAACTAAAAAAAATAGAGGAAATTTGGATTGATAATAAATTTAATATATCAAAAAAACAAATTAACAAAGTAATGGAAAATTAAATATATTGAACATCCATTACTTCAAAGTTCTTAATTCCTGAGGGAGTTTTTATTTCTAAAAGATCTGACTTATTTTTACCGATTAACCCTTTTCCTATTGGAGATTTAAAGTAAATTAAGCCATCTTTTAAATCAGCCTCGTCTTTTCCAACTATTTTATATGTCACGTTTTCATCATTATCTAAATTTTTTAATGACACAGTTGCACCAAATATTATTTTACCATCATTACTCAGTTTTGTTACATCAATAACGTTCGCTCTCGCAATCGTGTCGTTTATTTCTTCAATTCTTCCTTCATTATATGATTGTTGTTCTTTTGCAGCATGGTATTCAGCATTTTCTTTCAAATCTCCGTGACTTCTTGCTTCGGCAATTGCTGAAACTATCTCAGGTCTTTTCTTTTCTTTTAAAAAAATTAATTCCTTCTTTAACTTTTCAAGACCAAATAATGTTATAGGTTCTTTTTCCATTTACTTCCACTTTGCTAAAGGTGGTAAAGACATTAAAATCGCTTCAGTATTTCCTCCAGTGTCTAAACCAAACCTAGTTCCTCTATCGTATAATAAATTAAATTCTACATACCTTCCTCTTTTAAGAAATTGTTTTTCTTTATCTTTAATACTCCATTTTTTATTAGCTTTTTTATTTATAACTGTCCTAAATATGTGTTGAAATGTTAATCCTACATCTCTTACAAATTTAAAATCATTGTTCCAATTATCTTTTTTATAATCAAAAAAAATTCCTCCTATACCTCTCGTTTCTTTTCTATGATATAAGTAAAAATATTTATCACACCAAGTTTTATATTTTTGGTAATATTTTTTGTTATGACTATTGCACATTTTTCTTAGTTCATTATGTATCCATTTTTTTTCTAATTTATCATTAAAGCAAGGTGTGAAATCCATTCCCCCACCAAACCATTCTTTTTCAGTTTGTATATACCTAGTATTAAAATGCATTGCTGGAACATGAGGATTTCTTAAATGCATTACAATCGATATTCCAGATGCCCAATATTTTGCACTTTTGCTGGTTCCAGGAATTTTACCTCTAAAATTGTTACTGAATTTTCCATAGACTTCAGAAAAATTTACTCCAATTTTGTCAAAAATTTTACCATCCTTTAAAATTCTGTATTCTCCACCTCCCTCATCTTTTTTTTGATTTTTATTCCATCTATTAACTATGAATTTAGAGTTTTTTTTTTCAATTTTTTCAACTTCTAAACAAATAATATCTTGTAAGAGTGAAAACCAGTTTCTAGCTAATTTTTTTTTAATTATATTTTCCATTAAATAAGTTTAATTTGTCTTAAGCTTTCACAAACAACCATTGAAACTGATGATGATAAATTTAATGATCTTTTATTCTTTTTTATAGGTATAGTTAATCTATCATTTACTTGTGTGTGAACTTCTTTAGGTGCTCCTGCGCTTTCTCTACCAAATAGAAGAGTATCTCCAGATTTAAATTTAAATTTTAAAAAGCTTTTTCTAGATTTAGTTGTTAAAAGCAATACTCTGTGATTTCTTTTAGTTTTAAAATTTATAAAACTTGACCACGACATGTAATTTTTTATCATTTTTTTATTGTAATAGTCCATTACTACTCTCTTAAACCTCTTATCCTCAAGTGAAAAGCCACATGGCTCAATTATCTCAACTTTCAGACCAAAACATGAGCAAGTTCTTATTATTGAGGCTGTATTTTGAGGAATATCTGGCTGGTATAGAGCTATTATTGGTGGTCTGGAGGCCTTGTTGTGTGTCATTCTTTCCATAGAAAAATATCTATTATATTATAAGAAATCATATATTACTTAAAAAATTATTACATAATAATGTCTGAAAAAGAAACGAAAGTTAACAGAAGAGATTTTGTTGTAACAGCCTCATATGCGGTTGGTGCAGTTGGAGTAGCTGGAGTTGTTTGGCCTTTAGTGGATCAAATGAATCCTGATGCATCTGTAAAGGCACTAGCCAGCACTGAAGTAGATATTAGCTCTGTAGAGCCAGGTAAATCAATAACAGTTTTATGGAGAGGGAAACCCGTTTTTATTAAAAGAAGAACACAAGAAGAAATTGATAAAGCTAGATCAGTTGACATTAATGAATTAAAACATCCTGAAAAAGATGAGGACAGAGCTGCAAATCCTGAATGGTTAGTTATGCTTGGAATTTGTACTCATTTAGGATGTGTACCTTTAAATGACAAAGGTGATTATGATGGATGGTTTTGTCCATGTCATGGTTCACATTATGATACGTCTGGAAGAATCAGAAAAGGGCCTGCCCCAACTAACATGGAAGTCCCCAAATATGAATTTATCAATTCTAAAACAATTAAAATAGGATAATTTAATGAGCGATCACGACTACACACCCAGTTCTAAATTTGGTAAATGGTTTAACGATAGATTACCTTTATTAACTTTAGGTAAACACCTAACTGATTATCCAACACCAAAAAATTTAAACTATTGGTGGACATTTGGTGGAATTCTTACTTTCTGTTTGATTACTCAGATTATAACTGGGTTAGTTCTTGCTATGCATTATATTGCACATGCTGATTTAGCATTTGCAAGTGTTGAACATATAATGAGAGATGTTAATTATGGTTGGTTGCTAAGATATGTTCATGCCAATGGCGCTTCAATGTTTTTTTTAGCTGTTTATATTCATATATTTAGATCTTTATTCTATGGTTCTTACAAATCTCCGAGAGAAATTATCTGGATTTTAGGAATTATAATTTATGTACTTATGATGGCAGCTGCATTTATGGGATATGTTCTGCCTTGGGGACAAATGAGTTTTTGGGGGGCTACAGTTATTACAAACTTATTTAGTGCGATACCATTTGTTGGAGAAAGTGTAGTAACATGGTTGTGGGGAGGTTACTCAGTTGACAATCCAACTCTTACAAGATTTTTTGCACTACATTACTTAATTCCTTTCTTAATTTTAGGACTAGTTGTGCTTCATATATGGGCTCTTCATGTACCAGGTAATAATAATCCAATTGGAATTGATCTACAAAAACCATCTAAAGATACAGTGCCATTTCATCCATATATTGTTGTGAAAGATTTATTTGCACTATTATTATTTATGATCGTATTTGCTTTTTTTGTATTTTATTCTCCTAATATATTAGGTCATGCAGATAATTATATTGAAGCTGATCCTTTAGTTACGCCAACACATATAGTTCCAGAATGGTATTTATTGCCTTTTTATGCAATTTTAAGATCTGTTCCAGATAAACTTATGGGTGTAATTGCAATGTTTGCGGCAATAGGTGTTTTAGCAATTTTACCATGGTTAGATACATCAAAAATAAGATCAGCAGTTTTTAGACCTCTTTACCGTCAATTTTATTGGATCCTTGTATTAGACGTTCTTATATTAGGATACGTTGGTGCGATGCCTGCAGAAGGTCTTTATCTATTAGTAGCTAGAGTAGCCACGGCGTATTATTTTGCTCATTTTTTAATTATATTACCGTTGCTAGGAAAAAAAGAGAGAACCTTACCATTACCTTTGAGTCTTACAGAACCAGTCTTAGGAGGGAGTGTAGCGATGAGCGCTGCTAAACATAAGTCTGAGAAAAACAATTTATAAATAGATGAAAAAAATTAAATCTATTATTTTCACTTTCATATTAATATTAAACAGTAATTTGGCTTTATCAGCAGAAAAAATTGACTTGTTAAAAGTGGATTGGAGTTTTAATGGGTTATTTGGAACTTTTGATAGAGGTTCGTTACAGAGAGGTTATCAAGTATATACCGAAGTATGTGCTTCTTGTCATTCAATGAAACATTTAAGTTATAGAAATTTAGCTCAAGAAGGTGGACCTGAGTTCTCACTAGAGGAAGCAAAAGCAATAGCTGCAAGCTTTATAGTTGTTGATGGACCAGATGAATATGGTGAAATGTTTGAAAGACCAGGAAAACTCTCAGATAAATTTGTAAATCCATATTTAAATGATAATGAGGCCAAATCAGCAAACGGTGGTGCTTATCCACCTGATATGTCTGTGTTAGTTAAAGCTAGAGGTGGAGGAGCAAATTATCTTTATTCAGTATTAAATGGTTATGAAGAACCACCTGCAAATATAGAGTTAGATGACGGTGTTTATTATAATAAATATATGTACGGCAATAAGATTAAAATGGCAAATCCTTTAGATGATGGAATAGTAGAATATAACGATGGGACAGAAGCAACTATAGATCAAATGTCAAAAGATGTTGTGACTTTTTTAACATGGGCTGCTGAACCACATTTAGAAACAAGACATAGAATAG
Organism: uncultured Pelagibacteraceae bacterium; assembly: GCA_902543245.1. GTDB lineage: Bacteria > Pseudomonadota > Alphaproteobacteria > Pelagibacterales > Pelagibacteraceae > Pelagibacter. Next base: position 43,666 of record CACBXQ010000002.1, on the reverse strand, counting down.
GCTTTAAGGTTATTGTGTACTTAATTATTTTGTCAATTCTTGTTTACTTTTCAATGAAAAGAATTTGGTCACGTATTGAACCTAAAGTTTAAAACATCTCCATCTTTGACTATATAGTCTTTCCCTTCTAATCTCATTTTTCCGTTGGTTTTTGAATTAACCCATCCATTATTCGATACAAAGTCTTCATAAGATATAGTTTCTGCCCTAATAAATCCTTTTTCAAAATCTGTATGTATTTCTCCTGCAGCCTCTGGAGCTAAGCAATCTTTTTTAATTGTCCAAGCTCTTGTTTCCTCAGGCCCAGACGTAAAAAATGTATCTAATTCTAGAATACTGTAACCTTTTTTTATTAATAATCCTAATCCAGTATTTTCTAGTCCAATCATTTTCATGTATTTATTTTTTTCATTTTCATCAAAGGAATTTATTTGATTTTCTATATCAGCTGAAACGATTAATGTGTTATCTATTCCGAATTTCTCGATAAATTTTTTTGTATAATTATTTCCATCCACAATACTTTTTTCATCTACGTTACAAACATAAATTTTCGGTTTTACCGATAGCAATCCTGACAATTTTAATTGTTTTTTTGTGAAAATTTTATTCAATTCATACATATTTTTATTATTATTAATATAATCAAGGACCATTTCTAAGAGATTAACCTGATCCTCCTCGAGATTTTTTTTATTATTTTTTTCAAGTCTTTTATTGATAGATTCCATATCAGCAATCATCATTTCCGTTTCAATAATCTCAAGGTCTCTAATTGGATCTACTGATAAATTAACATTTTGAATATCATCAGAGTCAAAGCATCTAATTAAGTGAATTACTGCATCTACTTCTCGAATATGTGATAAAAATTTATTGCCCAAACCCTCTCCTTTTGAAGCACCTTTAACCAATCCAGCAATATCAACAAATGAAATTGTTGTATTAATTTTTTTTTTAGAATTTGAAATTTTATTCAATGTATCAAGTCTTTCGTCAGGAACAGATACAATTCCAATATTAGGATCAATTGTACAAAACGGAAAATTAGCAGCTTGTGCTTTATTTGAATTAGTTAAAGCATTAAATAAAGTTGACTTCCCTACATTGGGCAAACCAACAATCCCACATTTAAAACTCATTAGTTATTATTTACAGTGCTTGAGAAAAGATCTAATTTTTTTTCAATTAAAATTGCAATTGAGTCAGTAATATTTTTAGTAATATTTTCTAATTCTATTTTTTCCTCATCATCAAAATCTTTTAGAACATGATCAACAACCTGAGATTTACCATTAGGTTTTCCAATACCAATTCTTACTCTGGAGTAGTCTTTTCCTATAAATTTATCTAACGACTCTATTCCGTTATGTCCTGCGCTAGATCCTCCAAATTTAGTTTTAATTTTTCCAAAGTTAATGTCTAGATCATCGTGAAAAACAATTACATCTTCCGGATCTATTTTAAAATATTCTATTAATTCTCTTATACAAATTCCAGAGTTATTCATAAAAGTTAATGGTTTTATTGCAAAAACTTTTTCATCTCCAATTTTTCCAGTTGTAAGAAGTCCTTTAAACTTAGGTTTTTGTTTGGATAAACTATATTTTTGATTTATTGCATCAATAATTTTGAAGCCTATATTGTGTCTATTATTTTCATTATCTGGACTAGGATTACCAAGTCCTACAAAAAGAAGCATATCTAAAAAACTATTATCACTATGTTGAATTATTTTTTTTCCTGAGGAGATTTTTTTTCCTCATTTTCTTTTTTGTCTGTATCTTTTTTATCACCTTCACTTGACTTAGCCTCTGCCTCTTGAGCCGTTTCCTCGCCCTCTTTAGCTTCATCAGTTGCCTCTGCTGGCTTCTCAGGCTCTTTTATAACTGTCGGTGCCGCAAGTGTTGCTATCACAAAATCTCTTCCCTGAATTGTTGGTGTAACTCTCTCTGGCAGTTTAATTGATGAGATCTTGAAACTTTCTCCAATATCTACATTTTCAAGATCGACGACAAGTTCACCAGGAATATTTTCCGCAAGACATTTCAGTTCCACTTTTCTTCGAACTATGTTTAGTACACCACCTCTTTTAAGTCCTGGAGATTTTTCATGATTAATAAATTTTACTGGTATCTCTAGTATAACACTAGCTCCTTTTACAATTCTTAAGAAATCAATGTGAATTGGTTCATCTGATAGAGTATTATATTTTATTTCTTTAGGTAGAACGTTTTCAGATTTTCCATCTATATTTGCACTTAATATATTTGATAAAAAATTTTCTTTTTCAATTAAGCTCTTTAATAATTTTTTACTGACAGCAACTTTTTTGTTCTCCTCTGAGCCACCGTAAACTACCCCAGGAACATTACCATTTGACCTTAACAGATTGAGTTCACCTTTAGTTTTTGTGTTTCTTATTGACAGTTCTATAGAATTCATAAAAGCGGATTTTTTAACCTATGTTATTTAATAACTCAAGCAAATTATTTGAATAAATCTGAAACTGAAGTTGAATTGGATATACGTTTAATTGCTTCTCCCATAAGTCCTGATATGGATAAAACTTCAATATTTCTTACTTTTTTTATTTTTTCGTGATTATCAATAGTATCGGTAATAACTAATTTTTTAATTTTTGATTTTTTAATTTTATCTATTGCTGATCCACTTAGTACACCGTGTGAAACATAGACGTGAACTTCTTTAGCACCTTTTGCCATCAATTCACTTGCCGCATTAACAATTGTTCCCCCTGAATCTATTATATCATCTACTAGTATACATGTTTTATTTTTTACATTACCAATAATATTCATTACTTGAGATTTACCTGGGGCCGGTCTTCTTTTATCTACAATTGCAAGACCAATATCTAAAATTTTTCCAAGAGCTCTAGCTCTTTGGGTTCCACCAACATCTGGTGCAACACATATCATACTTTTTCCTTTAAGATTTTTTTTAATATGTCTTGCAAATATTGGAGTAGAAAATAAGTTGTCAACAGGTATATCAAAGAAACCTTGAATCTGACCAGCATGCAAATCTACTGTTACTACTCTATCTGCTCCAGCTTTTGTTATAAGGTTTGAAACAAGCTTTGCTGAAATTGATGTTCTGGGAACTACTTTTCTATCTTGTCTTGCATAACCAAAATAGGGTATTACAGCAGTAATATTTTTTGCAGAAGATCTTTTTAATGCATCAATACAAATCAACAATTCCATTAAATTATCATTTGCCGGTGAAGAAACAGATTGGATGATGAAAATACTATTACCTCTAATATTTTCGTTTATTTCAATATAAATTTCTCCATCTGCAAATCTCTTTACATTTGAGTTTACAAGTTTACTCTTTAAATATTTGGAAATCTTGATACTTAAATTTTTATTACTATTTCCTGTTAGTAGTTTCATTTGAAGATATTAATTAATCATTATTACAGAAATATTTCTACCGTAATCATTTACTTTATTTTTAATTGATTTTCTAGCACTAAAAAAATTATTTTTTGAGTTGTAAGTATCTCTATTAATAATTTCAATATTTTTAATTCCTAGTCTTATAATCTCATATTTTATATAACTATTAAGGCTAAAATATGTTTTATAATTTTTCTTAGAAAAAAATTTTCTATTTTTTTTATCTTTTTTTATGAATTTAGTTACAAAATCCTCCTTAACTTCATAATTATTTTTTGATATGCAAGGGCCAATCACTGCATTTATATTCTTAAAATTACTACCTTTTTTTTTGAAATAAAAAATTACTTTTTTGATTATCCCATTTAAAGCACCTTTCCAGCCAGCGTGAATAACGCTAATCATTTTAATATTTTTGTCATAAATTAGCACTGGTGCACAATCTGCAGTCAAAACTCCTAAACATATACCTTTCATATTTGTAACTAATGCATCGCTATTTATTTTTTTTCCTCTTGTTTTTTTTAATGAGCCTACAAATTTAAAATTATCGCTATGTGTTTGATTCATTAAAATCAATTTATTCTTATTACATTTAATTTTTTTACACACCAAATTTAAATTTTTTCTAACTATATTTTTGCTATCTCCTGACCCAATCCCACAATTTAAACTTTTATAAATTCCTGTTGAGAAACCTCCATTTCTACCAAAAAAACCATGACTTATTTCATTAAACTTAAGCAGTTTTTTACTTTTAATCATTTTAAAATCCTAAATTAAAAGAGCTCTTTTTTTTCGTGATAAACATAACTTTAAATAATTGCCCCATATATTTTTCATCAATTAATCTTTTCAATCTATAATAAATATTTGCTTTTTCAGTAAATGGTAAATTTTTGGATAGTATTTCAGCTCTTTTTGTAATACCTAGTTTTTCTAAAAATTCTCTTTGTGTGGTTATTCCATTAACAAAAAGATTGTTTCTTTCTACAATTTTCTTTAATAAATAAAAATTTGGACAATAAGAAATATCAGATAAATAAGGTTTATCAAAGACATTTATATAATTATGCTTGTAAACAGCTTGAATTGAGTTTAACATTTTTTTTTGAGTTGCTCCATAGTCAATTATCAATAAACAACTCTTAGAATTTTTAATTTTTTTTGCAAGATTTGAAATTAAATTATATGAGTCCACTGAGAATTCTATAAATTTTTGGTTCTTACTTAAATTAATTTTAAATTTTTTCTCTATTTCCTCAATATTCTTTTCAATTTTTGTATAATTAAATTTTCCATCAAAATTCTTCTTTACGTATATCTCAAACCAAGAATTTTTTTTTTTTACAAATTGCTTTACAGGTAGCGCATCGAATAACTCATTTGCCAAAAAAATATTATTTTTTGTCATTATATTTGATACTGATTTAAGCCATTTTACATTACACGAGGATAATTTTTTTTTTTGTATTTTTACTAAATGATCACTTTTTTCCACAATATAAAAACTAGCCTTAATACGTAATTTTTTAAAAATATTTATAATTTGGAAAGTCATTTCACCATTACCAGCCCCTAATTCAATTATGTTTATTTTTTTTTTATCTCCTTTATTTTTTAAAAAAGATATACACCATATTGCAATCATTTCTGAAAACATTACAGAAAGATTTGGAGCTGTAATGAAATCCCCACTTTTACCAAATGGATTTGTCTTCATATAATATCCTTTTTTTACATCATAAAGCATATCAGACATAAACTTATCAAAGGGAACTATGTTTTTATTATTTAGCGACATTTTTTGTTTTTAAAAATAAAAATAATCCTGCTACACAGAACACAATACTTATCAACTGTCCTAAGCTAAAACCTAAGAAAATAAATCCAATGTGTTCATCTGGTTGTCTGAAAAATTCTATAAAAAATCTGAAAATTGAATAAAAAATGAGAAAAAGAGATGATATCAAACCCGGATTTAAAAGAAAATTTTTTCTCAAAAAATAATTTAAAATTAAAAATAATAATATACCTTCAAAAAATGCCTCGTATAATTGCGATGGATGTCTTGATAATTGATCGACTTTAATAAAAATCACAGACCAAGGTACATCAGTTACACGACCATATAGTTCGGAATTTATAAAATTTGCAATCCTTCCAAAGAAAATTCCAATAGGTGCTGCAATGGAGATCAAATCTAAAAATTTTAAAGGATTTTGACTATTTTTTTTTCCAAAAATTATCGAAGCAATAATTACTCCTAACAAACCTCCGTGGAAAGACATTCCACCATTCCAAAACATAAATATTTCTATTGGATTATTAAAATAGTAAATTGGATTATAGAGCACAACATATCCCAATCTTCCACCTAAAATAATTCCAATTATAATTACACCAATAAGGTCATCAAATATTTTTTCAAATATCTTATCATTAATAATTTTTTTGCAGTAAATCCAACCTAACAATATTCCAAAAATATACGAGAGTGAATACCATCTTATTTGGAAGCTAAATAACTCAAAAGCAACTGGGTCAAAATTGTTAATAAACATTATTTTTTTTATCTTATATATTATACTAATTATTTTAAATTATATGACAAAGTCTAAATTTATATTTGATAAGCTTACAAAAGTAATTGAGCAAGGCATCATTAGTTATAAAGATCTAAATTCTGAAATAATGAACATTTTGAAAACGAAGAGGGATGAAATAGTATTTAAAATGCATCTAACAACAAAAGAAGAAGTAGAGGTTTTAGAAAAAAGAATCGAAAATTTAGAAAAAAAACTTACTTCAACAAAAAAAAAGAAAAAATCTAAAAAGGTAAGATAATCACTACACTTAGACCATTGGAAGAAGATCTTGTAAGATTAATTTTACCACCATGAGATTTAATTATATCTGAAGCGATAGATAATCCTAAACCAACACTTGATTTAGAAATATCCCTTCCTTTATCAATTTTATAAAAAGGTTTGAAAACATTTTCTAGTTCCTTTTCATCAATTCCTGGGCCATCATCATCAATTTTAATATAAATATTATTTTTGTCTTTTTTTTAGAGATATGTTTATTAATTTACCAAATTTAATTGCGTTATCTATTACATTATTTAAGCATCTTTGAATTAAACTTTTTCTTCCATCAAAATAAATCATATCCTGTATTTCGGTAGAAATATTTTCATTTTCATATTTATCAATTGTTAAAGTCAGTAACTCTGAAAAATTAAATGTTTCTGTTTTTTCAATAGAGCTTGAACTTGCAAATTGAAGATATTCATTTAACATTTTTTCCATTTCAATTACATCTTGAGACATTTTTTCAGAAATACTTTTGTCTTTAATCATAGAAAGTTGAAGTTTAATTCTAGTAAGTGGAGTTCGGAGGTCATGGCTAATGCCTGATAGCATTTCAGATCTTTGATTTAGATGTCTTTTAATTCTCTTCCTCATTTTATCAAATTCATCACCTGCCATCCTTATTTCAAGGGCTCCCGAGGGCTTAAAGTCGTCAATATTTTCACCTCTGCCAAATTTTTCAGATGCTTTAGCTAATTTAATAATCGGCCTAGTTTGATTTTTAAGAAATACTATTGCTATAGCAATTACAAGTATTGCAGGGAGAGTAATCCATAAAGCAAATAATCTTGCAGAGCTACTAGTGACCCTATCTTTTGGAATATAAAATTGGAAATATCCGTCTGAAAATTTTATTTTTAAATCTATTATATTTTTGTATGATCTAGTATCAAACCAATAAATTAATTCTTTGGCTTTAAGCTCTCTTCTAAGACTCCTATCAATAGGACTATACCATTTTTCTGGAACTTCTTTTGGTAAAACTTTTGTATCTTCATACGAAATACTAAAATCTAAGTATTTTTGAAAAAGGTTTATTAGGGAATCTCTTTCATACTCCTCTTTTTGATATGCTTTGAGAAATGTATTAACTTCACCAACCAATGCTTTTGTCATTCCATTGTTAGTTTTTATCCAGAGACTATCAAAAAAAACTATTGAAATTGTCAATTGCATAATAATTACTGGAGCTGCAACAATAAGGAGTCCCCTATAAAAGAGACGTTTAGGTAAAATATTTTTTAACATTTATTCCATCCAAAGCACATAACCTGCTCCTCTTATAGTTTGCAGATATTTAGGATTTTTAGGATCATCTTCTATTTTTTTTCTTAGTCTTGTTATTATTACATCAATGGATCTTTCTTTATCAATTTTAATAAGTTTTCCAATTTGCTCTCTAGAAAAAGTTTGGCCAGGTGAATTAATCATTTTTTCCAAAATAATTTTTTCTGTGTTGTTTATTTTATGAGAATTATTTTTTTTAGTTATAACTAACTTTTTTAAGTTAATATTAATTTCATTGAATTCAATTTCATTAACTTGAATTTTACCTTCTGTTTTTTTAAGAATATTCTGTATTCTTAAGACTAATTCTTTTGGTTCAAATGGTTTTGCAAGATAATCATCTGCGCCTTTTTCTAATCCCTCAATACGCTCATTTGGTTCACCCATAGCTGTTAACAGTATTATTGGGGTATTAATTTTTTCTCTTAAGCTATGAGTTAAATCTAACCCACTTTGACCAGGCATCATTATATCAAGTATAATAATATCAAATTTAATCATTTCAATTTTTTGCTTCGCATTTTCAGCATTATTTGAAGTTGAGATTAAATAATTTTCCTCAGTTAAATATTCCTTAAGAAGTTCTCTTATTCTATCGTCATCATCTACAACTAAAATATGAGCTTTATATTTTTTCATTAATTAGTTTTTTTATTATTTTATTAAAATATGCTACTTCTTCTGAAGTCGAATTTAACAAAACTTTATAGATTCTTTTTTTTTGAATCTCAAAAATCTTTTGATAAATTTCATCACCTCTGTCAGTCAAAAAAATATGTTTAACTCTTGTATCTTTATGATCTTTTTTAAAAATTATATATTTATTCTTATTTAAATCTTTTAGAACTCGATTTAGACTCTGTTTAGTTATTTTTAGCTTTTTAAGCAAATCTGATATAGTTATTCCGCTATAGAGAGAAATTAAGTGCATTACTTTGTGGTGGGCAGTACCTAAAGACAAATTATCAAGTGTTTTTTTTGGATCTGAAAAAGATTCTCTATATGCAACAAATAGCCTCTCTATGAATTCCTTAACATGTACATCTTTTAGGTATAAAAGTTCACTCATTATTGGTAAGTTATATTGACATATTATATATACAAAGATATTTTTTTGTAAAAAAAATCTAATGATACCATTTGATAAAAGAGACGGAAAAATCTGGTACAACAATGAGCTTGTTGAATGGCAGGATGCAAAACTCCATGTAATTAGCCATGGTTTGCACTACGCTAGCTTAGTATTTGAGGGCTTAAGAGTATACGAAGGTCAAATTTTTAAGCTTGAGGAGCATACAGATAGACTTTTTCAGTCGGCTGAGTTAATGGATATGGAAATCCCTTATTCAAAAGAAGAAATAAATCAATCAACAAAAAAAATTGTTTCGGTTCAAAATGTACTAAATGGATATGTAAGACCTTTTGCTTGGAGAGGTAGTGAGATGATGGGTGTCTCAGCTCAGAATACAAGAATTAACGTTGCCATTGCAACGTGGGAATGGGGAGATTATTTTGATCCTAAATTAAAATTAGATGGAATTAGATTAGATGTCTCAAGATGGAAGAGGCCAGCACCAGATACTATTCCATGGAAAAGTAAAGCTGCAGGTTTATATATGATATGTACATTATCAAAACATGAAGCAGAAAAAAAAGGTTATTCTGAGGCTCTGATGTTGGATCATGAAGGTAATGTTGCTGAGTCAACAAGTGCCAACATTTTTTTTAAGGACAAGGATGGTAATTTACATACACCAATACCGGACTCATTTTTAGATGGCATTACTAGAAGAACAGTAATTGAGATTGCAAAATCTAAAAATATAAAAGTATACGAAAGAAAAATTTTACCTAATGAATTACCTAATTTTGTGGGTTGTTTTTTAACAGGTACTGCAGCAGAAATTACTCCTGTTGCTTCAATTTTAGAAAATAAATTTCAAGTTTGTAATACAATTATAGATTTATCTGAAAGTTATCAAAAAACAGTTAGACCAAAAAAAGCAGCTTAATTTTTGTTATCTTCTGATATTGCATGATCAATGCCTTTTCTTAAGTATTCATAACCAGTGTAAAGTGTTAAAAACGCAGAAAACCACAGTAAAATAATTCCGATTGTTTGCGCGTTATAATCTTGAAAATTTAAAATTTTATTTCCTGTTTCGCCAGTTAATAAAATAGATATTGAAAACATCTGTAGAAAAGTTTTTAATTTTGCTAGATTTGATACTGGAAGTTTAATTTTGCCTTTGGCTAAAAATTCTCTTAATCCTGAAATTAAAATTTCTCTTGTTAAAATAATTATTGCAGCAATTACTTCATAATTTTTAATTGTTCCATCCATTACTAACAATATTAGGGCAGTTGCAACAATTATTTTATCAGCTATGGGATCAAGAAGCTCTCCAAGTTTAGATTCTTCTTTGTACATTCTAGCCAAAAGACCATCTAAAAAATCAGTGAAAGATGCTATTAGAAATAAAGCAAATGGAATGACATCTCCGTAAAAACCTGGCAAGTAGTAAGCAAATACAAAAATGGGAACGATAATTATTCTTCCTATAGTTAAATAATTTGGGATTTTAATTTTCATTCGTGAAAATAGTTATATATTTTTTTTGCGACTATTTCCTCAACTCCATTTACGGACTTTATTTCATCTAAACTTGCGGATTCAACCGCTCTAGCAGATCCAAAATGATTTAATAATGCTCTTTTTCTTACAGATCCAATCCCATCTATTTGATCTAAAAGTGATTTGCTTATTCCTTTCTTTCTTTTGGCCCTGTGTGCACTTATTGCGAATCTATGAGATTCATCCCTTAATCTTTGGAGAAAAAATAGAGTAGGGTCATTTCTTGAAAATTTAAATTCTTTTCCATTGTGAAAAAAAGTTTCATTTCCACTATTTCTCATCTTTCCTTTTGCTATTGCTATCATGGGAATGTCATGAAGACCTAACTCATTCATTGTTTCTCTAGCTACAGAATATTGCCCCTTACCACCGTCTATAAGAACTAAATCTGGAAAGGAAAGATAATTTGATTTTTCTTCTACTGCTCTTTTAAATCTTCTGTTTAAAACTTCTCTCATCATACCGTAGTCATCCTGCTCATTTTTTTTTATTTTAATATTGAATTTTCGATATCTTTTTTTAATGAAACCTTCGTCTCCATATGTAATTAAGGCACCAACACTATTTGAACCTTGTATATGACTATTATCATAAACTTCAATCAAATTTAAATTGGGTTCTAAATTAAATTTTTCAGCAACTTTATCAAATAGCTCCTTATTATTTTGGCTTTCATAAATTTTTCTATTCAAACTATTTTTTGCATTTTTAACTGCTTGATTAATTACTTTTAATTTAGATCCTTTTTTTGCAATTGAAATATTTACTTGTTTATTTTCTTTTTTAGATAGCGCTTTTTCTATTAACAATCTTTCTTTAATATCTTCACTTAGAATTATAGATTTCGGAACACTTTTGTTTTCATAAAATTGTGTAATAAATGAATTTACAACATTATTAAGTTTTTCATCTGGATCATGCTTTGGAAAGAAAGCTTGATTTCCCCAATTTTGTTTTGATCTATAAAAAAATACTTGAATACATGTTTTGCCTGACTCTTTATACCCAGCTATTACATCTGCTTCTATTAAGTTCGCTTCATTTATTCTTTGTGATGATTGAATAATATTTAAAGATTTTATTCTATCTCTTAATATTGCTGCTTTTTCAAAATCTAATTCGCTACTAGCATCCTCCATTTGTTTTGAAAGATTCTTTTGTATCTTTCTAGATTTGCCAGAAACAAACTCTATAGCATTATCAACAGTTTTTTTATAATCATTTTCATTTATATTGCCAACACATGGACCAGAACATCTTTTAATTTGATACAATATGCATGGTCTTTCTCTATTTTTAAAAACAGTATCATCACATACTCTTAAATGAAAAATTTTTTGTATCATTTTGATTGTCCAATTCGCAGATCCAGCAGATGCAAATGGACCAAAGTAAAATCCATCTTTATTTTTTTTACCTCTGTGCTTTCTGATTTGAGGCCACTTATCTTTGTTTCCAATATATATAAAGGGAAACGACTTATCATCTCGAAGTAATATATTAAATTTAGGTTTATATTTTTTAATTAGGTTTGCTTCTAACAGTAAAGCCTCGCTTTCATTCGAGGTGGTTGTAATCTCAATCTTTTTAGTCTGAGATAACATTCTCTCAGTTCTAATGATGTGATTTTTTTCAGATACATAACTTTTAAGACGATTAGGAAGATTTTTAGCCTTACCAACATATAAAATTATATCTTTATTATTGAGCATCCTATAAACACCAGGCAATTTAGGTATTAAGGGTAGCTCTTTTTTAATTACATCTTTACCTATTTCAGAACTTATCATGGCTTCTTTTTTTAGAAATTTGAATACCAACAGATGAACAATCTTTCATGATTTCAAGTTTTTCAATTTTAAGGCTAATTTTATCAATTCTTCTATCTTTGAATAGTTCATCGAATACATCTTCAGCCAAGGTTTCAAGGAAATTATAGTGTTTATTTTTTATTAGCTTTTTAATTAGTTTTACTATTTTAGCATAATTAACGATCGATTTTAAATCTTTGTCATTAGATGGTTGTTTATCTTCATAATTTACTTCAACATTAAATTTAACTTTTTGAGCACTCTCTTTTTCGAATTCATAATATCCAAGCTTTAAATCTAAAACTAGCTCTTTAATTAAAACTTTCTTTTCATAATTAAATAAATTTTTCTTTTTATTTATTCTAATTAATTTAAGATTATTTTTTTTCATTCTTTTCCATTCATTATATCTGGTGTTTGCCAGTTTAAATTTTGACCACTATCAATGGCCAGCACCTGTCCTGTAATAGAAGTATTTTTTATGAAAAAATCAACTGCATTACAAATTTCATTTACATTAACCTGTTTTTTGAGAGGAGTAGCCATGAATTGTTTTTTAAAATGTTTTTCAGATTGTCTTTTATTTTTAATTGTGGGGCCAGGAGCAATTCCATTTACTCTAATTTTTGGTGCTAAACTCATTGCACTAGTTTTTGTAAGTGTATAAAGACCTGTCTTACTGATTGTATATGAGAAAAAAAAAGGTGTAAGCTTAAAAACTCTTTGATCAATAATATTAATAATATTATTATTTTTTCCTCTTATATTTTTTGCAAATTCTTTTGATAATAACGCGGGTGTTCTTAAATTTGTTCTTAAATGTTTACCCCAGCTATCCGTTGAAAAATTTTCTAATTTATCATTTTCAAATAAAGATGCATTATTAATAAGGCAGTTAAAAAACTTTAATTTTAATTTTGCAAATCTTACAATTTTATTTAAATCTTTTTCTTTACTTAAATCACCTTTTATTAAATAAACTTTGGTACCATTCTTGATCAATTGTTTTTTTAATATTTCAGCTTTATTCTTAGATTTATTATAATGAATTACCATTTCAATATTTGGACCTGATAGTTTTTTTGCAATGGCTGCACCAATTCTCGTAGCACCACCTGTAACAATTATTTTATTTGCTTCCATTTTTTTTTTCCTTTTTGAGCTCTCGTACCAGGCATGCCCATTGTTGACCTTCCTTTTGGATAAATTTTATTATTTAAATTATACTGCTTAACTTTTGGATTAAGTGTAATCTCTAATTCTGAACTTTCAAGTTTTCTTATTTCATCCCTAATTTTTGCTGCTTCCTCAAATTCTAAGTTTGTAGCAGATTCTTTCATTTTTTTGTTCAAAGCTTTTAAGTGTTTTTTTAAATTTCCACCTACATTTGCACCCGTACCTATAGTTACATAATCTTTCTCATAAACACTTTCTAATACATCGCTTATTTCTTTTTTTACAGTTGCTGCACTTATATTATGTTTTTTATTGTAATCTAGTTGAATACCTCTTCTTCTATCGGTTTCTTTAATAGCTTTTTTAATACTTTTAGTTTCCTTATCTGCATACAAAATAACTTTTCCATCTAAATTTCTCGCAGCTCTTCCAATAGTCTGAATAAGCGATGTTTCAGATCTCAAAAAACCCTCTTTATCGGCATCTAATATGCCAACTAACGCACATTCAGGAATATCAAGCCCTTCTCTTAAAAGATTAATTCCCACCAAAACATCAAACACTCCCAATCTAAGATCTCTCATGATTTCTATCCTTTCAAGAGTATCAATATCAGAATGAAGATACCTAACTTTAATGCCATTTTCATGCAGATATTCCGTTAAATCCTCTGCCATTTTTTTTGTTAAAGTCGTAACTAAAACCCTGTGATTATTTTCAATAGTTGTTTTACATTCATGCATTAAATCGTCTACCTGGTTTTTTGCAGGTCTTACTTCAACTGGTGGATCAATTAGTCCAGTAGGTCTAATCACCTGATCAATATATTTGCCTTTAGTTTGCTCTAGCTCCCATGGACCTGGTGTAGCAGATACAAAGACAGTTTGTGTTCTCATCATGTCCCATTCCTCAAATTTAAGAGGTCTATTATCCATACAAGAGGGTAATCTAAAACCAAATTCAGCTAACGTACTTTTTCTAGATCTATCACCTTTAAACATACCATTCAGCTGAGGAACGGTAACATGACATTCATCAACAAATATTAATGTATTATCTGGAAAATATTCAAATAGAGTAGGAGGTGGTTCTCCTGGTTTTCTTCCTGAAAGAAATCTTGAATAATTTTCAATACCCGCACAAGAGCCAGTTGCTTCAATCATTTCTAAATCAAATTTAGTTCTTTCTTCTAGTCTTTGTGCCTCAAGTAATTTATTTTCAGCTTTATGTTTTTTTAATGTTACCTCTAATTCTTTTCTAATATTTATTACCGCTTGTTCTATGGTAGGTTTTGGAGTGATATAGTGACTATTTGCGTAGACTTTAACAAAATTTAATTCTCTAACCATATCTCCAGTTAAAGGATCAAACTCTTCAATCTTATCTAACTTATCTCCAAATAAACTAAGTCTCCATGCCCTGTCTTCTAAATGAGAGGGGAATATTTCTAAATATTCACCTCTTGCCCTAAATGTTCCTCTATAAAAGTTTTGATCATTTCTTTTATATTGAAGACTTACCAAAGATTTTATTATTTGCTCTCTATTATAATCATTGTTCTTTTGAAGTGTTAAAGTCATCTTACTATATGCCTCGACAGAACCCAATCCATAGATGCATGAAACACTTGCAACAATTAATACGTCATCCCTCTCTAATAATGATCTAGTAGCTGAGTGTCTCATTCTGTCTATTTGTTCATTTATGGATGCCTCTTTCTCTATGTATGTGTCTGATCTTGGTACATAAGCCTCTGGAGTGTAGTAGTCGTAGTAAGATACAAAATATTCAACTGCATTGTCTGGAAAAAATCCCTTCATCTCTCCATAGAGCTGAGCTGCTAAAGTTTTATTTGGAGCTAGTATTAGAGCTGGTCTATTGGTTTCCTCAATGACTTTTGCCATAGTAAATGTTTTTCCTGAACCAGTTACTCCAAGCAGAACCTGGTTAAATTCGCCTTTTTTTGCACTTTTAACCAGTTTTTTGATCGCTTCTGGTTGATCACCAGCTGGCTTAAAATCAGATTTGATTTTAAATTTTTTACCACCTTCCAGCTTTCCACTAATACTTGAACTTTTGCTTTGAATATCTGTAATTAAATCTTGATAAGTGTTTTGCATAAATGTAACAAATTAATTATATATTAAGTTATTTCAATGAGCATAATATCAAATAGTTTAAACAAAATTAAGCCATCCCCAACCATCGCTGTATCTCAAAAGGCAAGGGAATTAAGGGCTGCTGGCAAAGATGTTATTGGATTGGGTGCTGGAGAACCAGATTTTGATACTCCTAATAATATTAAAAATGCTGCAGTTAGAGCAATAAGAGCAGGGGAGACCAAGTATACAGCAGTTGATGGTACTCTAGCTCTTAAAAAAGCAATAGTGAAAAAATTTAAAAAAGAAAATAATTTAAAGTATTCAATAGATCAAATTACAGTTGGAGCTGGAGGTAAACAAGTTCTTTATAATACTTTTATGGCAACTTTAAATAAAGGTGATGAAGTTATAATCCCAGCCCCTTTTTGGGTTTCATATCCAGATATGGTTTTACTTGCAGGAGGCAAACCTAAAATTGTAAAATGTGATGAAAAAGATGGATTTAAAATTAATGCTGAAAATTTAAGAAAAGCTATTACGAAAAAAACTAAATGGTTAATTTTGAATTCTCCCTCTAATCCCACTGGCGCAGGTTATACAAAAAATGAAATTAAAAAACTTTCAAAAGTTTTAATTAAACATAAAAAAGTTCATATTTTAAGTGATGACATTTATGAGCATGTAAAATATGATAACTTTAAGTTTTATACTATTGCTCAAATACCAAAATTAAAAAATAGAACACTGACGATGAATGGTGTAAGCAAATCCTATGCAATGACTGGTTGGAGAATAGGTTATGCTGCGGGACCAGTGAATATTATTAAAGCAATAAGAAAAATTCAATCTCAATCTACTTCTAATCCTTCATCAATTAGTCAAGCTGCAGCGGTTGAAGCATTAAATGGAACTCAAAAGTTTATTAAAAAAAGAGCTAACTCATTCAAAGCAAGAAGAAATTTTGTGGTAAATAGTTTAAATAACATTAAGGGAATAAGTTGTTTAAAACCAAATGGAGCATTTTACGTATTTCCAAATTGTAAGAAATTACTGGGAAATAAAACAAAATTAAAAACTGATACCGATTTTGTTAAAAAACTTTTAGAAAAATCAAATGTTGCTGTAGTACAAGGATCAGCTTTTGGTTTAGATGGTTATTTTAGAATTTCTTACGCAACATCGATGCAAAAACTTAAAATTGCAATGAGTAGAATAAAATCATTTTGTGAAAATTTAAACTAAACCAAGTCTAACTACTGAATGAGCGGCTTCTGTCATTGCACTTTTAGCTGATTTGAATTCCATTCCAAGTAAATTTTCAGCATATTTTGTATCTGTTTTCATCTCAATTTGTAAGTCTGGTATCATAGTTTTTGCGCTGGAATCAATCATACTAATTAATTTAACCATGAAATTTGGTAACTCTTTCTTAGGAAGTTTTTTTGCATAATTTGGTAAAGCTTCTGCCATAATATTTGATAATTCAAGCAAGGTTTTGACATCTCGTCCAACGATTATTCTTCTGCCACCAACACCTGATTTTCCCATGCAAACTACATGAGATTTTGCTACATCTTCAACATGAGAAATTAATACTCCCCATTTTGGAGCGGCAGGGAATTTACCTTTCAAAAATTGTTTTACATATTCAATAGATGTACATTCTTTACCATCCAGTGCGTCTCCAAAAACTCCTCCTGGATTTATAACTGTTAATTTATCTCTCAAACCTTTGCTTTCCAAAAAGTCCCAAGCTGCTTTCTCTGCAACAGTTTTTGATAAAAAATAATCACTTACACCTTTTTCCCAATTAATATCTGTCCAATCATTTTCTCCAAAAGAATATGGATTTGTTCTATTTGGCTTTCTAAACATTGCTACAATTGAAGATGTTAAAATTATTTGATCAACACCTGCCTTGATACTGGCATTTAAAACTCTTAAAGTACCATCTTTAGCTGCTGGAACTAATTTTTGTCTGTCTCTCGAAACTTTTATAGGAAAAGGGGAAGCCACGTGCAGAGTATATTTACATCCTTTTACAGCATCATCCCATCCATCATCATTTAATAAATCTAATTCAACAAATGATAATTTTTCAAGTGGAACTTTTTTACTTTTTAATGTTTCTTTTGTTGGTTCTATTAAATTTTTATTTCTAACAGTGCCCACAACTGTATGACCTGCATTTAATAATTGAATAGCTATATGTTTACCAATCCAACCACTTATTCCTGTTAGAAGTACTTTACAAGACATATGATTTTTTAATTATGTGAAAGGTGCTTTTCAGCTTCAAGAGCAGCCATACAACCCATTCCGGCAGCCGTTACCGCTTGTCTAAATGTTTTATCTTTTACATCTCCTGCTGCGTATACTCCAGGTATATTTGTTTCGGTTGAATCAGGTTTAGTGATTAAGTATCCCTCATTATCCATTTTAAGTTGATTCTTAAATAGTTGTGTTGCAGGGTCATGTCCGATTGCAATAAAAAGACCATCTATTTTTAATTCCTCAATGTTATTTGTTTTAATATTTTTAATTTTAAGACCTTTTACGTTTTTAGGATCTTCGTCTCCAATTACTTCTTCCACAACGCTATCCCAAATAATTTCAATTTTTTTATTTTCCATTAATTTTTTTTGTAACAACTTTTCAGCTCTTAAAGAATCTCTTCTATGAATAAGTTTTACTTTTGAGGCAAATTTTGTGAGAAACATAGCTTCTTCTACTGCTGCATTTCCACCACCTACTACCGCTACTGTTTTATCTTTAAAGAAAAAACCATCACATGTTGCACAAGCTGATACACCAAAGCCTTTATATTTTTGTTCTGACTCTAAATTTAGCCATCTAGCTTGGGCTCCTGTAGAAATAATAATTGAGTCTGCCGTATATCTATCTCCACTATCTCCTATGGCAACAAATGGAGATGATTTAAGATCAACAGAAGATATATGATCCTCTATTAATTCTGTTCCTACAGTTTTTGCCTGCTCCTTCATTTGTTCCATTAACCAAGGTCCTTGTATTACATCGGCAAACCCAGGATAATTTTCTACATCTGTAGTTATAGTTAATTGACCTCCAGGCTGCATACCATGAACTAAAACTGGTTTTAACATTGCTCTCGCCGCATAAACTGCAGCTGTATATCCTGCAGGACCTGATCCAATTATTAACACTTTTGTATGCTTAGTTGGCTTTTCACTCATATGAAAGCTATATAGTAATTAATGAAAAAATTAAAAGGTTTATTGTTAACAGAAGGTATGCATGGAATGATTAGTCAAGTCGAGGGATTAGCAAAGGCTCTTGATCTAGATTTTACACACCATAAAGTTGAACTAAACAATTTTTGGAAATTTATACCACCAAAATTAACACCTATTTCTAATAAGGTTTACAAGCATTTTGATGCCACAAATTATGATATTATAATATCTTGTGGAAGAAAAAGTGTCGTTCCTTCAATTTATTTAAAAAAAAATTCACAAAAAAAAATTATAAATATTCATATTCAAGACCCAAAAGTTAACTTAAAATATTTTGATATTATTGTCACACCAGAACATGATGGCGTTACGGGCGACAATGTAATTTCATCAAAGGGTGCAATACATTATCTGACTGAACAAGAAATTAGCTCTAGCAAAGATTACCTTGTTGGCAGACTTGATAATAAAAAAAATTATTTAGGTCTTATTATAGGTGGACCTAACAAATACTATAATTATTCAAATCAAATTATCGAAAGAGTTCTCTTAAAAGTTAAAAAAATTTCCGAATTAAATAAATTACAAGTCATTGCGATTCCTTCAATTAGAACTCCCAAAAATATAATCACAATGACCTCAGAAATTTTAGGTGAAAATCATCTAGCAATAAATGAAGTTGATAAAAGAGCTTACTTATCAACATTAGCAATATCAAAATATTTAGTAGTGACATGCGACTCAACATCTATGATATCAGAAGCGGCAATTACTGGAAAACCAGTTTATGTTGAGGAATTGCCAGCAAAAAAAAATGATTATAGATTTAAAAAATTTAGAGACTTGTTTACAAAATTAAATATAATTAAAAAGTTAGATAAAAATCTTGAAGATTGGACGTATAAAAAATTAGATGAAACCAATAGAATAGCAAAAGAAATAAAAGAAAAAATATACTAATGTCATTTTTATCATCAATTAAAAATAATTCTAAAAAATATGAAAAACCTTTTGAGCACTGGGAACTCAATAAACCATTAACAGAGGGCCAAATAAATGAGATCATAAATGCTGAAATAGACAATCCAATTGAACATGATCTTAACTACGATGGAACTCGAGCTATTGATGGAGGAGAAGGGCAATTTAGAGAAGGTATAACTGATGGTGGAAAGGCTTTGAAATTTAGATGTTTTATTACAAAAGAAAATTCAAATAATTTTCCAAATTTAACAAAGTTTATAAATGAGCTTCAAAATAAAAATACATATGAAAATATCTCAAAACTTATAGATAAAGATCTATCTAAATCTTTTGTAAGGGTTGAGGTTATATGCGATAGAGCTGGTTTTTGGTTAAAACCTCATTGTGATATTAAAGAAAAATTAATGTCTTGTTTACTATTTGTAAATAAGCACAACGAAAGTGAGGAATTGGGTACAGATTTTTATGATAATAATCTTAATAAAGTAAAGACACTTCCCTATAGAGATAATTATGGTTATTTCTTCTCAAGTGGGCCTAATACTTGGCACGGTATGGAAAAAAAAAAAATCGTAAAGGAGAGGCGTTGTTTACAGGTGAATTATGTGTCTTTTCAAACTGATTGGAAAGTAGATTAGATTTCAGAAACTATTATTTTTGCTATCATCTCGCTCTCATAGTGACCAGGAATATTGCATGCAGCTTCTAACTTCATATTTGAACTAAATTTCCAGATGATTTCCCCAGAATTTTTTGGCTCAAGTAATACACTATTTGAATGTGAATGACCCATCGCATGGTCTATTTTTGACATTTCTTTCATTTTTTTTTTGTCAATTTTATTTGGTAAGAGAATTTCGTGTTCAACCATCTTCATCATTTCAGGTTGATGTTTAATATGCATATCTTTTGTAGCAATATTAAATTCGTGTACTAGCTCGCCAAGATTATAAACAATAAATTTAATTGTTTCATTTTTTTTTACTTTAATTTGATTTGGTTCATAAAAATTATCGTACATTTTTACTGTAATAATTCTATCAATCTCCTCAGCCTTACCTTTTTCACCAATCATATTCATTGATCCACCAAAAGTTATGCTTGGGAATAGAAAAAGGAATAAAATAATTTTTTTAATCATAATTTAATTAATTATATCAAGATTTTGAAATAAGCTCAAGTTCATCAGATTCAAAAATAACTTTATTGTAATTATTTTCAGTAATTTTGATAATAGATTGAGCAACGTCAATAGCTTTTATGGGTCTGTATTTTTTAATTCTACCATGCATCAATGGTGAAAATGTTAACATTCCATATTGGCCAATTGTTTCTCCTAATCTAAAATATTTTCTTTTACCAAGCAATATCGAAGGTCTAATTATTGAAAGTTTTGTAAAATTCATTTCTTTTAGATCCTGTTCAACTAAACCTTTATTTTTTAAATAAAGACTAGATGCTTTTATACTTGCACCTATTGAAGATACATACGTAAAATTATTTACCGAGTTTGACTTTGCAATTTTAGCAATTGTAACAGGAATGTCATATTCTATTCTTGTGTATTCCTCTTCGTTTGGAGTAGAAGATCTAATAGTACCAATACAAAAAAAACAATCATCTCCTACTATTTTACTTTTTATTTCATCAAAATTGATAAAGTCAGATTTAATTATTTCAATTCGTGAGTCATCTAATTCTGGGTTTATGCGTACAAAAAGTTTTATTTTTTTGTACTTATTACTCCCTAAGATTAAATCTAAAATATTTTTTCCAATTAACCCCGAAGAGCCAAATATTAATGCTGTTTTCATTTCTTATTAAATATCTTGTAAAGAAGTGGCTGTTATTTTTTTTGTTTTTAAAGATCTTATACCTTCCAAACAGGCTTGAGCAGTGGACATGTTAGTGCAATAAGGAACTTTATTAATTAATGTTGCTCTTCTTAATGCTATAGCATCATTTAATCGATGCTCACTATTACCCCCTCCAGTGTTAATTACTAAAGCAATTTTTTTAGAGTTAAGCACATCTACGATATGAGGCGATCCTCCACTAACCTTATTTATTTTTTTACATCTCATTCCATGTTTTCTTATAAAATCTGCAGTTCCTCCTGTCCCACATAATGTAAAATTAAGTTTTAATAATTGTTTAGCTAGATCTACTCCTTCGACTTTATGGCTATTTTTTAAAGATATAAATGCCAATCCCTTAGTAGGTAATGAATTAGCTGCAGCTATTTGGCTTTTCGCGTAAGCTAAGCCAAAATCCTTGTCAATTCCCATAACTTCACCAGTTGATTTCATTTCTGGTCCAAGTAACACATCAACGTTTGGGAATTTATTAAATGGAAATACAGCTTCTTTAACTGCAAACATATTTTTATTTTTATTTTTTAAATTAAATTTTGTTAATTTTTCACCTGCCATTATTCTGGAGGCTATTTTTGCAAGAGGTATTCCTTTTGCTTTTGATACAAATGGAACTGTTCTGCTTGCTCTAGGATTTACTTCAATTACATATATTTCATCTTTTTTAACAGCAAATTGTATATTCATGAAACCTCTAACTTTTAATGCCAAAGCAAGTTTTTTAGTTTGAATTTTTATTTCATCAATTAACTCTTTTTTAATTGAAATTGGAGGGAGGCAACATGCCGAATCGCCTGAATGAATCCCTGCTTCTTCTATATGTTGCATTATACCAGCAACAAATACATTTTTTCCATCACTTAAAGCATCAACATCTATTTCCATAGCGTTATTAATAAATTTATCAATTAATATTGGATTTTCTTCAGCAGCCTTAAATGCTTCTTTAATAAAATTATTGAGTTGATTTTTTTCGTAAACTATTTCCATAGCCCTACCTCCCAAAACATACGAAGGTCTGACTACCAAAGGTAATCCAATTTTTTTCGAAATTTTAATTGCCTGATTGTATGTTTTGGCAATACCACTATCAGCTTGTTTTAGTTTGAGTTTGTTTATTAAATTTCTAAAAAGATCTCTATCCTCTGCTAAATCTATTGATGAGTATTGTGTCCCTAAAATTGGTAAATTATTATCATTTAAAAATTTTGCTAGTTTGATTGGTGTTTGACCACCAAACTGGGCAATAATACCTAAAACCTCTCCATTCTGCATTTCTTTTTTTATTATATTAAAAACATATTCTTCCTTTAAAGGTTCAAAATAAAGCCTGTCACTTGTATCATAGTCTGTTGAAACTGTTTCTGGATTACAATTAATCATAATTGTTTCATATCCAGCTTCCTTAAGAGCAAAACTTGCCTGACAGCAGCAGTAATCAAATTCAATACCTTGTCCAATTCTATTTGGACCCCCACCTAAAATAATAATTTTTTTCTTATTTGAGGGATCAGCCTCACATTCAGTTTTAATAGTCATGTTTCGTTGGTATGTTGAATACATGTAAGGCGTATAAGATTTAAATTCAGCTGCACAAGTATCTACCTTTTTAAATACTGGCATGACTTTTAGAGCGGTTCTTTTAGCTTTAATAATTTTTTCAGAAATATTTGTTATTTCAGACAACTTCTTATCAGAAAAACCTATTGATTTTACTCGATTAAATTCATTATAATTTTTTGGCAGGCCTTCTTTTTTAATTTGATTTTCAGTGTCAATAATTTCTTTTATTTGTTCTAAAAACCACAAATCTATTTTAGTCAGTTTTTGAATTTTAATAATATTAATTTTTTTTCTTAAAGCTTCAGCTACATATAAAATTTTATTTGGTATATTTTGTTTAAGTTTTTTTAGAATTTTATCTTTTTTATGTAAAACTCTATCTAATCCTGAAAATCCAATTTCTAAAGAGACCAGAGCTTTTTGAAGTGATTCTTTGAAATTTCTACCTATAGCCATGGCCTCTCCAACTGATTTCATTGATGTACCAAGTATTGCTGGTGAGTTTGAAAATTTTTCAAAAGTAAATCTTGGAATTTTAGTTACAACATAATCAATAGTTGGCTCAAAGGAAGCCGGTGTTACTTTTGTTATTTCATTTTTTAATTCATCTAGCGTGTATCCAATAGCTAACTTTGCAGCTACCTTTGCAATAGGAAAGCCAGTAGCTTTTGATGCAAGAGCGGATGATCTTGAAACCCTTGGATTCATTTCAATAATTACCATTCTCCCATTTTTAGGGTTTATGGCAAATTGCACATTTGATCCGCCAGTTTCAACACCAATTTTTCTAAGACAAGCTATAGAAGCATTTCTCATAATTTGAAATTCTTTATCAGTTAATGTAAGAGCTGGCGCTACTGTAACCGAGTCTCCTGTATGAATTCCCATAGGATCTAAATTTTCAATTGAGCATATGATTATACAATTATCTTTTTTATCTCTTACAACCTCCATTTCAAATTCTTTCCAACCTTCTAAGCATTCTTCTATTAGAACTTGATTTACGGGAGACTCATATAATCCATTTTTTACGATTTTATAAAAATCTTTATTATTTTTTGCAATACCACCACCTAAACCACCAAGGGTAAAAGCTGGTCTGATTATTGCAGGTAAGCCTATTTGTTTTAGAACTTTGGAAGCATCTTTGTATTTATTGAGTATTTTTGATTTTGGTAAGTCTAAACCAATATCAATCATATTTTTTCTAAATTTTTGTCTATCTTCCGCGTTTGATATTGCTTTTGAATTTGCTCCGATTAACTCAATTTTGTATTTTTTAAGAAGACCTTTTTTTTCTGCGTCCATTGCTAAATTCAATGCAGTTTGGCCACCCATTGTTGGTAGTATCGCATCAGGCTTTTCTTTTTTAACAATTTTTTCTAAAAGCTCTAATGTAATTGGTTCAATATATGTTTTATCTGCCACCCCAGGATCAGTCATAATTGTTGCTGGGTTTGAATTAATCAAAATAACTTTGTAACCCTCATCCTTTAATGCTTTACAAGCTTGGGTACCCGAGTAATCAAATTCACACGCTTGACCTATAATTATTGGTCCAGCACCCACAACTAAAATTTTTCTAATATCTTTTCTTTTTGGCATACTTTTTCATTTTATTTACAAATTCTTTAAATAAATAAACACTATCTTGAGGTCCTGGATTTGACTCTGGGTGATACTGTACAGAAAAAACAGGTTTATTTTTTAATCGAATTCCTTCAATACTATTATCGAAAAGCGAAACGTGTGTAACCTCAGTATTTTTTGGTATTGAATTTTTCAATATTTCAAAACCATGATTTTGACTTGTAATTTCTACACATCCATTATCTAAGTTTTTGACTGGGTGATTAGCACCTCTATGTCCTAATTTCATTTTTTTGGTTTTTGCCCCTAAAGCAAGTCCTAATATTTGGTGCCCCAAACAAATACCAAAGATTGGTAGACCTTTTTTAATTAATTCTTTGATTACTTCTATTGAATATTTTCCTGTTGCCGCTGGATCACCAGGACCATTTGATAAAAATATACCATCAGGTTTTAAACTTAAAATTTTATCCGAATTCATTTGACATGGAACCACAATTACTTTGCAGTCAAAATCTGAAAAATATCTTAAAATATTTTTTTTAATTCCATAGTCAATTGCAACAACATTTAACAATTTTTTGGTATTTTTTTTATAACCAATATTTTTTTTCCAGGTCTTTAGACCAGGCCAAACATATTTTTTTTTCGTTGAAACTTTAATTGCTAAATCTAAATTTTGTAAACCATTCCACTTAAGTGTTTGATTTGTTAATTTATTTAAATTAAAAATACCATTTTTAGAATGCGATATGGTTCCCCTCGGGGCACCTTTGTCTCTAATTAAGTTTGTAAGACTTCTTGTATCAAAACCTGTAATACCGACAATTTTATTTTTCTTTAGCCAGTTGTCTAAATTATTAAGAGACCTATAGTTTGATGGATTTGTAATTTCAGAATTAAATATTACACCTTTTGTCCATATTTTATCCGACTCATGATCTTGGTTATTGGTGCCTACATTGCCTATGTGTGGAAAGGTAAAGTTAATTATTTGATCTGCATATGATGGATCTGAAATTATTTCTTGATAACCAGTAAGTGAAGTATTGAAGCAAACTTCGCCTGTTGCCTCTCCTTGGTAACCAATTCCAATTCCTTTAAAAATCATTTTATTATCAAGAACTAAAATACCTGAATGAATCTTTGAGATTTTTTTTGAGTTAATTTTTTTTGCTTTTTTGATCAATTACAACTCATGAGTTAAAGGTTAATACAATAAAAGCCAAATTATCGCAACACATCTAATTGATTTTTTTAAATTTTTATTTTGAAGATTTATTCCTTTGAAGTAAGTTATTTTGATGTCTCTAAAAGAAGAAATTGAATCTAACTACAAAGAGTCCTTAAAAGCTAAAGATAAAAATCAAATATCAACTTATAGGTTAATTTTATCCTCTATTAAGGATTTAGAAATTGCAAATCGATCTAGAGCTGAAAAAAAAGAGACAGATGACGAGGATATAAAAAAATTATTAAAAAAAATGATCAAGCAGAGAACCGAATCAATTGAAATTTATAAAAAAAATAATAGAAATGATTTGTTAGAGGTTGAGCAAAAAGAGCACGAGATTATTAGTATTTTTTTACCAAAGCAACTTGGTGATGATGAAACAAAAGATATTTGCAAGGAGATTGTGGAAAGTATTGGAGCTTCTTCCATTAAAGACATGGGTAAAGTAATGGGTGAATTAAAAAAAAAACATTCAGATGAAATAGATTTTTCAAAAGCAGGATCGATAATTAAAGAAATATTAAATAACAAACAATGAAGTACCCAAAAGAATATTTGGATGAGATTAAAACAAGATTAAAAGTTTCAAATGTTGTTTCTAGATCTGTAACTTTAAAAAAAAGAGGCAAAGAGTTTGTAGGGCTTTCTCCTTTTAAAAATGAAAAAACCCCATCATTTACTGTAAATGATGATAAAGGTTTTTATCATTGTTTTAGTACCTCAGAACATGGAAATATTTTTGATTTTGTCATGAAAACTCAAAACTTTAAATTTGGAGAAGCGGTAAAATATTTAGCTAATCTTGCTGGAATGAGACCTTATACCTTTTCACAAGAAGACCAAATTAGAGAAAATAAATGGAAAAATTATTCAAGCTTATACTCTGATTATGTAAGTTTTTACCATGAAGAGATACTAAAAAATCAAGAGGCTAACGTTGCAAGAGAATATTTAAAATTAAGAAAATTAAATTCTCAAGATGTAAAAAGATTTAAGATTGGTTACATAAAAAAAAATTCTAATTTTTACGATAAAATAAAAGACAAATATGATGATAAATTTTTAAAAGAATGTGGATTATTCTTTTATGATGAAAAAAGAAAAAATTTTATTGAAAGATTTAGAGAAAGAATTATTTTTCCAATAAATTCACTTACCGGCTATCCAATCGGATTTGGGGGGAGAGTTATTCAAAAAAATTCAAAGTTAGCAAAGTACATAAATTCACCTGAAACGGAGTTTTTTAAAAAAGGAAATAATTTGTATAATTTAGACAAGGCAAGAAAATTATCTAATTCATTAAACGAAATTTTCTTGGTAGAGGGTTATATGGATGTAATTGGTATGGTTAAAAATGGAATTGAAAATTGTGTAGCAAATCTTGGAACAGCATTAACAAATAAACAAATAATTATTTTAAATCAGTTTTTTGATGAGATCATAATTTGTTTTGATAGTGATGAAAGTGGATATAAAGCAGCATATAGAGCCGCAGAGAATTTGATAAAAGAATTAAAGCCTGAAAAACAAATAACATTCCTATTTTTGCCAGAGGGCGAAGATCCAGATAGCTACGTGAATGAAAATGGTAAAGAAATGTTTTTAGAATATTTCAGTAAAAATAAAATATCAATACATGAGTTCATATTTAGATATTATAAAAAACAAACTACAAACTCTCCTTCATCTTTAGCGATTTTTGAAAAAAATCTGAGAAAAGTTGCAAAAAATATTGATGATGAATTCATCAAAAAATATGTTTTAGAGTACTTTTTAGAAAATATATCTGAATTAACACCTCACTCTAGTTATAAAAATAAAAATTTCTCTTTTAAACATACAAAGTCTCTAAAAAGTACACAAAAATATTTTATTGAAACAAAGAGCTTTTCACAAATTGAACTTAAGGAGTTTTCTTTTTTATATTTAATTCTAAATAACCTAGATTTAATGAAAAAAAATATTAGTATGATTGAAAATGTTAAATTATTTAGCCAAGAAAATGAAATAATATTTGAAGAAATTTTAAATAAATTAAAATTAGAATCAAATTTAGTAAAGGAACATCTTAATATTGATGAACAATTATTTGACAAAATATTGAGGTTTTCTCCAATAAAACACATCTTAAAAAACAAAAATAATGAGGAGGAAATTTTAAAATTATTAGATGAAATTATTAAAGATCTGAAAAATTATGAGTTGGAGCTTAGAATTCAAGATTTAGAATCGAAGTTTTCAAAAGATTTTAGTGAAACAACTTTTAACGAAATTAAAGAGCTTAAAAAGTCTCAAAAATTCAACTAAATTATCAAAATTAATTATAGATTTTTTTTAAATAGCCATTATATAAGTCTTCCGGGCTTAATACTGTGGAAAAAATAATTACAAAATCATTTGCAAGATTAATGGGTAGAGGTACTCATAGAGGTTTTATTACCTATGAAGAATTGAGTAAATCTTTAGGAAAAAGAAACTTAAGCGATGACAATTTAGAGCAAGCATTTATCCATATATTAGATAATAAAATTTCATTGGTAGAGAAAAAATCAGATTTTAAAGTTTTAAGAAAAAAAGAAAGCTCTTCAAAGGAAGACGGAAAAACGGCAGATAAGAGTGACGATCCGATAAGAATGTACTTAAGAGAGATGGGAGGAGTAGAACTTCTTTCCAGAGAAGGTGAAATTGCAATAGCTAAGCGAATTGAGGCTGGAAAAGACGTGATGTTAAATGCCTTATCTCAAAGCCCAATTACCGCGCAACAGTTTTTTGAATGGGATAAACAACTTCAAAGTGACGAAATATTAGTAAGAGAAATAATTGATATTGATACTAATTATATGGAAGAAGGATCATCAACTTCTGATACAAAAAAAGATATTATCGATGACGATAAGGAAAAAGACAATAAATCAAATCAAACAGACGATGATGAGTTTAATCCCACATTAGCCGCAATGGAGATGGAAATTAAACCAAAGGTATTAAAAACAATCTCAAACTTGTGTAAGGATTATTTAAAATTAATAAAATATCAAAAAGAGAAATTAGATTGTGTCTTAAAATCAGACGTTTTTTCTGCAGCCAAGGAAAAGAGTTATACTAAAATTGTAAATAATATTTTAGAAAATATCAAATCTTTACAACTTTCACCCTCTGTTCTTGAGGAACTGGTTCAAAAACACTATATAGAAAATAAAAAAATTATATCATTAGAAGGAAACTTGCTTAGGTTGGCAATGGATCATAAAATATCAAGAAATGAATTTATCAAATTTTACATTGGTAATGAAATAAACCCTAATCTTAAAAAATTTCTTGATACTAATACTGCTTGGAAGAGTTTCTTTCAAAAAAACAAAGATGAGTTCAAAAATATTAGAGAGAGACTAATTGAAATTAGTCATAAACTTGGTTTATCTGTTACAGATTTTAAAAAACTTGTTAGTAGAGTACAAAAGGGAGAAAAAGAGTCAAGAATTGCTAAAAAAGAAATGGTTGAAGCTAATTTGAGACTAGTAATTTCGATTGCAAAAAAATACACAAATAGAGGTCTACAATTTTTAGATTTAATTCAAGAGGGAAACATTGGTTTAATGAAAGCAGTAGATAAATTTGAGTACAGAAGAGGATATAAATTTTCTACTTATGCAACATGGTGGATAAGACAGGCAATTACAAGATCAATTGCCGATCAGGCTAGAACTATAAGGATACCAGTTCATATGATTGAGACTATAAATAAAATTGTACGAACACAAAGGTTGATCTTGAGTGAATTTGGAAGAGAAGCAACACCAGAAGAGCTTGCGAAAAAATTAAGAATGCCGTTAGAAAAAGTTAGAAAAGTTCTTAAAATTTCAAAAGAACCTGTATCTTTAGAAAAACCAGTTGGAGATGAGGAAGATAGTAGTTTAGGTGATTTTATAGAAGATACAAAAGCACTAGCACCATTAGAGCAGGCAATTAAATCAAATTTAAGTGAGGCCACAACTAAAATTCTCTCTACTTTAACACCTAGAGAGGAAAGAGTTCTTAGAATGAGATTTGGCGTTGGAATGAATACAGATCATACTTTAGAAGAGGTTGGTTTACAGTTTTCTGTAACTAGAGAAAGAATAAGACAAATAGAAGCTAAAGCTCTAAGAAAACTAAAGCATCCTAGCAGATCTAAACAGCTTAAAAGTTTTTTAGAAAGCTAAGCCTAAGGGCCGTTAGCTCAATAGTAGAGTACTGCATTGACATTGCAGGGGTAGTTGGAGCGTAACCAACACGGCCCACCATTTAAATTAATTATTTGTTGAAACACGATTATCATTAATTGATAAATTAAAAAAAATGATATAGTTAATGTCTAAATAATTAGGGCCTGTAGCTCAGTTGGTTAGAGCAGTACACTCATAATGTATTGGTCCCAGGTTCGAGTCCTGGCGGGCCCACCAAAGTTATTTAATAATATATTCTTCCATTACTTTAAAAAGAGCGTTTATTTCGCCGTCATTATTTTTAATGATTGAATTAAATTCTTCCTTTTGCGCTTTAGCTAAACTTAAGCCTTCTATTAATAGATCTAGGATTAGTGGTTTGTTTGGGTTTTTTGTGATTACTCTCCAACTTATTTTTAGTTCAGGATTTTTTGATGTTGCCTCCAAAATTGTATTTACTATTGTAAAATTCTCATTAATAACATTTTCATCTACAATAATTATTTCTGGGTTCGTGTAATCAATAAGTCGGCTTGAAAAGTTTTTTAAAAAATATTTTTTATATAATTTAAAATATTTATTTATTTCCTCATCCGAAATTGTTTTTCTATGTTTACCTAATGTGTATTTAGCTATTCTATTAATATCCACATTGTTCTCAGCTAAATCATTTAAATTAATAATTTTAGCTTCTACAGGGTCTGAGCTTGATAAAATTCGAGATGCTTCATCAACCACTTCTTTTATTAAATCACTTGGTTTTTGAGCAAAAGCATAATTTGAAGCAAATATGATAATTAACGAAAAAGATATGATATTTTTTATTTTTAACAGCATTGACGTAAAAAATTTATTGTATATCTATTTCTTCCCAATCGCTATCATCAAGTGTTTCTGTAATTTTTTTTGAATTATTTACTTTCCTTTTTCTATCCTGAAGATAAAGACTTCTCACAGCCGCATATAAATCAATAGAATTTTTTTCTAAATTATCAATTGAAGTTAAATTTTTTGCTCTAAAATCAATACCAGTAGTAATTTTACTAGTATAATAATCCATGTCAGAGAAATAGTGTGTATCGTTTCTAACAGTAACGTTGTACCAAGGATCTCCGCCAGATATATTAACTAACGAACCAATACTATCTCTAGCCGTACTAGGACCTAAAATTGGTAAAACAAGATAACAACCTGGCCCAACACCCCAAGTTCCAAGAGTTTGACCATAATCTTCTTTATCTTTTTTATCTAAACCTATCCAGCTAGCAACATCAACAAATCCTAAAATACCAACTGTTGAATTTATAACAAATCTCATGCTATTATGTGCAGCATCTTTAAAATCTCCCTGAAGAACATTGTTAGGAATCGTAACAAGATTAGATAAATTATTTAGTGTATTGCTCGTTCCATTTCTTATTGGAGATGGCACTGCCTTATAAATTTGGGCAGCTGGTTTAAAAACCAATCCATCTATTGCTCTATTAAAAGCAAATATTCCTCTATTAACAGGTTCAAAACAATCTTTAACCTCTTCATTACTCTCGTTTTGGTTTATCGTAATTTCACCATCAGTATCTGCGTTTACATTTAATGATATTAACAAGCTAATAATCAAAATTGATAAAAAGTTCTTCATATTAAAATTTATAATTTATAATGTTTATTGTAAATTAGATATTTGGAAAAAAAAGCATAATTATGGCACGTAAATTCACATTTAATTACTCCCAAAACTTTGATTCCGTAAAAAGACTAAAAAAAAATATCAGATTCGTAGTTTATCATTATACCGGTATGAAAAGTGAAAAGGATGCTGTTAATAGACTAATAAAACCAGAGAATAAAGTAAGTGCACATTTTTTCATTAAGTTTAATGGAGATATTATTTGTATGGTTCCAGAAAGATACATTGCTTGGCACGCCGGAAAATCTCATTGGAAAAATTTTAATATGATAAATAAAAATTCTATTGGAATTGAAATTTCCAATCAAGGACATAATTTCAAATATACTGAATTTAATAGCAAACAAGTAAAAAGTATAATTGAACTCTCAAAATATTTAAAAAAAAAATATAACATTAAAAAAAATTGTTTTCTGGGACATTCAGATATTGCTCCTGATAGAAAAATTGACCCAGGAGAAAAATTTCCATGGGAAAAACTGTCAAAAAATAAAATTGGTATTTGGCCAAATTTAAGAAAAAAAAAGTTACTTTCGTTAAGAGGCAAGAAGTTAAACGATAAAGAAAAGTTATTATTTTTTAAAAAATTAAGTCAGTTTGGCTACAGGAGTTCAAGTAAACATTTAAAAAATTTTAATACATTCAAAAAAAAGCTATGCAAGGTTTTTCAAATGAGATTCAGACAAGAATTGGTAAATGGAAAAGTTGATCAAGAATGTTTACTAATATTAAAAAAACTCATATTTTCTATTAAAATTAACTCTTGAAATTATTTTTTTTATTTATATTTTACGACCTGCCAGATGAAAGACTTATTGCTTTAAATTTTAAAGAGGAAAGTCCGGACTCTACAAAGACACGGTGCCAGGTAACCCCTGGCGGGGGCGACCCTAGGGATAGTGCCACAGAAAATAAACCGCCTTATCAAGGCAAGGGTGAAAAGGTGTGGTAAGAGCACACCGGCTTTACTGGTAACAGTGAGCGCATGGAAAACCCCACCGAGAGCAAGACTGAGTAGAGATGACATTGTTGTAAAACTAAAAACCGTCTTTGGTTAGTCATCAGGGTTAGTCGCTTGATCTTTAGAGTGATCTAAAGACTAGATAAATGATAAGTTTAAAAGACAGAACCCGGCTTACATTTCATCTGGCAAAGAAATTAATCTAAAACGCTTCTATTTTGACTCATATAAGTTTACTAAATGTTCTTATATTTATAACTGCTATTTAATTAACAATTAAAAAATCTAAATAAATTATGAATAAACTATCAATTCTTTAAGAAAAACACTAATTGACACTTAAGATAAAAACCCATAATATCCCATATATTCCCAAATATGGAATTTATGAGAAAAAAATATGTTTTTATCAACTTTCGAGAACAGAATAGACAAAAAGGGAAGGGTTTCAGTGCCTGCTAGTTTTAGATCATATCTCTCAAACTTAGGGTATAACGGAATTTTTTGCTATCCATCTTTCAATAACCCTTCGATAGAAGCTTGGACACAAGACAGAATTGAGCAAATTTCAGATACAATTGATGATTTAAATCCCTTCGAAGAAAAAAGAGATTTTTTTGCAACATCAATTTTATCCGAGAGTGTCAATCTACAATTTGACAATGAGGGAAGAATCTCCCTTTCACAAAAATTATTAAATCATGCTCGAATTAAACAGAGCATGATGTTTGTAGGTCAAGGAAAAACCTTCCAAATATGGGAGCCAAAAAATTTTGAAAAATTTAGGATGAATGCTAGAAAAAAATCAAACTTAAATAGAGCAAATCTTAGATGGGAGCAAAAACTTAACAAACAATAGAGGGAGAGAGAATGACAATAAACTTTAAATCACCAGAGATAAAAGAATTAAAACCAAGAATACTTGTTTTAGGCGTGGGAGGGGCTGGAGGTAATGCCATAAATAAAATGGTAGAATCGGGTCTACAAGGAGTAGAATTTTTATCTATCAACACTGATGCGCAAGATTTAAAGTTAAGCAAAGCTCATACGAAAATTCAAATTGGATTAAATTTAACAAAAGGCCTTGGTGCTGGTGCAAAGTTAGATATTGGTCAAGCTGCTGCGGACGAGTCATTAAATGAAATAATTAATTGTTTGCAGGGTGCAAATATGGTTTTTATAACAGCTGGAATGGGTGGTGGAACAGGTACAGGTGCTGCACACGTTATAGCTAGAGCCGCTAAGGAATTAAATATTTTAACTGTAGGAGTTACAACTTTACCTTTCTTATATGAAGGACCATCTAGAATGAGAAGAGCCCAACAAGGTTTGGAGGAGTTAAGAAAACATGTTGATACAATTATCGTTATACCTAATCAAAATCTTTTTAAAATCGCAACTGAACAAACAACATTTGAAGAGTCATTCGATTTATCAAATGATGTTTTAATGCATGGAGTTCAAAGCATTACAGACCTAATGGTAAGACCTGGTTTAATAAATCTTGATTTTGCTGACGTTGAAACTGTTATGAGCTCAATGGGCAAAGCTATGATGGGTACTGGAGAAGCGGAAGGAGAAGGTAGAGCAACAAAAGCTGCTGAAATGGCTATCAGCAATCCTTTGATCGATGATTACACATTGCAAGGTGCAAAAGGTTTATTAATAAATATTACTGGAGGACCAGATCTTAAATTATTTGAAGTTGATGAAGCTGTAAATAAAGTTAGAGCAGAAGTTGATCCAGAGGCAGAATTGATTATTGGAGCAATAACTGATCATACTTTAGAGGGAAGTATGAGAGTATCAATTGTTGCAACTGCATTAGATGGTCAACAACCTGAAGCTAAATCTGTAATAAATATGGTTCATAGAATTCAAAGTAGAAATACAGGATACTCTGACTTTACAAATACAAGTCCAGCTCAATCTTTCAATTTTAACTCGTCAAATGTGCAAAGTGCTGTAACAAATGGAGCTAATGCACTAAAACTGGAAGAGCCAATTACTGATAATATTTCAAATTCAGAAGATTTTATTGCATCTGAAAGCGAAAACAGCAGCGAAGTTTCGGGCCAAGAAATTTTAACTGGAGATGAATTAAAAAATGATCAAAGCATTTCTGAGAATGAAGCAACTAACGAGAGCAGTCCTTCAAATGGATTAGAAAATTTTGGTCTTGATGAGGATAGTCCAAACCTATTTAATACAGATAACCAGGAAGAAAGTAGTTTAAACAGTGAAGGAAGCACATCTGAGTTTACATCATTCGAAAATAACGACGAAAATAATGATGAAGATGAATTAGAGATTCCGGCATTTTTGAGAAGACAAAAAAATTAATGATCTTCAAAAAAATAAATGAATGCCACCATATTATCGGAAAACAAAAAACATTTTCCGGTACTGCTTAAAGAAATTATAAGCATTATTTCCCCTCAATATGGTGGCACATTTCTTGATTGCACATTTGGTCAAGGTGGTTATTCGAAAAGAATTTTAGAGTTCAAAAACACAAAAGTAATCGCAGTTGATAGAGATAAAGATACACTAAAAGTTGCAAAAGGGATTGAAAAAAAATATCCAAGTAGATTTAAATTCTATAATAAAAAGTTCAGTGAAATAAGTCAGATTAAATCAGCTGATAAATTAAGGTGTATAATTTTTGATCTTGGTTATTCACTATATCAAATTAATGACAATACTAAGGGTTTGTCATTTAATTCGACAGGTAAACTCAATATGTCGATGGGCTTAAATACATTTTCAGCTCATGACGTTATTCATAATTTAGATTTAATAGATTTAGTAAGAATTTTTAAATATTTTGGTGAAGATAAAGAAGCAAAAATTGTTGCTAAAAAAATTATTACTTTAAGAAAAAAAAAAAATATTAAAAATGAAGATTTAAAAGACATAATTGAGAGCTCAAAGAAAAAATATTTTAAAAAAAATAAATCTACTAAAATTTTTCAATCTATTCGAATGTTTGTAAATAAAGAAATTAGCGAATTAATAAAAGGTCTCGTTGCAGCCTCAAAATTACTTGAACCAGGTGGTATGATTATAGTTGTTTCTTTTCATTCTCTTGAGGATAGAATTGTGAAATTTTTTTTTAACGATTTATCATCTGATAAAAATCTTTCCAGATATTTACCAAAAAGGGAAAATACTAAAAAAATTTTTCAAGTAGATAAAAAAAGACCAATATTACCATCCCAAAGCGAAGTTGAAATAAATCCTGCATCAAGATCAGCGAAGCTAAGATTTGCTTTAAAGCTAAGAGATATAGATGACTATGAAAAAAAATTTAAAGAAAAATTTAAGTTTTTATTGGACATAGAAAATATATCAAAAAAACTATGAAAAAAGTCATATTAATTTCTTCAATATTTTTTTTATTAGTATTAACGACGTTTGTAAAAAATGAAACAAAAGAAATAGAAAAAAAAATTTTTTTGAAAAAGGAAAATATTAGAGAATTAAAAGAAAAACATGACTTAGTTTTACTAGACTATAACTATTTAGGATCACCTAAAAAATTAGTTAAATTACAAGAAGAATTATTTGATGATGAATTTATTAATTATCGTTTAGATGAAATTCAAAAAATTATTTTTTTTAGCGATAAGGTATTGTTTCAGACTGATAATTTAAAATGATTATGAAAAAAAAAGACATGCTTACTCTTGAGGACTCTGCGAATGGTTTTTTATTTAAAGAAAATAAATCAAATCTAAATGTATCATTTAACAGAGTCGCTTTTATTTTTTTTGTATTTATTTCAGTTTGCTTAATATATTTAATTAAAATTTTGTATTTAGGCTTACAACAGCCAAGTTTATCCAAATATCAGAACAAGCAAATTATAGAAAATTTTAGAGCTGATATTGTAGATAGGAATAACAATTTTATTGCTAAAACAGTAAATACAACAATTGCAGGTGTAAACCCTAATTTAATTATAGATGAGGATAGATTATTATTAAATTTAAAAATAATATTTCCAGATCAAGACATAAAAAAAATAAAAAATAAGATAAAAAAAAATAAATATTTCAGACTTAAAAAGCAAATAACTGCTATAGAAAAAGAGAAATTAAAATTATTAGGTGATAAGTCTATCTTCTTTGAAGACCAAATATCTCGGATATATCCTAATGAAAATTTGTATAGCCATATATTAGGTCAAATTGATGATGCAAATAATGGCATCTCAGGTCTTGAAAAAAAATTTGATTTTAAACTTAAATCTGAAAAATTCCCAATTAAACTATCCGTTGATACAGAAGTTCAATTTTTAGTTAGAGAAGAATTAATTAAATTTAATAAAATTTTTCGAAGTATTGGCAGTGCTGCAATCTTAATGGATGTAAATAACGGAGAAATTTTATCTCTTGTTTCTTTACCTGATTTTAATTTAAATGAAAGAGTTTTAATAACAGATAAAAATTATATAAATAGAATAACAAAAGGTGTTTATGAACTTGGATCAGTTTTTAAAACTTTCACAGTAGCCGCTGCATTAAATGAAGAATTAATAGAACCAGAAACAGAATTTCTAAATTTGGAAAAAGAAATCAGATGTGGTGGAAGTATAATCAGAGAATATGATACAGAAATTCCTGAAAATCTTAATGCAGAGCAAATCTTAATCAGATCTGGTAATATAGGATCTGTTAGGATTGGTCAAATGTTAGGAATAGATAGACTTAAAAAATTTTATAATGATATTGGCATTTTAAATAGGATAGATTTTGATATAGATGAAGTAGGATTGCCTATTCCTTTTAAATGGGGCAAATGTAAACTTGCTACAGTCTCTTTTGGTCATGGTATTACAACTACACCATTACAACTTGCTAAAGGTTATTCTGTTTTATCAAATGGTGGCTTTGATATTAAGCCAACTTTAATTTTAAATAAGAAAAAAGATCAATCCAAAAAAAATAAAATAATAGAAAAAGATGTCTCTATAAAAATAAATCATATTTTAAGAAAAATTGTATCCAGCGATGATGGGACAGCTGGTCTAGCAAATGTAAGTGGTTATAAAATAGGTGGAAAAACTGGGACAGCTCAAAAGGTAATAGATGGGAAATATTCGAGACTGAAAATTAATACGTTTGCATCAATATTTCCAACCTCTAATCCCAAATTTGTTTTAGTTGTTTTAATTGATGAACCAAAAACTTCCAAAGATTATATTTATAAATATAGAAATAAATCAGGATCTTATAAAGGTACACCATTTAATACTGCCGGGTGGACTTCAGTAGAAATTGCGGGAAATATTATTGACAAAATTGGGCCTATTTTAGCCACAAAATATATGGATGCTAATTAACTTCATGTTGATAGGTAATTATTTTAAAAAATTAAGTCCAGATTGTAAAAATTTTATTATAACTGGTTTAAGTTTTAATAGTGAAAAATGTAAAAAAGGGAATATTTTTTTTGCAATAAAAGGCGTAAATCATGATGGAAATAAGTATATTAAGAAAGCAATAGATCGTGGATGCAAGGTTATAGTACATCAAAAAAAATTTCAGGGAATTAAAGATAGCATACTTTATATTTCATCTAAGAATGTCAGAAAAGATTTATCATTAATAGCTCATAAGTATTTTAAAAGTAAACCAAAAAATATTTTGGCGGTTACAGGTACAAATGGAAAGTCTTCGATAGCAGATTTTTACTATCAAATTCTGTCAATGAACAAAAAAAAAGTTGCTTCAATAGGAACGCTAGGAATAAAAACAAAAAAAAATATATTTAAGGTAAATAACACCACATTAGATCCAATTACCTTAGCTAAGTCTTTTAAACTTCTAGATTATTTTAAAATTAACAATGTAATTTTGGAAGCATCTAGTCATGGTCTACACCAGAATAGACTTGATGGTATTAAATTTAATGGTGGAATATTTACCAATCTATCTCACGATCATTTGGATTATCATAAATCATTAAAAAATTATTTGAACTCAAAACTATATTTATTTAATAATTTATTAAAAAAAAATTCATTTATTGCAACTAGCGCAAATATCCCTCAATATAATAATATTAAAAAAATTGCTAAAAATAAAAAACTTAAATTAATTTCTTTATTTAATAAAAGTGGTATTGAAATTTTAGATCATAAATATATTGGGGAAAAGCAATTTTTAACTATTATTTACAAAAAAAAGAAATACTCATTTGAAACTCACTTGATTGGAAAAATACAAATAAATAATTTATTAATGGCTGGTATAGCAGCAAAAAGTAGCAAACTGAAATTTGAAAAAATTATAGATACATTCAATCAAATAAAATCTGTTAATGGAAGATTTGAAAAAATTGGTAAGCTCAAAAATAATGCTATGGTAATACTGGATTATGCACATACACCAGACGCATTAAATGTGTGTTGCGAAAATATTAAAGAACAATTTG
Source organism: uncultured Pelagibacteraceae bacterium (assembly GCA_902543245.1). Classification (GTDB taxonomy): domain Bacteria; phylum Pseudomonadota; class Alphaproteobacteria; order Pelagibacterales; family Pelagibacteraceae; genus Pelagibacter. The sequence continues at coordinate 4,597 of CACBXQ010000002.1, read as the reverse complement.
AAGGTAGAAATTTAAAAATCGTATTTGGTTGTGGAGGTGATAGGGATGAAGCTAAACGTTCTAAAATGGGAAGTATAGCATCACAATTTTGCAGTAAAATTTATATTACTAATGATAATCCAAGAAATGAAGACGAAAAAAAAATTAGAGATAATATCAAAAAAGGAATTTTAGATAAAAAAAAAATATATGAAATACCTAAAAGAGAAAACGCAATAAAACAGGCTATTGAAGATCTTAAAACATCAGAGATTCTTATTGTAGCTGGAAAAGGACACGAGAATTCACAAATTTTAAAAAATAGAATAAATAATTTTTCCGACAGATCAGTTATTATGAAAAATATTTCAAAAAAAAATAAAGCTTTATCAAATGATTTAAAAAAAAATATTTTGATAGAGCAAAGCAATAATCATAATTTAAGGTTTAATGGAAAATCACTAAAATGTGTAATTAATTCAAGGGAAGTAAAAAAAAATGATATTTTTTTTGCAATTAAGGGAGAAAAAAATGATGGAAATAATTATATTAAAGATGCATTTAGAAACGGAGCACAAATTGTAGTTGGGAAGAAAAAGATTATAGGTAAAACTAAAAATTACATAAAAGTTAAAGATCCATTAAAATTTTTAGAGAAAGTATCTAGGATAAATAGAGAAACATCAGACTCAATTTTTATCGGTATTACGGGAAGTTGTGGAAAAACTTCTTTAAAAGAAATGACAAAAAATGTTTTTCGGACTTTTACTTCGATATCTGCATCTAAAAAATCATTTAATAATAAATATGGAGTTCCGTTAAGTTTATTTAATTTTAATAATAATGATCCTTATGGTGTTTTTGAAATTGGAATGGATAAAAAGGGTGAAATTGACGAATTATCTAAAATAATACAACCAGATATAGGAGTAATAACAAATATATCTTATGCTCACGCGAAAAATTTTAAAAATATAAAACAAATAGCATTAGCTAAATCTGAACTTATCAGCAACATTAAAACAAAAGGAAAAATTGTGCTAAATTTAGATGATAAATTTTTTACTTTTCATAAAAAAATTGCTCTCAAAAAAAAATTAAAGATATTTTCATTTAGTATAAAAACTAAAGAATCAAATGTTTTTTTAGAAAAAATTATTAAAGAAAAAAACATTCACAAGTTAAATGTTAATATTCAAGGTATTAAAAAATATTTTTATATTAATAATAAAAATGAAAATTTAATAAAAAATATTCTTGCATGTATAACAATAATTTTAGCCACCAACAATATTAAATTTCTAAAACCAAATACCTTTAAAAAAATCAAATTAGTAGACGGAAGGGGTGATACAAGTAAAATAAAAGTTGACAATAAAATTATTAACTTAATAGATGAAAGTTATAACTCAAACCCTCTTTCATTAAAATCTGCAATAAATAATTTTAATTCATTAGACATAAACAGCGATAGAAAATATATGTTGCTTGCGGATATGCTTGAGCTTGGTTTTCATTCAGAAAGACTGCACAACCAGGTAATTAAATTAATAAATTCAACCTCAATTAAAAATCTTTATGTAATTGGAGGAGAAATGAGTAAAATTTTTAAAAAGTTAAAATATTACAAAAAAAGTAACGTTTTGAATAAGATTTCGCAAATAAATGATTTGATTATTAATAATATGAATAATAATGATTATTTAATGATCAAGGGTTCCAATGCTACTGGTTTGAATAAATATGTTAATCGACTAAAAGGTTTAAAGAGTGTTTTATAAATTTCTACTAGAATTTGTTGATGTATTTACATTTTTAAATGTATTCAAATATTTAACTGTTAGAACTGGCCTAGCAATGTTTACATCAATGGCAGTTGTTTTAATTATAGGAACTCCTTTTATAAAATTTTTTTCTGCTAAAAAAATTACAGATCCAATAAGAGACGATGGACCATCTGAACATATTGTTAAGAAAATAGGAACACCCACAATGGGCGGGCTTTTAATTTTATTAGGACTTTTTTCATCAATAATATTATGGTGTGATTTAGTAAACCCATATATTTGGTTTCTTATTTTTATTTTATCAAGTTTTGGATTACTTGGTTTAATAGATGATTATAAAAAAATAAAATATAATGATTCCTCAGGTCTTTCTTTAAAATTTAAGATTACTTTTCAAATTATTTTTGCAATTACAGGCATTTTATTGCTAGATTATTTTATACAAGATCCAGAAATAAAAAATCTTTATTTTCCTTTTTTCAAAAATCTAGTTATTAATTTAGGTTGGTTTTTCATTCCATTTTCAGTATTTATAATTGTAGGTTCTTCAAATGCCGTAAATTTAACAGATGGACTTGATGGATTAGCAACTGTTCCAGTCATATTGGTTGCTGGTTGCTTTGCTTTTATAAGTTATGTAACTGGTAATATTGTTTTTTCAGAATATTTAAAAATTACTTATATTTCCAATGTTGGAGAGGTAGCAGTGTTTTGTGGTTCTATAATTGGAGCATGTCTTGGCTTTCTTTGGTTTAATGCACCTCCAGCAAAAATATTTATGGGTGATACTGGATCATTAGCTTTAGGAGGATCCTTAGGTGCAATTGGAATAATTACAAAACACGAAATTGTTTTAGCGATTACCGGAGGTTTATTTGTTTTTGAAGCTCTCTCGGTAATTATTCAAGTAATATCATTTAAACTGACAGGTAAGAGAGTTTTTAAGATGGCCCCAATACATCATCATTTTGAAAAAAAAGGTTGGCCAGAGTCAACAGTTGTTATTAGATTTTGGATTATATCAATTATTTTAGCTCTTATTGGAATTGCAACTTTGAAATTAAGATAATGATAGGTAAAAAAATTCTTATTTATGGATTAGGTAAGAGTGGAAAGTCATCATTTTTTTTTTTAAAAAAAAAAAATTTTGTAAAATGTTATGATGATATTAAAATTAAAAATAAGACTTTAAAAAAAAGTTTAATAAAAAAAGACAGACTTAATAAAGTAAATTTTGATTTTATTGTTATAAGCCCAGGTATAAATATTGAAAAATGTGGATTAACAACTTTTTTATCTAAAAATAGAGAAAAAATAATTACTGATTTTGATATTTTTTTCCTTTTAAATAGGCGAAATATTGCAATAACTGTTACTGGGACAAACGGAAAATCTACTACAGTTAAACTTTTATATTTAATACTTAAAAAAGTCTTTGAGGATGTAAGGTTATGCGGAAATATTGGAAATCCAATTTTGAATGAAAGAAAAATTAATAAAAATACAATTTTTGTTATTGAGGCTTCATCATATCAACTAGAATATAGTAGATATTTTAGTTCAAAATATTTTGCAGTCCTCAATATTACTCCTGATCACTTAGAAAGACATCATTCTATTTCTAGATATGCACATGCAAAATTTTCAATAATTAAAAGACAATCATCAAAAGATTTTTCTTTTATAAATTATCAAATTTTTGAATTAATGAAAAAAATAATAAATAAAAAAATTATATCAAAAGTTCTACAAGTAAAAAAATCAAAATTTAAAACAAATTATAAAAAAATTAAAAATCAGTATTTTTTAAATAAATCAAATGAAGAAAACTTATCATTTATTTTTTCAATTTGCGAAAAGCTAAAAATTGATAAAAATATAATATTTAATCAAATTAAAAAATTTAATGGATTAAATTATCGACAAGAAATAATATTCAATAATAAAAAAACCATTTGTATTAATGATTCTAAATCTACTAGTTTTTCCTCATCAAAACATTTTTTAAGTTTAAATAAAAATATTTATTGGATGGTCGGAGGTGTTCCAAAGCAAGGTGATATTTTAAATATAAAAAATATAAACACAAAAAAAATAAAGACTTACATTTTTGGTAAAAATCAAGTTTTTTTTGAAAAAAGGTTTAAGAAAAAAATAAAATTTACTAAGCAAAAAACTATTAAAGAATCGCTTTTAAAAATTATTCATGACATAAGATTATCTGGCAAAAAGAATAATTTAATTTTATTTAGTCCAGCTGCTGCTTCCTTTGATGTTTTTAAAAATTTTGAGGATAGAGGTAATTATTTTAATAAAATATTTAATAAACTTAAACATGAATTACAATAATAGTATTAATAAAAATTTTTATGATTTTTGGAAAAATATTAATAAAACTTTATTTTTCTTAATATTATTTCTTTTTTTGCTAGGATTATTTTTTTCATTAGTCTCAACATCACTAATTGCCTCTGATAAATTAGATACAAATAGTTATTATTTTTTTTATAGACATCTTTTTTATATAATTATTGCATTTTCAATTCTGATAGTATTTTCTTCTATTGATACAATAAGCTTAATTAAACTCTCTTATTTTCTATTTTTTTTATCAATAATGTTTTTAATTTTAGTACCCTTAATTGGTGTTGAAGTTAAAGGATCTAAGAGATGGATTGATTTACCTTTTCTACCTAGATTTCAACCTATAGAAATAGTTAAACCTTTCTTCATTATATTAACCTCTGTAATTTTAAGTTCAGAAAAAAACAAAAACCTTTATTTCAAGTTTTTTCTTAGTTTCTTGCTTCTTTTACCTATAGTTTTGTTGC
>CACBXQ010000001.1 GCA_902543245.1 uncultured Pelagibacteraceae bacterium | reverse complement strand
TGCGGTACCCAAGAGGAGGTTCTTAAATATCACAAACTAGATTTTAAAAGTTTGAACAAAAGAATATTAAGTATATTAAAATAAAATTAAAATTTTATATCATTTGTATCAAGTCTTGGCAGCTCATAAAAATTATCTTTCTGAATGTTAGCAACTTTTCTTTTTACTGTTAAACCCATAAAACAACCTTTACTTTTTAATATTTTTTTTGTTTTTTCATTAAATTCACCATAGGGATAACACATTACCCAATCTTTTATATCCACACCAATGTGCTTGAGAAAATTAAATGTTTTACTTATTTCTTTTAATTGTTGTTTATTATTTGCTGAGCTTAATCTTATGTGATCTATTCCATGACCACCAATATGCATTCCAGATTTTAAAAGTTTTTTAATTTGCTTTTCTGACATATAAAAATTTTTTGCTATTTTTTTTTCATCTATTTTAATAAATTTATTAAATAAATTTTTAATTAAATCTCTCCTTAGTTTCTCAGGAAGGACAAATTGAAGTAATCTTTTTATAAAGGCAACGTCATTTTTATCAAAACTACCAGAATTATAATATTTTCTTTTAAAATATGAATAGTTAGGTAAATTAAACTTTTTTTGATTTAAAATAATTGATAATTTTAATTCATCCATTAGATACTCATAATTTGTACAACTTGCTAGTATCATTTGAATTTTATTAACATCTAATAATTTTTTTCTGTTTCCTTTAGTTGCCAGAGGAAAAAATGATGCGCTTACTTTATTTTTTTTTAAAATAGGGAACACATTTTTATAATGATCTATGTAACCATCATCAAAGGTAAGCCAACAAGAATTTTTTGGAAAACTTAATTTATTTTTTATATAAAATTTGATCTCTTCAAAAGATAAAATATTATAATTTTTTTTTAAATAACGGATTTGTTGCTTAAACTTATTAACTTTTAGAACTTTTAAATTTGGCAAAAATTTACTGTCTAAATTCCTGACATAATGATATGTAATTATATTAATTTTTTTATTTACAGATGGCATTCTTAAAACAGTTTAAAAGATATCAAGATAATATAGCATTTATAACTGAAAACAATGAACAAATTACATATCATAAACTTTCACAAAATATACAAGAAGTAGAAAAATTTAAAATTCCTAAAAATACATTAGTATTTTTATTTGCATCTTATAGTTATACATTTAATTTGTTTTATTTATATTTTTTAGATAACAAGATAATTCCATTTATACTAAATGAAAACTTAGATGAGGAAAAAATTAGAGATTTAGAAGCTATATATAAACCAAATTATATCATTTTATCAAAAGAAATGAATTTGCGGAATTATACACTCTCAGATAAATTTCATAATTATTTTATTTATAAAAACTCATTTCAAAAGAAACATACATTTTCGAATGATCTTGCGTTACTTATGTCTACTTCAGGTAGCACAGGTGACAATAAATTTGTAAGGTTGTCAAAAGAAAATATTTTAAGTAATACAAATCAAATATGTAAATACCTGCAAATTAACAAAAAAGATGTTGCAATTTCAAGTTTACCATTTAGTTATTCATACGGATTATCAATAATCAATATTCATTTAAACAAAGGTGCAAAAATTATCATTAATAAATTTTCAATTATTGAAAAAAAATTTTGGGAAAGGTTTCAAACATATAAAGTAACATCTTTTAGTGGAGTTCCATATTCCTTTGAAATTTTAGATAAAATAAAATTTTTGGATAAAGAATATAAATATTTAAAATATTTAACTATTGCAGGTGGAGGAATAGATACTAATTTATTAAAAAAATTTCTTTTGTATTGTAAAAAAAAGAGAAAAAAACTTATAAATATGTACGGACAAACTGAAGCAACAACAAGAATATCATATCTACCATGGCATAAATTGGAGAAAAAGATTGGAAGTATAGGAATACCAATTCCAAAAGGGAAATTATATTTACTCGATAGTAAAAAAAAAAAAATTAGTAAACCATTTAGAACAGGAGAGCTTGTATTTAAAGGAAAAAATGTAATGCTAGGATATGCATCTAGCCTAAAAGATTTGAAACTATCTAGAGATAATAATTTTGAGTTAATAACTGGAGATATTGGCTATAAAGATAAAGAAAATTTTTTTTATATTACTGGAAGAAAAAAAAGAATTGTAAAAATTTTTGGACACAGGTTATCTTTAGACCAAATTCAGTATATGTTAAAAAAAAATGGTTATTCAAACGCTTGTATTGGCAAAAAGGATAAAATTATTATATTTTTAGAAAATAAATTTTTTGAGGATAAAATTAAAATGTTAGTAATGAAATATACTAAAATAAATTTAAAGAATTTTTTAGTTTTGAAAAAAATAAAAATAATACCCATGACTTCATCCGGTAAAATAAATTATAGAAAACTAAACAAAAATGAAAAATAAACCTATAATAAAAAATATTCAGATTAAAAATTCATATGATATGAACAAAATAAAAAAAAAAATTTTTTTCATAAACGAGATAAACAAACTAAATCATCATCATTTCAAATACTGTGCAAACTATAGAAAAATATCATTCCTCAATAAGTTTAAAAAATTTAATAAAGTAGAAAACTTTCCAATGTTACCAACTAGACTATTTAAAAAATATAATCTTAAAAGTACGAATTCTAATATTGTAAAGGTAATGAAGTCATCAGGTACATCAGGAAAGTCATCTAAAATAAATTTGGATCAAAAAAATGCTTTTAATCAAACATTTGTTCTAAAAAAATTATTTCAAGAAAATTTTGGAAATAAAAGATTTCCAATGTTAATTATTGATAAAAATATTCACAATAAAAAAACTTTTGATGCAAGTATGGCCGCAATAACGGGTTTTTCTATTTTTGGAAAAGATCATACTTTCGCCCTAGATGATCAAGGAAAACTTGATTATAAAAATATTGAAATTTTTTTTAATAAAAATAAATATGAAACTAAGTTTTTATTTGGCTTTACAAGTAAAGTATATGAGCATTTAATTAAAATATTTGACAATAAAAAATTTCATTTAAACTTAAAAAAAGATTTTTTACTTCATGGAGGAGGTTGGAAAAAGTTGGAAAAATATAAAATATCTAATCATGATTTTAAAAATTTACTTAAAAAGAAATTCAATATTCGAAAAGTTATAAATTATTATGGAATGGTTGAGCAGGCTGGATCAATATTTTTTGAATGTGAAAAAAATAATTACTTTCATACAAGTAATTTTTCTGAAATTTTAATAAGGGATAAAGAATTGAAATTATCTAAAAAGAAACAAGAGGGTATTGTTCAATTATTATCAATTTTACCCAAAAGTTATCCAGGACATAATATATTAACTGAAGATTTGGGCCAAATTATAGGTGAAGATGATTGCCCCTGTGGAAAAAAGGGAAAATATTTTTTAATTAAAGGAAGAGTAAAAGATGCTGAGCTAAGAGGTTGTAGTGATGTTTCATAAAATAAGTGTTAAAAATTTAAAAATCGAAGCAGGTCTAAATAAGATATTAGTCGAACCAGATCTGCCTTTTTCAAAAATAGCTATTGATTTTTTGGACGAATTATCAATCAGTATTTTTAAAAATAAAAAGTTAAAGTTTCACCCAGAGCTAGCATCTTATGCTTTTTGGAGCAGAAAAGGTAATTTATTGAATTTGAAAAAAAGAGTTAAATCCAATGAACTTAAAATAGGAAAAGGATTTATTTTTCATTTACCACCTTCAAATGTACCAATTAATTGTATTTATTCTTTTTCATTAGGATTGTTATTTGGAAACTCTAATATTATTAAAGTACCATCAAAAGACTTTATTATTGTAAAATTAATCTTAATTGAAATAAAAAAAATAATGAATGCTAAAAAATTTAGAAAGATTAAAGTCAAAAATTGTTTTGTAAGATATGATAGTCAAATAAAAGAAATAACACAAAAAATATCTGAAATATCTAATGTAAGAATGATTTGGGGTGGAAATGATAAAGTTCAGGATATAAAAAAAATCCAATCAAACCATTCTTGTATTGATATACCTTTTTATGATAAATATTCCTTTTCTGTCATTAACATGGAAGTTTTTAAAAAATTAAGAGATTTAGAATTTAAAAAACTTGTGGATAAATTTTATTCTGATGCTTTCTTTATGGATCAGAACGCGTGTGGTTCACCACACCTTATTTTTTGGATTGGCAAAAGGAATAAAAAAAAAATTAATAAATTTTGGAATTTCCTATATGAAATAATTCAAAAAAAATATAATTATGAAAATATTTCAACAATAGATAAGTTAGTTAAATATAATGAGGACCTGATAGATAATAAAAATATTAAAAATATTAATAATTTTGGAAATATTCTTTATGTAGCTAATTTAGTAAGAATTCCAAAAGATATTTCAAAGCAACGTGGTCGCTGGGGTTACTTTTACCAATTTAACTTTAACAAACTAAACAAATTAAAGTTATTTATTAACAATAATACCCAGACCATGAGCTATTTTGGCTTTGATAGAGGTATATTAGAAAATTTTATTAAAAAAAATAATCTTACAGGTATCGATAGAATTGTTCCAATTGGCAAAGCACATGACATAGATATAATTTGGGATGGATATGATCTTTCAAATTTACTAACAAGAACAATAAAAATTGAATAGCATGGAATTAGATAGAAAAAAAATTTTAGAGTATCAACAAAACAGGGATCCATATTTAATGGTAGATTTTGTAAGCGAGGTCATACCCGGAAAATCTTCAAAAGGTTATAAAATCTTAAAACCTGATGAATGGTTTTTTAAAGTTCATTGGGTAGGTGATCCAAATATGCCCGGCATGCTTCAGGTTGAATCAATGGTTCAAATGTGTTCGTTTGCACTTTTAACACTACCAAAAAACAAAGGAAAGGTATTATATTTAACATCTGCAAATAAAATAAAATTTCTTAAAAAAATTATTCCAGGTGACAAATTATTTATTGAAACAAATGTTATAAAATTCACAAGAGGAATTGCATTATGCGAAGGATCAGGATATGTAAATGAAAAATTAGCTTGTTCAGCAGAGTTTAATTTGATATTGCCTGATGAGGTAAAAAAATATAATATAAAAAAATAATGCCAATTTCTTCATCACTTCTTAATAAACCTAGATTAGTAAAAAAGTTAAAAGATTTTTATGATTATGTTCAATATAATGATGGTAAAGTTGGAACAAAGACGCGCGGTATTGATCTAAATTTTAACAACGCATGTAATCTAAGGTGCAAATATTGTTTTACAAACTCTCCTAAGGGTGATCATGTGAAGGAATATTTAGATTATGATGCAATAGCAAAGCTTGCTGACGAAGCAGATGAATTAGGTTATTTCGAATTTGATTTACAAGGTGGAGAACTTCTGCTTCAACCAAAAAAATTATTTAAAGTTTTAGAAGCAATAAAACCTGAGAGATTTTATTTATATCTGACAACAAATGGATATTATTTAGATGAAAAAATGGCTAATAGACTAGCTGAGGCAAAGGTTAGCAGAGTATCTGTAAGCATAGATAGTATGGATGAAAAAATTCATGATGAAATTAGAGGACGAAAAGACTCATGGAGAAGAGCAATGGAAGGTCTTAAGCATGTACAAAAAGCTGGAATTGATCCATATCTAAATATTACCGTAGGACATTATAATGCTCATACAGATCATTTAAAGAGATTATTAGATTATTCTAAAGATCAAAAATATAGAACTTTGTTAAATGTAGCAGTTCCCGCGGGCATGTGGCAAAAAGCGGAGGAAATAATATGCGATGACAAAGATAGAGCATATTTAAAAAAAATAAGAAAAGATTACAAAAATCTTGTAAGAAATATATGGAACCCATTTGATAAAACAAATGAAGGTATATTAGGATGCACTACTGTAAACAGATTATACATAACCCCAATAGGAGATGTATTAGTTTGTCCATATGTCCATATAAAAATTGGAAATATTTTTAAACAATCCCTTAAAGAAATAGTTGATTATGGTTTTAGTATAAAACATTTTAGAAACCACAGCGATTTATGTTTAGCCGGTGAAGATAAAAGTTTTATAAGAAAGTTTATGACAAAACAAGGACAAACAATTTTTAAACCTGCTCTCGCAAAAGATATATTTTCAAAAGAAGATTTTATCAAAGATGCTTCTAAAGCATAAAACATCAATTATTACAGGATGTAATAGAGGAATTGGTTTAGAGATACTAAAAACATTTTCACAAAATGGCTCAAGTGTATTTGCATGTTGTAGAAAATCTGACCCAAAATTCTTAGAAGATTGCAAAATTATGTCTGAAAGATTTGAAGTTGAAATTTTTCCAATTTTTTTTGATCTTAGTAATACCGAAGAAATTAAAAATGCTGCTGATGAAATTATAGATAAAACTGATTCAATAGATGTTTTGGTAAATAATTCTGGCGTAATACAAACATCATTATTTCAAATGACTAAAATTGAGGATTACATTAAAATTTTTGAAGTAAATTTTTTTTCTTATGTTAATTTTATGCAAAGAATATCAAAATTAATGATAAAAAAAAAAACTGGAAGCATAATTAATATTTCTTCCTCATCTGCCCATGAGGGAAATCTAGGAAGATCAGCTTATGCTTCTAGCAAATCATCTCTTGAGACACTTTCAAAAGTGGCATCAAGAGAATTGGGAAGATATAATGTAAGAATTAACTCAATTGCACCAGGTTTAACGGATACCAAAATGATGAGAGATAGCACACCAGAAAAATATTTAAATGAAGCCTTATCAAGAATTTCACTTAATAGGATTGCAAGCCCTATTGAAATAGCAAATGTAGTATTATTTCTTGCATCAGATTTATCTTCTTATATCACTGGACAAACCATACGAGTTGATGGTGGCATGTGATGAAAAATGAAATTGAAACTTTAAAAAAAATCAAAGAATTTTCTAACTCTCTTAAAAAAAATATTTTAGATGTTGCTTTTAAAGGAGGTGCAGAAAGATCTCATATAGGTGGAGCTTTATCTTCTACAGATATTGTATCAGTTTTATATTCACATGTTATGAAATTTAATAAGATGAATCCCAAAGATCCTGATAGAGATAGATTTATTTTATCTAAAGGTCACGCTTGTTTAGTATTATATTCAGCTCTTTATGAAATAGGATTCTTAAGTAAAGAACAATTTTTTTCTTTTGAAAAAGAAAACTCAATTTTGCTTGGTCATCCAGTTATAAATAAGGACGTAGGTATTGAATTTTCTAATGGCAGTCTGGGTATGGGTTTATCTTTAGGTGTAGGTGTTTCGTTATCAGCAAAAATAAGAAAAAAAAATTATTTTTCCTTCGTTCTTGTTGGTGATGGAGAGTGTAATGAGGGTTCAATTTGGGAGGCTGCAATGTCCGCATCAAAATATAAATTAAATAATTTAGTAGCAATTATAGATAAAAATGGGCTTCAGCAAACTGGAACTACCATAGATATAATGGATTTAAACAGTTTAGATGAAAAATGGGCAAGTTTTGGCTGGAATGTTATCTCTTTAGATGGACATAATATTAAGGAGTTATTTAATTCACTAAATAAAGATAAACTTTTGATGTCAGAAAAACCAACAGCAATAGTTGCAAATACTATAAAGGGTAAAGGGGTTTCATTTATTGAAAATAATAATGAGTGGCATCATAATTTAGTTACTAAATCTCAATATGACGCTGCTATCGCAGAATTAGGTTTTAAAGATGATAGATAAAAAAAAAATCAAAATGTGGTCTTTGATGGGAGCTAGGGCAACTGTTGGATTATATGCATTGGAAATTGTTAAAAAAAATCCGAACTTAATAGTTCTCTCAAGTGATGTTTCTACTTCTGCTGGACTGGATCGCTTTAGAAAACAATTTCCCCAAAATTATATTGAAATAGGTATTGCAGAGCAAAATTTAATTGGAGTTGCTGCTGGATTAGCAAGTGAAAATTTTGATGTTGTTACAACTACATTTGCTCCATTTCAAACTTTAAGATGTTGTGAACAGATAAAAGTGAATTTATCATATATGAATCAAAAAGTTATAATGATAGGAATTGCGAGCGGACTTGTTCAAGGTCCCTTGGGATATACTCATTGTTGTCTAGAAGATTTATCAATAATGCGCTCTCTCCCAAATTTATCAATTCTGTCACCAGCAGATAGTCTTGAAACAGTAAAATCAGTTGATGCTGCATTGAAAAATAAACAACCAACATATATTAGAATTACTGGAACCACCAATAACCCAATAGTTTATGAGGATGATTACAGTTTTGTATTTGGTGAAGCGATTACTTTAAAAAAAGGCAAGGATATAGTTTTAATGGCTACTGGAACAATGGTAAATGAAGCCTTGGTAGCCGCAGAAAAATTAAAAGAAATTGATATAAAAATTGGAGTGGTAAATTTTCACACAATAAAACCAATTGATAAAAAAAAAATTTTAGAATTGGGTAGAGATAATAAATTAATATTCACAATAGAAGAGCATAATTTAATTGGAGGTTTTTCATCTGCTGTTTCTGAAATTTTAAGTACTGAACAACTAAAATGTAGACAAATTCCTTTGGGTGTAAATGATATTTATGATAAAGGCGGAAGCTATATATTTTTAAAAGACAAACATGGGCTTACTGCAGAAAAAATCTTTATAAAGGTCAAAGATGAGTACGAAAAAATATAATTAAATATTGAAAATTTTTTTAAAAAAATATATGTATCTAGAAAAGTAAGCATGAATAATTCTGAAATATATATATCTTGTTTTAAAACCTCTTTGTCAATTGATCAAGAAAATTGGGATAATCTTGAGTACAACTCAGTGCCAGAGTGGGACTCAATTGGTCATATGAGTCTAATCGCTGAATTAGAGGAGAAGTTTAAAATTTCTATTGATACTGACGATATAGTTGATTTTAGTTCTTTTAAAAAAGGAAAAACAATTCTAAAAAAATATAAAGTTGAATTTTAAGTAAATTAAATGATAAAAAATTTAGTTTTTAAATTTTTATCAAAAAACGATATAGGCGATTTTTTAAAAATATTAAAGCTATATAGAAAAAATCACTTTCTAATTAAAAATAAAAAATATTTTAATTGGAGATTTAAAAATAAAAATTTTCTAAATATTGTTATTTTAAAATATAAAAAACAGATAATTTCTTTCTTAAGTTTTTATACACTAAAACATTATGACAATTGCTTAAAGAGTAAATTTCTTTTTTTATCTTTAGCTTTTAGTAATAAAAATTTAATTCCAGGTCAATTTTTTTTATTATTAAAATTTTTGATTAAACGAAAAAATCCTCAATGCATCTTAACATATCCATTATCCCATGCTTTAAAAATTAATGAAAAATTTGGATTTAAAATAAAAGTTTTGAGTCATTTTTTTTTTAAGACTAAAAAGAATATAAGTGGAATTGGTAAATTCAAAAATTTTTACTTAAAAAGTCAAAAAATAAAAGGTTTAGAAAGTAATTGTAAAATTATTCATAATTTAAGCAAGCTAGAGTTTAATAAAGAAATTTTTAATTTTCAAATACCAACAAAGTCAAAAAATTATATTTTAAATAAGTATCAATTTCATCCAACATTTAGATATAAATATATTTGTGAAATTAATAATAATTTTGTTAATTCAATTTTGATTCTAAGATTGGTTAAATATAATGATAAAAAAGTTGGAAGAATAGTAGAGTTTGTTGGTAAAAATAAAAATATAATTAAATACAATAATATTCTATTTAATTTTATATCCAAATATAAGTTAGAATATATTGATTTTTATAATTATGGTTTTTCTAGAAAACACTTAATTAAAGCAGGTTTTTTTGATAAGTCATATTTTAAAAATATTGTAATCCCTGATTATTTTAATCCTTATATTAATGAAAATATTAAACTTAATTTAGGTATATTAAGTAAAGAAAATAATAATTTCAAAAATCTAAATATATTTAAAGGTGATTGTGATTATGATATCCCAGTTTAAATATTGATGTATATTACAATTATGAACTATTTATCTAAAAAGAAAAAAATTCCAATTTTATTTACTCTATTTGTTATGGTGTGTTTTTATGCTTATAGGGATTTTTTAATAACATATAGAATGATGTTGTTGGACGAATATTTTTTATATTATCATTATCAAAATATAATAATTTATTATGAGACTGGAGATTTAAAATACTCTGATAATCTTCCAATGAATGTAAGATTTTTAGGTTTAATTTTACAATATATTATTTTTAAAGTTGTTCCATGCATAAATCTTACGAATATTAGTGTAAACCCAAATTATGATGAGTTATTTGTCTGCGCGACATTTAGTTTAGCATTGCTAAATTATTTGAGTAAATATCTCTTAATAATTTTATTTTTTTATTATGTTGTTAAAATATTAAAAAGACCATTAATTGAGGGATCTATATGTATTTTTTTGAGTTTTATTTTAATAAATTATGTTGAGGATTTTACATTTGATAGGATCACAATACTTTATACACTTTTAATTTTGATGAGTTTAAATAACAAGTATTTATCTTGCATTTTAATAACTTTAAGTTTTTTAGTAAGTGAGAAAGTTATTATGATAATAGGACCATTATTATTAATAAAGTATATTTTTTTAAAAGAGAAAAAATATTTAATTAATTTGAAATTTGCAATTTTATCAGTTGGATTGTATGGATTAATGATTTATTTATTGATAAATTTTTTTAATTTTTCATTTAGCCCGCTATACGAGAATACTGGTTTCGATAGATTATTTTTGGATCTTTCAAATAAATCCCATATTTCAAATAGTATTATACCAATTACTTTTTGTTTTATCCCTTACGCGATCTATCTATTTGATAAAAATAAAAGAAATCTCAATTTCTCAGTTTATGAAATATTATTACCAATCATTATGATTTTCCTTGGAACCGGTGGTGGAGAACATAACATTGGTAGGTATGCAATGTATTCATTCATTATTTGGTTACCGTTATTTGCAAGTCAAATAAACCATTATTTGAAAATATCTAAATTAATTGAAGATGAGTAAAATAATTTTCTATGGGTTATTATATTTTTCTAAAGTAGATAAAAATCCTAATTTAGGATACATAAATAAAAATAAAAAAGATAAAA
Organism: uncultured Pelagibacteraceae bacterium; assembly: GCA_902543245.1. Lineage (GTDB taxonomy): Bacteria > Pseudomonadota > Alphaproteobacteria > Pelagibacterales > Pelagibacteraceae > Pelagibacter. Next base: position 194,252 of record CACBXQ010000001.1, on the reverse strand, counting down.
TATTTGCAAATAATGCACTAAATCTTGCTCACTCATTAAAAAAACAAAATTTAGATTTTATATTAATTACCAATAACCAAAAGAGGTTAAAAGATCTTGTTAACTATGACTATCCGGTTAAAAGAATTAAATTTAAAAAAGTAGTAAATTATAATACTGATTTCTTCACAGCACATTTTAAGATTGATGTAATAAAATACTTACAAAAAAAAAATCAGATATCCTGTTTGCTTGATTTAGATATTTTAGCGATTAATAAAATTCCAACATTTCTTAAAACTGCAGCGAGGAAAAAACTTAATTTAGTATTTGATCTAAATGATAGAAAAGATAAAAATTTAAACCAAAAAATTATTAATAGTTTGTATAAATGTAATCAATTAACTAATAATTATCCAAATTGGTACGGAGGAGAATTTATATTTGGTGATAAAATTTTTTTCAAATATATAAGTAAAAAAATAAAAATGTTTTATCCAAATTATTTAAAAAATATTGATTCAGTACATCACATAGGTGATGAAATGTTACTTAATTCAGCTCTACAGTCAATTAAGATTGAGAATAAAATAAAATTTTATGATGTTAGTGGTGAAAAAGTTATAGGCAGATATTGGAGCATTAACACAAAAAAAAAATTAAAAAAATTGGACTATTATTTAAAAAATTTTCTTATTCATTTGCCATCTGATAAGCTTTTTCTTTCCCAATTAAAAGTAAATGAATTAAATTATAATGAAATTAAGAAAATGTATAAATCAAAAGTTTTTTCATTACAAAACGTGTATACTAATAAGCTAAAAAAAATTATCCGAAAAATTTTATGATAATAAGAAAAATAATTTCCTTTTTTAACTTAATTAAAATAATTTTTTTAAAAAAAAAGTATATTGAGAAAGAAATTGATATCGAGAAAAAATTTTCAATTATTTATAAAACTAACTATTGGGCATCAAGAGAGTCAAAAAGTGGCACAGGATCTACATTAGATTTTACCGAAAACATAAGAAAAGAATTAGAAAAAATATTAAATAAGTATGAGTTAAATAAAATTCTAGACCTACCTTGTGGAGATTTTTATTGGATGAAAGAGTTCTTAAAAAATAAAAAAATTAATTATATTGGTGCTGACATTGTTCCAGAATTAATAAAATTATTAAATAAAAAATATGAGGATGTAAATATTAAATTTAAAAAATTGGATATTATTAAGGATAAGCTTCCAAATGCAGATATACTATTCTGTAGAGATTGTATAATTCATTTTTCAAATGAAGATATCTTTAAAACCTTAAAAAATTTTGCATCTTCAAATATAAAATACTTATTTATCTCTCATACAATAAATAATAATAATTTTGATAATAAAGATATAATTACTGGCGAGTACAGGATGGTAGATCTTTTTTCTAAGCCATTTAATTTACCCAGGGAAACAATTGTAAATATTATTGATTATCCCATGGATGATAAAGGTAAAGACAAAAGACATATGTCCATGTGGTCTAAAGAACAAATTATAGAGATTTTAGATAAAAAAAAAAATGAAAATACATTATGATATAATTTTTTTAGGTCTAGCTAAAAATGTTATAAAAACTATCGATAAATTTTTAAATTCTATAGAAAAACTCTCTTTAAAAAATTTTAAAATATTATTAATTATTGGTGAAAACTCATCTACAGATGGATCTAGAAATTATTTAACAAAATTAAAAAATAAAAATTATGAATTTATCTTTCTTGAGACTGACTTTTTAAAAAAATACAAAAATAGAATATTAAGACTTACAGCTGGAAGAGAATACTTAAAAAATTATATAAATGAAAATAAAATTTCTTCTGATTTTATAACAATAGTCGATTTGGATGAAGTGATTAGTCAAGGAATTAATGTTGATCAATATATAAATGCTATAAATTTATTGAAAATAAATAAAAATAAATATTTTGGTATTTCAGCAAAGTCAAAACCTTATTACTATGATTTGTTACCTCTGATTATTAAGGATTATTTTGAATTTGATATTTATGATATTCAAACTGAAATAAATATCATTAATGCTTTTACTACGAGAAAAAAACACATATATGATTTTCAAAAAAAAATTACAAATATGAGAGATGTAGATACGGTGTCATCTCATAATGGACTAACAATATATTTTTATAAAGATTATCTTTTAGGAAATTACGTAAATAATAAGACAAAAAAAATAAATTCAGAGCATATAAATTTAAATCAAGAAATTAATCAAAAAACAAATAAATTTATACTCATGAGTAATAACTTAATTTTAAATACTCCCGAGGAACATATGCCATTAAATTTTAAACAGTTTGTAATTAAATTTTTCAGAAAATTTACAAAATGAAATACAAATATTATCCTGTAGTTATTTTTTCATATAATAGACCTAATAAAACAAATGATTTGATTAATAGTATAAAAAAAAATAAAAATTTTGAAAAATTTCCTTACTTTTTCTTTTGCGACGGTCCTAAAAAAAATTATATATCTGATGTAAGAAAAATTAAGGACAATATAGAAATAATTCAAAAATTTAAAATAAGGAAAAAAATAATCAAAAGAAAAACAAATTTTGGTTTAGCAAAAAATATAATTAATGGTGTTAGTAGTATTTTAAAAAAACATGAAGCTATTATAGTTCTTGAAGATGATTTAGAAATTGACATTAATTGTTTAGAATTTATTAATATTTTATTAAATAAATTTAAAAACGATAAATTTATTGGAAGTATCTCTGGTTACTCATACGCTCATAATTTTAAAAAATTAAAAAATTTAAAATGGTACAAAACACATAGGCATTGTAGCTGGTCTTGGGGAACATGGAAACATGTTTGGCAAAAAGTAAAATGGAAAAATCCAACTAGTCAAAGTTTAAAGAAATTTAAATCATCTTCATATAAAGTAGGAGATGATATTTTAAGTTTACTTTTAGCTCAAAAATTAAATTTGATAAATTCCTGGGCTGTGAGATTTAATTATCATTGTATTAAAAATAATTTATATTCAATTAATCCTAGATTTTCTCTAAGTAAAAATAACGGTTATGGTATAAATGCAACTCACACTTTAAATATTTTTAAAAAAGAACATATAAATTTTATAAATTCAAATATTAATTTCAGAGATTTTGGAAAATTAAAATTTCATAGTGAATTAAATAACTACATATATAAAAAACACAAAAGCAGTATGAAACTTAAAGCCAAAATACTATTAAAAAAAATGATCAATTGATTTTTTTTAAACTATAAAGTCCAAATAAATAAAATGTACCGAATATCAGAATTATTAAATATGAAGGCATTAGTTCAAAGTGATTAGCAAGAATTGGTAAAACAATTGATAATATATATATAATTAAAGTTTCTATTAAAGAGAATTTTTTTATTAATAGATGATGAAGGTGATTCAAATCAGAGGAGAAAGGATTTTTTTTATTTGATATTCTTACAATAAATAGTCGTAACATATCAAACCCTGGAAGCATAAAAACTATAAAAATATCTTCTACAGATAATGATTTGTTAAAGTAAATGTCTAGATTTTGATTGTAACAGTAAATTGAAATAATTCCGACGTAGGAACTTAAAAAATGAGATCCGGCATTTCCTAAAAAAAAAATTCCCTTATATATAAATATAGTAGTAATAAAAAGCAGAGCTATTAATGGATAAAGATTAATATATTGATCAAAATTTATTTGAAAATAAAGTAACCATATCAATATAATCCCAGAGCAAAGACCATTAATACCATCACTTAAATTTATTGCATTTATTAGCAATAATAAACAAAGTGTAGTAACTAATGTAGAATTTAATTCACCTATTAAAAATAATTTATTAAAAGTGCTGAAATAAAATCTTTCTAATAATAAATTATTAGACATCAAAAGAATAAATAAAATAAGAGCTCCAAAAAATATAAACTTTATTGAGTAACCTAAATTTTTTTTATCGTCAAAAATACCAATTAAAAAGCTTCCTATAGCAAAAACGAAAATTAAAATCGTGTCAATATTGTATTGATAATTAAAAAATAGAAATAAATGAATTATTAAAAAAAGTATAAAGAATGGAAATATTGCAATCAGAGAGGTATTTTTTTCATGGATTTTTTCTTTGGATGCATAATCAATTAATCCAAGTTTTTCACTAATAAATTTGTTATTTTTTTTGATTAAAACAAAAATAATGATACCTATAATGGTAATAATAAAATTAAAATTTAAGTTTAAATCCATAAACAAAGAATGATAAGAAATATTTTTATACCAGAAGGCGATGGAAAATCAACCTATGACAAATTAATTATCATAATATTTTATCTATTTCCTCTTTTTCTACTAAGTTCATTTTTAATGAATTTAAGTTTGGTAATAATCTCAATTTATTTTATTTTTTTTGTTATAAGGAATAAATTCTATAGTCTTTTTGAAAATACAGTAGTAATTTTAACTATATTTTTTTGGATTTATCTTGTATTTATCTCATTCTTCATACACGGTGAGGAAATCCAGATCATTAAATCAATTTCTTATATTAGATTTATTTTTTTATTTTTAACTATTGCATTTATTCTACCAAGATTAAACTTTAACTTAACTAAAATTTTTTATTTTTATCTTTTTATAGCAACTATTTTTTCTATTGATGTTATCTTCCAATTTATATTTGGCTTCAATATTCTAGGTTTTCCTTGCGAAATGTCATGTCAAAGAAACTCAAGTTTTTTTGGTAAAGAATTAGTGGCTGGAACTTTTATTCTTTATTTTGGTCTAATTGGATTATTAAGTTTGCTAATAAATAACAAAAACTTGTCTTTTTTCATTATATTTTTAATTTTTTTTGGTTTTTCAATCTTTCTTACGGGCGATAGAACACCGTTTATTATTTTTTTAATTATAATTTTTTTAAATTCTATTTTTAATAAATACCTAAGATTTTATTTTATAAGTGGTTTAATTATTTCTATCTTATTTTTTTCTCTAAGTATGTTTAGCTCAGATATCTTAAAACAAAGGTATATAGAAAATGTAAAAAATATTTTTTCTTCGTCAGAGCTTGACCTGCCATCATTAGATCAAAATTTGTCTCATCATGAAAACATGTATAACTATTTAATCAAAGACTCTCAAAAAAAAAATTTTATAACATCTTATATTAATAGTGAGGAAAAAAGATCAAAAAAATTTAAAAACTTAGGCATAGATATATATATTTCATCGTTACAAAATAAAAATTTTTTTAAAGAAAAAAATTATGAAGAAAAAATTTTTTTTTCAAATTTAATAATAATAAATTTAAATAATGAAATTAATAAATTAAAATTAAGAAGATTGAATGTAATAAAAGTTATTTCTTTCAGAGAAAAAAATAATTTAACTAATAAGTGGTATAATAATTTGATTGACAGTCAATATGGTGCACACTATTTGACTGCAATTTCAATATTTCTCGATAATTCTTTATTTGGTGCTGGTTTAAAGTCCTACAGAAATACCTGTAAAAAATATGAAGATATTAATTCTTTCTCATCAATGTCAAGATGCAGTAGCCATCCACATAATTTACATTTGGAAATTTTATCAGAAGCAGGAATTTTCGGTTATCTGTTTTTTATAATCATAATTTTTTCTGCTGTAATCTCTGCTACGAGATATAGAGGTAAAAATAATACTATCTTAATATACATTTTATTATTTCTTTTATCGTATGTTTTCCCCTTTAAACCATCAGGCTCTTTTTTTTCTACTTTTAATTCCTTTTATTTTTGGCTATGTATTTCCCTTATATTTTATTTAAAAAAAAAAATACAAATAGATGAAAAATAAAATTGCACTCATCACAGGAATTACCGGCCAAGATGGAGCATATTTGGCAAGATTTTTATTACAAAAAGGTTATCAAGTACATGGTATAAAAAGAAGGTCATCATCTATAAATACTTGGAGGATAGATGATATTTATAACGATCCATTAAAAATTAGAAGTAAGTTTTTTTTACATCATGGAGATATGACTGACTCATTGTCGTTGGAAAAAATTATAAAAAAAGTTTCACCTAGTGAAGTTTATAATTTAGCTGCGCAATCACATGTAAAAGTTTCTTTTGAACAACCCGAATATACCGCAAACACTGTTGCTCTAGGGACATTAAGAATCTTAGAATGCATAAAAAATTTTAATCCAAAAATAAAATTTTACCAAGCGAGCACATCTGAACTTTTTGGTAAAAGTGATAAAAATTATCAAGATGAGAAAACACCTTTTTACCCTCGGAGTCCCTATGCAGCTGCAAAGCTTTATGCTCACTCGATAACCACAAATTATAGAGAGGCTTATGGTTTATTTGCTTGTAACGGCATATTATTTAATCACGAAAGCCCATTAAGGGGAGAAACATTTGTTACGAGAAAAATTATATCCGGTTTAGTTAAAATTAAATATGGCAAGGAGAAAAAATTAATATTAGGAAACTTATATTCGAAAAGAGATTGGGGTCATGCAAGGGATTATGTTCAAGCAATGTGGCTTATGTTACAACAAAAAAAACCTAACGATTTTGTTATTGCGACAGGAAATCAATATACGATAAAGCAATTTATTAATTTAGCCTCTAAAAAACTAGGCATGAATATTTTTTGGAAAGGATCTGGAGTAAATACAAAAGGTATTGATAGATATGGAAAAATAATAATTGAGTGTAATAAAAAATATTTTAGACCAACAGAGGTAAATAGTTTAAAAGGTAATCCAAAAAAAGCAAAGAAAATACTTAAATGGAAACCAGAAACTAGTTTAAATAATTTAATACAAGAGATTATTGATTTTGAAAAAGAAATAATAAGTATTAATGAATAAAAATAGCAAGATTTTTTTAGCTGGTAGTTCTGGCCTTGTAGGGTCTTCAATTCTTGAAAAACTTAAATCAAATGGATTTAATAATATAATTGTCACTAGAAAAAAAAAAATAAACTTTACTGATCAAAAAAAAACTTTTAATTTTTTAAAAAAAATCAAACCAGATTATGTGATTATTGCTTCCGCAAGAGTAGGAGGAATTGTTGCAAACCAATCATTTCCAGCAGACTTCATTTATGATAATTTATCAATAGAATTAAATTTAATTCACGGTTCATATTTATCTGGAGTAAAAAATTTATTATTTCTTGGATCAAGTTGTGTATACCCTAAAGATTGTAAGCAACCCATAAAAGAGAATTATTTGTTAAGTGGAAAATTAGAAAAAACCAATGAAGCTTATGCTATGGCAAAAATTTCAGGTATAAAGTTATGTGAATTTTACTCAAATCAACATAAACTAAATTATTTTTCTGTAATGCCATGTAATGTATTTGGAGCGAACGATAACTATAATTTAAAGTCAAGCCATTTTATTCCAGCTCTTATAAAAAAAATACACATTGCAAAAATAAAAAAAAAAAAAGGGATTATTCTTTGGGGTTCTGGGAAACCGTTAAGAGAGGTAATATATTCTGAAGAATTAGCAGATGCATGTGTTTATTTGTTAAAAAAAAATCACAAGTATAATTTAATTAATATTGGGACAGATACAGAATATACAATCACGCAGTATGCAAAAAAAATTATGAAACTTTTAAATTATAATTGTAAAATCAAATATGACAAAACAAAACCTGATGGAGTTAAGAGAAAGAAATTAGACAATAGTTTAATTAAAAAATTAGGATGGTCATCAAGTTTGGATTTTGATCAGTCAGTATTAAAGACTTATGAGTTTTTTAAGAAAACTTATAATTATGAAAAATAGAATATCTGTCATTACAGTAGTAAAAAATGACAAAAATAATATACAAAAAACTATCAATTCAGTTTTAAATCAAAAAAAATGTAATTTTGAATACATAATTTTTGATGGAAACTCAAAAGATGGAACGTCAAAAAAAATTAATAAATATAAAAAAAAAATTAAAATTTTTAGGCAGAATGATTTAAATTTATATGATGGTATTAATAAAGCGATCAAATTATCTTCTGGCAATTACATTTTTTTAATTCACTCTGGGGATATTTTTAAAAAAAACAATGTTTTAAAAAATATTAGTAGAAATTTAAATACTAAGCCTGATTTCATATCAGGTAACATAATGTATTATAAAATAGTTAATAATAGAAAATTAATAAATAGAGTATGGAGACATCCTATAAAAAAAATAAACAAATTTTCTGTTTTGAAAATCCCGCATACTTCGTTAGTAATTAAAAAAAAATTAATCGAAAAGCTAAACTATTATGATACACAATATGATATTTCTAGCGATACAGATTTTTTGATCAGATTATCTCATATCAATAGCTTAAAACACATTTATGTGGATAATTTTTTTCTTTATATGAAAAATGAGGGTTTAAGTACTAAAAAAAAAAATTTTATTCGTAAGGTTACTCAAGATTTTAAAATATTATTTAAGAACTATAATTTATTTTTTTTTGTATATTATATTTACAAGATTCATTTTAAAATATTAGATTTTTTCAAGAATAAATATAAATAATGTCAATTTAATAAAATGCCAAAAATTTCTTTAATTTCAATTTCTTATTTATTAAACAGTTTTCTCTCGACAGCATTAATGTTTATTTATTTTTTCTTAGGACAAACGAATAAAGCAGCAGAATTAGCACTTATTTCAAGTTTTATCCTAGTTTTATTGCAAATTTTTTCTTCTAATAAAAGAAATTTAATTTTAGTTACAAAGAATAAAGAATTAATTAATAAAACTTTAATATTCAGGATAATTTTTGTAATACCAATTTCAATAATTTTTTTTCTTTATTTAAATATATCTAATTTATTTAGTGTTACTAATTTTATATTATTTTTCCTTTTTTCATCTTTATGGATAAACGAAATTTTTATTGCAGAAAGTGAACTTAAAAAAAATTATAATTTTTCATATTATTTTATTTTACTTATGGTTTTGCTTTTTTTTTCTATAATTTTGGATGAACTGTTATTTGGGAAATTCTTCATTTATATAATAATATTATTTATTATTTTTCTTTTTTCTAAACAAATTAAAAATATTTTTACTAATATTCAAATATTAAAATATCTAAATATAAAAAATTTTAAAAATTCTTTATATGATAATATTCTTTCATCTACTTTTTTTTCATCTTTTTCATTTCTTTTAAGTGTATTCGTTTGGCGTTTCTTTCTAATAAAATTTTTATCAGAAGAAGTGGCAATCTATTTTTTTCTTGTATTTGCTATAGCCTCATTTCCAAGCACTTTTTTAAATAATTTTTTGGGCATGACGATTATTAAAGAAAAAAAATTAATTTTTAAAAAATTATATTTTGCTTTAACTGTTACAACAATTGTAATGATTTTTCTTTTGCGGCACCTAATAAATATAAGTATTCCAATTTTTGATATTTTTGCTTTAAATTATGAAATATACAAATTGCTAATATATTCGCTTGTAGGTACTATTATAATGTTTCCTGCAATGTTTATCAGACTAAATATTATTTTTATTTCAGTCAAAAATAGTAACTTAATATTTTATTTAGATGTTTTGTATGGAATATTAATTTCTCTCGTGGTTCCTACAATAGGTTACTTTTATTTGAATTACTTGAATACAGCATATTTAATTTGTTCAATAATTTCCTTTATTTTTTATTATACCATTTACTATTTTATGATAAAAAAATAAATTCATGAGATTAGTTATACAATTTTTTTTTTTAATAATATTAATTATTTCAATTTATATAATTATTGAATCAGATCTAGATAAATTAAGTTTTATTTTATTTACCTTAGTAACAAATTTTTATTTATTTTTTAGCTTTAAAAAAAAATTAAGTAGTTTTCATATTTTTATGTCTATTTTTTTATGGCTAGGTTTTTGGTTAAAGTTCGTTTCGTCCTATTTATTTTTTGATCTAAATTATTTTGAATTAGCTGAAACTGATAATAGCGTTAAACATATTAATAGAACTTTATTTGTATCAACAATTGGAATTTTAGGTTTTGTGATTTCAAGCTTTCTAAATTATATATTTTTCCCTTTAAAACTTACTCAAAGCAAGAAAAACATTAGTTTTGACTTTCTTTCAAATTTATTTAGTAACAATAAAATATTAATTTTAATTTTTTTTTCATTTATTTTTGTCGTAGTTGCATTTTTTAATTTTAAATATTCTATTTATCAAAGAGGAGTTATAAGTGACTATAAATCTCTGATTATATTAAATCCAATAGTTAAATGGTTACTACTTTTTGGTTTCACTTCTTTTTCATCAATTCTTATTTATCATGCGTTAATAAAAAAAAAAAAAATAATTATATCTTTAATTATAATATCAATTTTTGAAAATTTTTTATCATCTATATCAATGTTAAGTAGAGGTATGTTTGTAAATTCGATGGCAATTTTTGTCGGTATATATAAATTAAATCAATCAATAAAAATAAAAAAAATCTATAAAAAATTTATTTTTTTATTTTTATTATTTTCTATTTTTTTTTTAATTTCAATTTTTTTGGTAAAGGATTTGAGAGAGAAAAAATATTTTAATGTCGAAATAGAAAATAATTATCCTGAGACACATTTAAATCAAAATCTAGGTTATAATTTAAAATCTAATAAATTATATTTACTTGGAAAGGAAGTAATACTTTTATTATCGCAGCGTTTTGTGGGAATAGAAAGTGTTTCAGCAGTTATAAAATTTAATAAACTTAATTACAATTTACTATTTGAATCTTTTAAAGAAACCAAAAAAAATAAAAATATTCAAGATACTTTTTTTTCAAGTGTTGTAAAAAAAGAGAGTCATGATCTGACCCAATCAAATGCTAAAAATATTTTTTTCATAAAAGTACCAGGTATTATTGCATATTTATATTATAGTGGCTCATTGATATTTTTATTCACTACTTGTTTGTTTTTGGGATTATTAATTTCTTTAATTGAGATTGCAATTTTAACAAGGTTATTTAGTAATATTATTTTTAGTTCTTTAATTTCTCAGGTACTAGCTTATAGATTGTCCAATTTTGGATATTTACCTTTAAACACCTATTTAATTTTATTAACGATTTTGTTTAATATTTTGATTATTTATTCCATATATGCAATTATTCGAAAAATTAAGACTTAGATAACTAAAAATTAACTTATCTAGTCCACTTAAATTCATTATGAAAAGTGAGTTCCTGAAACATATCAACTTATCAAATGTTTTAAATATTTCAATTTTTGTTACACTATTTTCATATTTTTACTTATGGAGTTATACACTATTAGATTTTAATATATTTATAATTATTATTATACCAATATCTCTATATATTATTAAAAAAGAAAAATTGCAGATTAAAAAAAAAAATCTTTTTTATTTTTCCTTATTTTGTTTTGTATTAATATTTTTTTTTCTTAAACAATATAATTTTGACATTGGTAATATACCTCAAATAAAATTTTTTAAATTTTTCGGTTTTTTCTCTATTATTATATTTTGTATTCTATTTAAAAATGAAATAATAAAACAAATAAAATTTTTGATAATATCTTTTACTATAATCTATTTACTTATTACTTTTTATGACTTTTTAGTAAATTTAAATACATTTGAATTTAATTTTGAGGGTAAATTTTCAATGTGTTCTTTTAGAGAGGGCTTGTTCCGAAAAAATATTATTTTTTCTGAAAATTCACATTTTGGTATGGTAGCAGTTGCAACTCATGCATATTTGCTCTACTTGTGTTCTATTGAGACGAAAATTTTAAAAAAATTTCTTTATATATTTGCTTGTTTAGTATTTTTATTTAACTCTTCGACAACGTATTTTGCTGGTTTTGTTTTTAGCTCTATTGCTTTAATTGTATGTTCCTTAAAGAGTATTAATAAGGAGAATGTTATCTATCTGTTAACATTTTTATTTATTTCAATTTTTTTTTTATTTTCAGATAGTACTTGCAAATCAAGATTTTCAGATATTCCAATTGTAACTGATTCATTTAGTAAAATACACTCAAGCGTCTACAATGATAAAAAGAATACTTTATTAAATTCCGATGATAAAAAGAACACTTTATTAAATTTCGATGATAAAAAGAATAATTTATTAAATTTCGATGATAAAAAGAATACTTTATTAAACTCCGATGATAAAAAGAATACTTCAATTTCAAATGAAGTGAATCTCGAATATGCCAATTTACTAAAGTCTTATTGGCGAGCACAGGTGTTATTATCTCAACTAATTCATGATCTAAATTCTAATAATAACGAAAACAAGAGCTCTACAATAATTAATCAAATTCGCAATCAAGAAAAAAAAATGAAAAAATTAGAAAGAAATCTTGAGGATATAAATCCCGAAAAGTTTAAAGTTATTAAAAAAAATATGTCAGTAAATTTAACAACACAAGTATTCATTAGGTCTTTTTTCATTAGTTTGGAGTCAATTCAAAATGAAATTTTTGGTTGGGGTCAATCAAATTATGATTTAGCTTATGATAAATACAAGTTTAGAGTACCATATATAAACCCTGAAACAATATATTATAATATTGTTGATGGCTCAAATAATTTTTTTAAGATAATAGTGGAATTTGGTGTTTTTGGTATTTTTCTATTTTTGTTACTTCTTAAAATATCATTTGATAATAAAGTTGATTACAATATAAAAGTTTTTTTATTACCAATAATAATTACTCAATTAATTAGAGGAGCGGGGTATTTTAATGGTGGATTTTTAATTGCTGTTGCCTTAATAGTTGTATTACACTTTTCAAGAACAAGTGTAGTTAAATGATAGTTTTAGGAATAAATGTATTTCACGCAGATACCTCAGCATGTATAGTGATAAATGATAAAATTGAGGCGTGTTGTGAAGAGGAAAGATTTACTAGAATAAAACATTTCACGGGATTTCCATTTAATGCAATTAATTATTGTTTAAAACATGCAGGTGTTAATCTTGAGGAAGTAGATTACATTACAGTTAATTATAACTTAAAATATAATTTATTTGAAAGAACAAAGTTTCTATTATCTAATCTGCAATCATCAAATTTACTAAATAAGATTGCTAATTTGTATAGTAAAAGATCTTTATCAAATTTATTTATTGATTACTTTGGCATAAATTGTGAGAAAAAAATTAAATTTATTCCCCATCATGAGGCTCACATTTCAAGTAGTTATTTCACTTCTGGATTTGATAATGCAGTTGGTTTATCAATTGATGGAACTGGTGACTTTTCTTCAATGGAAATATCATATTGTAAGAACAATGAAGTAAGTATTACAAGTAAAAATCTGTACCCTCATTCTTTAGGAATAGTTTATCAAGCAATTACACAATTTTTAGGATTTAAAAAATATGGTGACGAATATAAAGTCATGGCCTTAGCAGCTTATGGAGAGCCAAAATATAAAAAGGAATTTGAGAACCTAATAATATTTAAACCACCATATAACTTTGAAATTAATTTAGAATACTTTGTTCATCAAAAAAAATTATCATTTAAAGAAGGTTTATCGGAAAAGCCAGTATTTGAAAATTTATTTTCAAAAAATCTTGATAATTTGTTAGGACAATCTAGAAAATATAATGAAGAGGTAACACAAAATCATAAGGATATAGCGTCCTCATTACAAAATAGGTTTGAAGAAATAATTCTAAAAATTACTCATAATTTATATTTAGAAAATATGTCAGAGAATCTATGTTTATCAGGAGGATGTATTTTTAATTCAGTTCTTAATGGTAAAATTATTGAACAGAATAATTTCAAAAATATTCATATTCATGCAAATGTTGGAGACGCAGGTGGGGCATTAGGGTCAGCATTAAGATTTTTAAGTAAAGAAAAAAAATATAAATTTCCAAGATTCAGTAATTACTTTCTTGGACCTTCTTTTTCAGAAAATGAAATTGAAAATTCGATTTCAAAAAATCGAAATATTTTAGATAGCTTTAGCATTGAGAAATTTAAAAATTTTGACGAGGTTATAAATAAAACAGTTAATTTATTAAAAAACAAAAAAGTTGTTGGTTGGTTTCAAGACAGACTTGAATGGGGACCAAGGGCGCTTGGCAATAGGAGTATTCTAATTGATGCAGCAATTAAAGATGGAAAAGAAATTTTAAATACAAAAATAAAGTTGAGGGAACAATTTCGACCTTTTGCAGCTTCTGTATTGCAGGATTATGTAACAGACTTGTTTGAAACTGACAGTAATAATTTTCCTAATATGAATTTCGTATTTCGAGCAAAATCTAAAACAAAAGAAAAATATCCGGCAATAGTCCATGTGGATGGATCTTCTAGAATTCAGTCTGTGAATGAACAAAATAATAAAAAATTTTTTAATTTACTTAAAAGATTTAATGAAATCACAAATAACCCTCTACTATTGAATACATCATTGAATATTGATGAACCTATTTGCTTATCACCTGATGATGTCTTTAAATCATTTTCCTTAACAGAAATTGATGCACTAGTTATAGAAAATTATCTTTTTTTAAAAAAAAATTAATTTTTTACTAAACAAAATGGCAATTTTTCATAATGTAATTCATAAATGAATCCATCATAATTTCTTGAAACTCTATTAAAGGGATTTCTTGAAGCTTTTTTGGCAACATTTTTTTTATAATGTAACAATTTTCCAATACAATTTTTTAGATTTTTAAAATACTTTTTATCGTCGTAAAACAATATTAGATTTGGTTTTAATTTTTTTATTTCTTCAAAATACACTATTGCTCTTTTATCATTTGGCTCTATATACATTAGGATATCACCTGGTATTACATTATGTCCTCCAAGTGAGAATGATCTGTGAGTTGATAAAATAATATCATTTTTTTTTCTAATCTCATTCACCCATTTAAATAATTCATAGCCATCAGCATTTTTAGTCATAACTTTAAAACGAGAATTTTCTGAGAGACTTCCAGGAGTTAACGAATAAACACCATAAATTATTGGAGCAATTATCAAAATTGACTGTAAAAAACCCAATTTGTAAAAAATTTTTTCAATATTATTATTTTTAATACCGTAATATTTTAATGTAATTAATGACCACATAAATGGTTCTAAATACCATCTGGCATTGTTAGGACCAAAAGAATGCGACGCAATAATTTGTACTGATATTAATAATAATATTATAATTAACTTATTATCTTTTTTAAAATTTAAAATAAAGATAGCTAGACTGCCGATACCAAGGCTTTCAGTAAAAGTCCCCAAATTTTTTGGGAAAACCAGCCAGTATGGAAAGCATCCATTGTAACCACATGAAGTTAACGAATTATATAATTGAGAATAACCATACATATTTATAGGTAAAGGAAAAATTATTGATTGCAAAAAATCCAAATTATAAAGATCAATTCTATGAGTTATTTTCGGAACAAATATATAACTAAACACAATAAAAGAAATTAATAATAAATGAAAAGTTAATTTTTTTTTTAAAGAAATATAAAATATATAACTCCATAGTAATATTGAGCTTAAAACGAATGAAAATTTTGCACTTATTGCTGTTATTAAAATGATGGTTGTAAAAATAAAGAAATTCTTACTTAATATTTCTTTTTCATTACTAAAAAAAATTAGAGTAAAAATAAGTGATGAGCCTGCTACATAAATTAATTGAACTTTTGCCGAAGCTGCAAAAAATATTAAAACTGGACAGCTAATCATTATCAGAGCTAATTTGTAATTATTTTTATTTTCAGATAATTTTGTACGTTTTAAAATTATTCCTAATAGACTAAGAATACTTGATATCTGTGTTAAAGCAGGAAGTTGCTCTGCATGATTTATTAGTGATAAAATATAAAAAATTTCCCCAGATCCTGAAATAGCAAAATGAAACCAAAATTTAAAATTTGGATAAATTTCATTGTTCAAAATATACATTGGAATACCAAGATGATAATCTAAAGAGTCAGCATTTGTTGTCGGAGATAATGCAAGCAAAACATACCCAATAATTATTAAGTATATTATCTTTGCTTCAATATTTAATTCATTAAATTTTATGGGAGTCTTTCTAAATTTTTTTATTAAAAAAAAAATACCAAAAAATATAAGTAGATAAGATAAAAAATTAATAAAAATTAAATTAAATTTATTTAAAATTATAATTGGATATAAAAAAAAAGTTGTAAAAACTATACCTATCAAAGAGTATTGAAATGAAGAATTTGAGATGCGAGATATTAATTCTTCTAATTTAAGAAAGTTAACTATTTTTTTACCAAAAAAATGGAGTCCAAAGAATATTATTATCGATATAATTGGAGAAAAAAAAGGTATAAATATATTTTCTAAATTATACATATTAATTTTATGTTGTGTCTACAGAATAAATAATTACATTAGCACATTTACAATGTACACTAACCTTACTATAAAAACTATTCTTTCACTGACGATACTACTAGGGTTTTACCTTTGCTTTATTGGTGGATATGGCTCTGATGAAGATACACTACCAATGATCGGTACCTTTTTAAATTTTTTAAATGGAAATTTTATGACCAGTAGATTTACTGGTTATCCCGTAGCAGAATTTATTATTGGCTTTATTTCTTTATATTTTGGTAGTTTTGCAATTAATTTAGTCATATTTGCATGTTTTATTTTAGGAGGTTTCTTTTTTTTCTGTAGTTTTGAAAAAAAAGTAGAAAAAAATAATTTTTTTTTATTTTTACTATTAATAATTTCTAGTCCAATTCTTTTTTTTGATAACCTCGAACCCGTTGACTATTCAATTGCTTTCTTATTTTTTTCATCTGGATACTACTTCTTGGTGAAAAATAAAATTGAACTAGCAGTAATTTTATTTGGAATATGCATTGGCACAAGAATTAATTTTGCACCGTTTGTTTTAATTGCCATTTATTTTAGTGATTTAGATTTTGTTTTAGCAAAGTCAAGAAAAATACAAATAATTTTGTCATCAATTTTTGTTGGATGTTTATTTTATGTTCCCGTGTGGATATACAGTGAACTAGGACTTGATTGGTTACGCGCAGGAAGACCAGAGTCAGGTTTCTTAGGGTATTTTGCAAGGTTTATTTACAAAACAAGTGTAACAATTGGTTTTATTCAATTGCTTTTACTAATTTATTTTTTCGGCGCAAAAAAATATAATAAATTTTCTGCACCAAAGGAAAAATTAATTTTTTATCTAATAGCAGCAAATCTCTTAATTTTTTTATATATTCCTGCTGAATTATCATATTTACAACCATCATTAATTTTTTTTTATTATTTGATTTATAAATATTTTAATAAAAAAATTATTTTAATATTAATAGCTATAAATATATTTTCGTGGGTTATTAAATTTGAACCTTTAGAAATAATTCATGTAAACAAAGATAGATGTGCGCCAATTATAGCAACAGGAGTGAAGTTAAAACCAGAATTTAAAAAAGGTTATTTTTTTGATTATTTAGAGAGTAGAAGTAAAATAAATTGTTGGATAGATGTGAACAGTGAATTTGGCAAAAAAATTTCAAAAGGGTTAAAACTCAACTAAATTAAATATGTTTGTTGCATTCTTTTCTTTTATATTTTTACTTACTTCCTTATATGGCTATTCTGCTTTTTTTAAACTATTAACCACTAAAAGTGTTCAATTAAAAAATGTAGATATTGAGGTTAGAAATATAGATATACTTTATGGTATATTTTTTTTAGTCACATTACTTTTGCTTTTACATTTTTTTTTAGCTTTGAAAATTATAGTTTATCCAATCTTCTTGATTGGTTTTTTTTTGTTTATTTTCTACCTAAAAAAAAAAATAATAAAGCTTAAAAATTTTAGGTTAATATTATTAATCAATTTTTTAGTTATATTAATAAACTCATCAAACGGACCAACCTACGATACCCAGCTATATCATCATCAATTATTAAATTGGAATTATAATTATAAAATAGTTATGAACCTAGTTCTATTAGATGACAGAATGGCAATGGTTTCACCATGGCAATTATTTTTAAGTCTGGGGAATATAAAAATTTTCGAATTAACTTATGCACTATTATTTAACTTTATACCAGTTTATATTCTAATAAGTGAAGTATTAAATTCTTTTGAAAAAAAAATAAAAGATTATAAAATATTTATTATTTTAAGCAGTTTATTTGTTCTTTTTTATAGTTTAATTCATCCTTTTGGAAATGGAATAATTTTAATGCATTTAGGCTCTTTAGGCTCAGAGTTTCCAGCAATGATATTCTTCATTTTACTTATTTATTTTTATTTAAAGAATCTTCAATTTAGTAGAGTGGAATATAGAAGATATATTTTGATATTATCAACATTAGTTGTATTTTGTAGAATAAGTTATTTTCCAATTTTATTATTACCAATTTTTTTAGAATTTCAAAAAAAATTTTTTTTTAAAGAAATTTTTTTTAAATTATTTATTGTATCTTCATTTTTTTTATGGATTGTTAGAAGTTTAGTAAATAACGGTTGTATGCTGTTTCCAGTAAAATTTACCTGCTTTGGCTTCAAAAATTATTTATCTCCAGAAAATATAAATGAATATAGCAATATAGTAAAATCTTTTGCAAGAACTGCCCCAACAAACGAAAAATTTATGGATCTTAATTACTCAATTTATACCTATGAATGGTTTATACCTTGGTTTAAAAACTATTTCTTAAGCAATTCACTGACACAAATCTTTTTCATAATTATTTTTATCATAATTATTCCATTTATATTTAATATCACAGAGACAAAAAAAATTAAAAAAAATATATTATTGCTAATACTTGCACATATTCTTTGTTTTGTTCTTTGGTTGCAAGCCCCAGATATAAGATTTATCCTAGGTTTATTTATTACTTTACCAATTTTATTAATTGTTAATTTAATACCAAAATATATTTACAAACATTTTATTAAAATAAAAATATTTTTTTTATTTATTCTCGTTGGTTTACTTTTTAAAAACCATGAAAATCTGAATTATGTTTTTGATAAGAATATTTTTTTGAGAAGCTATAATTATGAAAACTTTAATTATGTTAAAAATGTTGGCAATATGAAAGTTTATAGAAATACAAGTGATGATGGTTTTTGTTACGATATACAGCCAATTTGTAAGATTAATGATAATCATAATTTTTTAATTGAAAAAAATAAATTTGGTTATCTTAAATTTATTGAGGAAAATTAGTCTTTTTTACGAAAAAAGAAAAAAGATTCTGTTGTTTACTAAAAATCATAAAAAAAATTTTAAAAAATATTTTTATAATAAATCTGTTAGTAAACTTAATATCATTCGCATAATTAAAAATAATTTTATGTTTTATGTTTGGTTTATAGGAAGAAAGTAGTTTGTAAACTTCTCTTTCAGTCCATCTAAATACATAATTAGGAATATTCGTATTATCAACACCTCCATGAGTTTTATTCTTAACAATAGCACTTTTTTCAAATTCTTCTGCATAACCTAGTTTGCATGCTAAACGTGTCAAAAAGCAATCATTAGCTTCAATTACTAAAAATCCTTTTTTTGAAACTCTATACATCTCAAGAATAGAATTATGAGGTTTAGAACTGTGATGAATACATGCATGAGCAACACAATAATCATACTCATTATCAGGCAAATTAATATCTTGTAATAATAAATTTTTTAGTTCAATAGGTCCTTCAATATTATTATAATTACTTAACGATACGTTTTTAAATCCCAATTCGTTAAATACATCATGATCGAGCTTACCAGCTCCTAAAACAAGAATTTTTGAATTTTTATCTTGAATATTCTGTAATATATTTTTTTTATAAAAGTTAAGTCTACTCATTAATCACTATGTATTTTAATTTAAATTGACAATTTATTTTAATGGTATTTATATAAAAATAAACTATTTAAGGATTTTTTTTGGAAAAAAATATACTCATTATAGGCACAAATTTTGGTGTTAAGGGTCATTTAAAGGTTATTAGGTCTTTGTACAAAGAATTCAATATATTTTTAGTTAGTCCAAATATTAAAGATAAGCAAATATATAAATCTAAAAAATTATTTTTAAGTGATAATTATGAAGAAATTTTAAAAAAATATAAATTTACCATGATAGTAGGCTGTGTAAAACCATTTATTCAAGAGTCTCTTATAAAATTTATCGCAAATAATAAAATACAAACTAAATACTTGATGCTTGAAAAACCAATATCTATTAATCAAAATGTTTATAAGATTCTTTTAAAATATGCAGCGAAAAATAAAATTAAAATATTTGTTAATTACACATATTCTAATTTAAAAATATTTAAAAAATTAAAAAAAATGAAGGTTCAAAATATAAAAAATTTTAATTTATTATTTGAGCTTAATTTTTTTCATCACTACTACAGAGATTTTAATACTTCTTGGAAAAATTTTATTTCAGAAGGAGGAGGAATTGTCAATTATTATCTTAATCATGTGATATTTTCCCTTATAAGTTTATTTGGAGATATAAAATTACATAAGATAAGTTTATTGACTGACAAAAAAAAAAACTTAGAGAAAATTAAAATATTATTTAAAAAGGGAAAGTCAATAATTACATTTTTTGTTAGTATGAAGGAAAAAAAAAATTATAAGCATAATTATATTTTTGACTCAGATAAAATTAAAATTGATTTTGGTACCAAGAATACGAATTGGTATAAAAATTACTATCTTAAAATTTTCAATAAAAAACTAAATATTAAATCAAATTATAATTACAAAGAAAATATGCTCTCTTTAATTGGGGAAAATTATAAATGTTTATTTAGAAAGAATAAAAATTATAATAGTTATATATG
The DNA here is from genome assembly GCA_902543245.1 of uncultured Pelagibacteraceae bacterium. Classification (GTDB taxonomy): domain Bacteria; phylum Pseudomonadota; class Alphaproteobacteria; order Pelagibacterales; family Pelagibacteraceae; genus Pelagibacter. The sequence continues at coordinate 173,348 of CACBXQ010000001.1, read as the reverse complement.
GCAAATTTCAAAAACAGAAAAAATATGCAACAAAATTAACAATAATCTTTTAAAATATGATTTCAAAAAAGTGTAGAGTTTGTAATAGTAAAAGTTTAAAAAATGTTTTGTCACTTGGTAAGCAACCATTGGCAAACAACCTTGAAAACAATCCAGGTAGATCTTTAATATATCCCTTGGGTTTAAAATTGTGCACTAAATGCTTTAATTGTCAACTTTCATATATTGCGCCATCAAAAAAACTTTTTGATAAATATCTGTATAAATCATCAATTTCAAATAGCTTTGTAAAACATTTTGATTTTGCTTGTTCTAAATTTATAAAATATTTTAATCTTAATAAATATTCTTACATATTAGATATTGGTAGTAATGATGGTATTGGTTTGAAGCCATTTTATAATCGTAAATATAAAAATTTGTTTGGAATAGAACCTGCCAAACAATTGTCAAATATTACAAATAGAATTGGGATCAAAACATATAATTGTTATTTAAATAAAAAACTTGCAAAAAAGAAATCAAATTTATTTAATCTAATCACCGCTTCCAATGTTTTTGCACATGTGAATGATTTAAATGAATTTACAAGATGTGTAAATAATATGCTCAGAGCTGATGGTGTTTTTGTTATTGAGGTACAATATCTAGTAAAGATGTTAAAAGAAGGATCATTTGATAATATATACCATGAACATGTAAATTTTTGGAGTGTGTATTCCTTACAAAATTTTTTAAACAATTTCAATTTAGAAATTTTTGATGTAGAGCAGGTTCAAACTCATGGAGGATCGATAAGAGTATATATTAAAAAAAAAATAAATAAAAAAATCCTAAAGAAAAAAAGTGTAGAAAACTTTTTGAATAAAGAAAAAAGGTTTAAAATTAACACAATTTATCCTTATAAAAAATTTAAAAAACTTATAAACATTAGAAAAAAAAAATTAATAGATAAAATAAAAAAAATTAAAAAAAACAATAATTCAATTATTGGGTATGGAGCACCTGCTAAAGGCTCAACTATAATTAATTTTTTTAAAATAGATCGTCATATTGATTACATAATTGATGATAATATTTTGAAAAATAAAAAGTTTGTACCAAATACAAAACTACAAATTTTAAACAAACCTAAAAAAAATAAAATTGATTACATATTTGTATTTGCTTGGAACTTTTTTGACGAAATAAGAAAAAAAAATAAAAAATTGTCTAAAAATTTTGTGAATATTTTCAATATTTAAGTTAATCGATATTAATTTTTTCTTTTACTATTATATTCTTTTTTGGTTTTCTTACTTGACTATGAATTGCCGCTATATATTCTCCAACAATTCCTAGAAATAAAACTTGAATTCCTGAAAAGAAAAAAATAGCCACAATTAAAGTTGAAATACCTGGTACGTTCATTCTCCCTTCTAAAAAGAAATGTGAAAAGAATTGAATCAATATAAATAAAAAACTTACAGAAGATATTAAAATCCCAAAAAAAGTAAAAATTCTTATAGGAAAGTTACTAAACGATATCATTCCATTAATTCCCAAGTCAAATAATTTGAAAAGATTCATTTTTGATTTACCCTTAACTCTTTTCTGCCATGTATATTCAACACCTATTGAATTTGATGATAGTGATGCAATTAGACCTCTAGTATAAGGATAGTAGTCGTCATAATTTAATAATTCTCTGTAGAGTTTCTTGTCTATGAGCTGAAATTCACCAACATAAGGAGGTATCTTTATGTTAGAAATTTTATTAACAATTCTATAATAAAAATTTCTCACCGATTTTAAAATGAAAGTTTCATCTCTTTTTTTCTTTATTCCGTAAACAATATCAAAGCCTTGTTCCCATTTATTGACAAAATCTATAATCAATTCAGGGGTGTCTTGCATATCTACAGGTAACATAGGTATTAAAGCATCTCCTTTAGCATACTTTATTGCATTAAAGGTAGACTTATGAACTCCATAATTTCTACTATTAATTATGATCTTAATATTTGGGTTACTTTTTGAAATTTCCCTTAAGATTTCGTCAGATCCATCGGTTGAACAGTCATCAACTATAATTAATTCAAAGTTATAATTAGTTAAACTTTCTAAAAATATTTTTTTAATTTTTTCAAAAAATAATTTAATGTTATCTCTTTCATTATAACAAGGTGCAATAATTGAAATATTTTTTTTCATTAAACTTGATGAATAATATAAAATATATATAGTTTCTATTAAATTAAATCTATAAATATACTTAATTATATGACTAATAAAGCAGATATAACTTATAATGAAACATTTTCCATTTATAAACGTCTAAATAGATCTGAAAACAGGTTTTTTTATAACAAAAATATTCTACTATTGGGCTCAGATGGATTTCTAGGAAAAAGCTTCCTAGATTATTTTAAGCTTTTAATTAAAAAAAAAATTTATTTTAAGCTTGATTGTGTAGATAATAATATTTCTTCCTTAAAGCAAAAAAAAAATAAAAATAGATATATCAATTATTATAATGAAGATTTAAATAATTTTAAAAGAAAAAAGAAATATGATATAATTATTTTCTTAGCTGGAATAGCAAGCCCTACAATTTATAAAAAACATCCTTTAGAAGCGCTAGAAGTTTCGTATCTTGGAGCAAAAAAATATCTTGAGTACTCAAAAAAAGATAAAAGTTTATTTATTTTTTTTAGCTCAAGTGAAATATATGGTAATCCTGATTTAAAAAATTTACCTACAAATGAAAATTACTATGGAAATGTAAATTCATATGGACCCAGGTCATGTTATGATGAAGGAAAAAGAGTTGGTGAGACTTTATGTTATATCTATAAAGAATATTATAAAACAAAAGTAAAAATTATAAGACCATTTAATGTGTTTGGACCATCTATGAATCAAAATGATGATAGAGTTATTCCAAGATTTATTAGAGCAATTAAAAACAAAAAACCATTGACAGTTTATAATCATGGTAATCAAACAAGATCTTTCTGTTACATCACAGATGCTATGGTAGGTTTTATTAAAGTAATATCAAAAGGAAAATTGGGAGATGTATACAATGTTGGAAATGATAAAGATGAAGTATCAATGAATACTTTGTCCAAACAAATCAAAAAAATTTATAAAAATAAAATTTCAATTAAAAAAATTAATTATCCAAATTTTTATCCATCTAATGAACCTATGAGAAGGTGTCCCGACCTAAAAAAAATTAAAAAAGACACAAATTTTAAGCCAAATGAAAAACTAAAAGAGAGTTTAGTAAAATTTATAAGCAGTTTTTAATTAATTAAATAATTTATAATAAAAAATCTTGTATATTGCTACCAAACCATCTTTAATTCCTATTTTTTTTCCTTCAGCATATGTCCTTCCAAAATAAGAAATGCCTACTTCATAAAATTTTAGGTCAATTTTCGAGAGTTTCATTGTTAATTCAATCTCAATTCCAAAGGATTTTTCTTTTAAATTAAGATTTTTAAACACACTTGTCTTAATAAGTTTATAGCCGGTCTCGATATCAGTAAAATTAAAATTTGTAAAAATATTTGCTAAAGTCGTTAGTATTTGGTTAGCTACTCTATGGGTATAGTATAATACTCTTTTCGGTTCAGATCCCATAAATCGAGATCCATAAACTACATCAGCACCATACTTGATTGGTTCAAATAATCTAGCATAATCAGATGGGGAATATTCTAAATCAGAGTCTTGTATAAGCACATATTCACCAGTAACTTGATCAAGTCCAGAAATTATAGCAGAACCTTTTCCTTCATTTTTTTCTTTAAAAATAATTTTGTCATATAGCGATGGGTTTTCCTTTAAATGCGTAGCTGTTTCGTCAGTTGAATTATCATCTACAACAATAATTTCTAAATTACTTATCTTTTTTTGCTCGTTTACTAAATTTAATAACTTAATTACAAATTTTTCTTCATTATAAACCGGCACTATTATACTTATTTTCATGTTATCTTTTAACATAATACATTTTATATCCACGTAAAATTTTTAAATCTATATTGTCTTCAATATAATAACTGCAGGGAGAATTTCCATACATACAGAGACCATCATTAACTTTATAAAACAAAAATTTATTGTTAATAATCACTTCCTCGTAGTTTTTTTTATAATTATTATTTGTAAATGAATTCATTTTGGGCCATGGATAATTCAAATATCTTATTTCATATTTGTTATAAATTCTATTAAAGTTTTTTACTATAATAAATATAATTGAAATGAATATTATAATTTTAAGTTTTTTCATTATATTCAAGTTTAGCTTACTATTTATTTTTGCAAAAATTAGCGAAAATAAAATTATAAATAAACTACCCAAAAAACCTGAGCCATATCTATACAGTGGAAACTTTAAGAACCAAAATAGTAATGACGCAATTACAATTATTAATGTTGTTGAAATTATTACAAAATTTTTATTAAAAAATTTATTATTTAATTTTTTTTTATCTAAAAATAATTTTAAAAAAATTAAAATTATTAAGGATAAGACCAAAAATGGAGAATTTTTTTTTACAATAGTGTTAAATTGATTATTTTTCCATGTTTTAAACCAAATAAAGTCTTTATTGAATTCGCTAGCATTAATTTTTTTCACATTATTAAAATTGACCCAATCTTTTGACCATGCTTCACCAAGAATTTCTTCTTTTTTTGTTCTGTCATGATTGCTCCAATTTAAGTTACTTATACAAGTTTTACTTGATGGATAAATAAAACACCCAGATATTAATAGGTTTTTTAAAAGAAAGCATGAAATAAAAATTAAGCATATGTAAAAATTTCTATTGGATATAATTTCATAAATTTTTTTTTTAAAATTTATTATGTAAGCCAAAGGGAATAAAAGAGAAAATAATAAAAAAGGCTTTAGTGCTACACAAAATAAAGACAAATAAACTAAATTAAAAAGATGTTTTTTTTGATTATTATTTTTTTTAACTAGCTTTAAAAACTCATAAACTAATAAAAGAAAAAATATATTACCTGATGCGTCATTTCCAAATGAGCCATATCTATTATAATTAAATATAGAAAATAAAAATGTAAAAAATAGAAATAATATTAAGAATGAAGAATCTGATCTTTTAATTTCATTTGAAAATTCTTTATAAAAATATAGAAATACACTTACAATTATTTGAGCCTGAGGAATTAAAATACCATTTTCTGAAAAGGCAAAATTGAAATTTAATGCATTTAAATACTGCAGAATGGATGTGTGTCCAAATCTGAAATGTATATTGGTCAAACCAATAATAATTTTATTTTCATTTAAAATTTTTGTGTAAGGAAAATGATATAATCCAGCATCAGGTCTGTTTGCTTCTGATAAAGTGATCAAAAGTGCTGAAAAAAAAGTAATTAATAAAATTGATTTAATAATTTTATTTTTATTTTTGCTATGTCTAAAAGTGTAAAAGAAATATACTAAAAAAAAAATTGATAAGATCGAATTAATATTTTGATTTAGTGGAAAAAAAAAATTGATTATTATTGAAAAAAACCCTAAAAAAATAAATCCATATATATAATTAATTGTAGTATTTTTAGTATAATTTAAATTAAGAGCAGCAATATTAGTATTAAAAAAATAACCTGCAGAAAAATAAATTATTGAAGTAACGAAACAAAAAAATATAATTTCAATCATAAAATTTAGTAATCTTATTTGATTTTCATCATATTTATTTCTAGAATAACAACATAATGAAACTATCAATTATTATACCTGTATTTAATGAAAAAAAAACAATAAAGACAATTATCAAAAAGGTAGTTGCAATAAAAAGAATAAAAAAAGAAATAATAATTGTAGATGACTATTCAACAGATGGAACGAGAGAAATTTTAAAAAATATTCATTATAGAGAAGTAAAAAAAATTTTATTACATAATCGAAATATTGGCAAAGGAGGTGCAATAAAAACTGCTCGTAAATACCTTGATGGAGATATTGTTATTATTCAAGATGCAGACCTAGAGTACAATCCCAAAGATTATCATAAATTGCTAAGGCCATTTGAAAAAGCTCAGACACAAGTAGTATATGGATCTAGAGTATTAAAAAAAAAAAGATATAAACTTGGTAAAGGTTTCTGGATAAATTTTAGGGTTTTTGCAAACTTTGCATTAACTGAATTTTCAAATTTTTTGAATAAACAAAATCTTACAGATGCACACACATGTTATAAATTATTCACAGTAAAATTGTTTAAAAAAATTAAATTAAATGAAAATGATTTTGCGTTTTGCCCTGAGATAACAACAAAAATCTCAAATAAAGGAATAAATATTAAAGAAGTGCCAATAAGTTACAAGGGTAGAAACTATTCCGAGGGAAAAAAAATAAATATTTTGGATGCTTTTAGAGCTGTTTATGTAATTTTAAAGTATAAAATTAGAAAATAATTATTTATGGTCATAGTTTTTTAATTCATCATCTATCATTATTTTGATAAGCATTTTAAAAGATATTTTAGGTTTCCATTTTATTATTTTCTTAGCCTTATTTATATTTCCCTTTGTATAATTTACTTCAGATGGTCTAAATAGTTTTTTATTTATTTTAATAATTACATTATTATTTTTATTGTTTAATAATTTTGTATTATTACCCTTACCAGTCCACTTTACGTCTAAATTTAAATATTTTGCACTTTCATTTATAAAATCTTTTATAGAGTATGTTTTACCTGTGGCAATAACAAAATCCTCTGGTTTTTTTAATTGCATCATCTTCCACATTTGCACCACGTACTCTTTTGCATATCCCCAATCTCTTTTTGAATAAATATTTCCTAACTCTATAAATTTAATTTCATTATTAATTATTTTAATTAATCCTTTAATTATCTTTTTGGTTACAAATTCATTTCCTCTAAGAGGAGACTCATGGTTAAAAAGAATCCCTGAAACAGCAAATAAATTATATGAATTTCTATAGTTCCTTGTAATATAATGCCCAAATAATTTGCTAATCGCGTAGGGACTTTGTGGGTCAAAATTTGTTTTTTCTGATTGAGATTCACTTAATGAATTTCCAAACATTTCTGATGATGAAGCTTGATAAAATTTAATTTTTGGATCTTTATTTTTAATAACTTCTAAAATTTTTATGACGCTTAATCCAGTAATATTTGATGTTTTAATTGGAGTAGAAAAAGAAGTGTTAACAAATGATTGAGCGGCTAAATTATACACTTCATGTATTTTATATTTGTTAAATACCTTATTGATATCAGCATCACTTTCAATTCTCATTTTTTCGAAAATAATTTTTTTTTCAATACCAAGCTTTTTTAATCTCCATCTTTTAGTACTTAAGCTATTTTTTTCAGCACCAATAACTCGATAATTTTTAGATAATAAAAATTCTGAAAGATATGCTCCATCTTGACCTCCTACACCTGTTATTAGTGCTGTTTTTTTCATTAATCTATTACAAGTATCTAAGTTTAATGTAAAATAAAAGTATAAAATTTAAATTTTTTTTTTTACATATATAATATTTTGAAATGATCTCTGCAATTATACCAACTTTAAATGAAAGAAAAAATATTTCTATTATAGCAAAGAAATTACAAGAATTAAAAATTATATCAGAGGTAATTTTTGTCGATGATGGTTCAACAGATGGAACATTTAAAGAAATTAAAAAATTAAAAAATAAAAAAAAATTTAAAGGTTTTTTAAGGAAAACAAATATTAGTGATTTAAGCAAATCAGTAATTTATGGTGTCACAAAAGCTAGAAATAATAATATTTTAGTCCTAGATTGTGATCTACAGCATGACACAAAATATATTTATAAAATGTGGAGAAAATTATCTAAAAAAAATTGTGAAATGGTAATTGGTAGTAGATTTAAAAAAAAAAATTTTTCTGGGAATTTGGGCATTCTTAGAAGTTTTGTTTCAAATTTTGCAATATTTATCATAAATTTAATTTTTGGAAAAAAAACCTCCGATCCATTATCAGGTTTTTTTTTATGTAAAAAATATCTAATACTTAAATACTCTGAGAAATTTTTTAACAAAGGGTATAAAATTTTGTTTGATATCCTATTTAATGGTAAAGAAAACTTTGTAATATATGATCAAAATATAGTATTTAAAAAAAGATACTTTGAAAAATCTAAATTTAACACAAAAATTATATGGATATTTGTTAGACAAATGTTTTATACAAAATTCTTGTAAAAATTTTAAAACATATTATAAAACTCGTGCCTGGTGATTTTTGCGAAGGTGTAATACCCGATCCCATTCCGAACTCGGAAGTCAAGCCCTTCAGCGCCGATGGTACTTTGTCTTAAGGCACGGAAGAGTAGGACATTGCCAGGCATACCAAAATATTAATGAAAAAAATAATTGTTGTAACTGGAGGAGCAGGATTTGTTGGCTCTAATTTAATAGAATTATTTTTGAGTAAAACTAAATTTGATATTTTAAGTATAGACAATTATTCGTCTGGTTCAAAAAAAAATCATATATTAAATAAAAGAGTTAAATATATAAAAAATGATACTAGGAATATATCAATAATATTAAAAAAAAATAAAAATAAAATAAATTCAATTTTTCATTTTGGAGAATTTTCTAGAATTTATTTTAGTTTCATAAAACTTCGAGAGTGTTTAGATTCCAACACAATTGGAACGAATGAAGTTTTTAAATTTTGTTTAGAAAATAAAATCAAGTTAATTTATTCAGCAACATCAGCGAGTCTAGGAAATAGGGGATTTGATAAAAATCTATCTCCATACGCATTCACTAAAGCAAAAAATTTAGAATTGTTAGAAAATTTAAAAAAATGGTTTAATTTTAAATTTGAAGTTATTTATTTTTATAATGTTTATGGACCAAAACAAATCAAAACAGGTGACATGGCTACTGTTATAGGAATCTTCGAGGATAAATTTAAAAAAGGACTTCCTCTTCCGGTTGTTAAACCTGGAACCCAAACAAGAAGATTTACTCACATTAACGACACAGTTAATGTGTGTTATAAAGCATGGAAAAAAAATCTATCTAGTCATTATTCAATAACAAATAGAAATAGTTTAAGCATCATTGAGGTAGCTAAAATGTTTAAGTCAAAAATCAAATTTTTACCACCTAGAGAGGGTGAGAGATATGCGTCAGCACTTACTAAAATAAGCTTACTAAACAAAGTAAGCAAAACATATGGAAAAATACATCTAAAAAATTATATTAAAGATTTTTTAAATAATACATAGCTTTACAAAGTTATAAATATTGTTTAACAAGAGAATAAAAAAATTATGAAAATAGCAAGCTCCTTAAAATCATTAAAAAAAAGAGATCTAAACTCAAAATTAGTGAGAAGAAGAGGAAGGGTTTACATAATTAATAAAAAAAATCCTAAATTTAAAGCTCGTCAAAAGTAAAATTAATCAAAATGATAATTGCTTCTTTATCAGAAAATTTAAATATAGAAAAAAGAATTTCAATTACTCCTGAAATTGCCAAAAAATATATTTCTATGGGTTTTGAAATAAAATTAATCGTAAATTATGGTAAACATTTGGGATTTGATGACAAAGAGTATTTAGATCTTGGTGTTAAATTATTTAGTAATGAAAAAGAGGTAGTTAACAAAGCAGATATAATTGTACAATTAAACCTTCCAGGAAATGATCAAACTACATTGTTGCAACAAAATCAAACATTAATAGGAGTACTGAATCCCTACGAAAATAAAAACAAAATTGATGAGATGGTAAAAAAAAATATAAATATTTTTTCCCTCGAATTGCTTCCTAGAATTACTAGAGCACAGTCAATGGATATTCTTTCATCTCAAGCAAATTTAGCCGGGTATAAGGCAGTTATAGAGTCATTTGCAACATTTGAGAAAGCTATTCCTATGATGATGACTGCAGCAGGTACTATACCTGCAGCAAAAGTTTTGGTTGTTGGAGCTGGAGTAGCTGGCCTTCAAGCTATAGCAACGGCAAAAAGAATGGGAGCTATTGTTTTTGCAACTGACGTTAGGATGGCTTCTAAAGAACAAGTAGAAAGCTTAGGTGGAAAATTTCTTGTTGTTGAAGGAGCTGAAAATTTGGAAACTGAGGGTGGTTACGCTAAAGAAGCTAGTGATGATTTTAAAAGAAAACAAGAGGAATTGCTTGGGGAAACGTTAAAAAAAATAGATATCGTTATTTGCACTGCTCTTATTCCTGGAAAAAAAGCTCCTGTAATTATAAAGGATAGCATGATAAATAATATGATGCCTGGTTCAGTAATTTACGACTTAGCAGCAATTCAAGGTGGAAACACTGCATTTACTGAAGTTGATAAAATTATAGAAAAAAACGGTGTAAAAATTATGGGAGAAAAAAATATTTTAAATAAATTGCCCAAATCATCCTCTAGCCTTTATGCTAAAAATGTATTTAATTTTATTGTCAATCTTTTTGATAAAGAAAAAAAAAAAATAAATATAAATTTAGAGGATGAAATAATTGCAAAGACAATTATAAAATAGATATGGAAATAGATCCTTTTGTATTCAGATTAAGTATTTTTATACTTTCAATATTCATAGGTTATTATGTTGTATGGAGTGTAACTCCATCTTTGCACACTCCATTAATGTCAGTAACTAACGCAATATCATCAGTTATAATAGTTGGTGCTATCATTGCCGCTTTAGCAGAAGGTGGTAACATTTTTGATACAGCCAATATTTTTGGTTATTTAGCGATAATATTAGCGGCTGTTAATATTTTTGGTGGATTTTTGGTTACCCAAAGAATGTTAGCTATGTATAAAAAAAAGAAGAAAGATAAATAAAAATGTCAGCAAATATATTAGCAATATTTTATTTGATTTCTGGAGTACTATTTATTCTAGCATTAAGAGGTTTGTCGTCTCCTGAAACTTCAAGGCAGGGAAATTTATTTGGAATCATGGGTATGGCAATTGCTATAGGGGTCACTATTATATCCGCGGGCAATTTTTCTACTGGCTTCCTTTATTTAATTGTTTTCTTATTAGTTGGTGGATCTATAGGAGCTTTTATCGCATTTAAAATACCCATGACCGCAATGCCAGAATTAGTTGCTGGATTTCATAGTTTGGTTGGTCTTGCGGCTGTTTTTGTGGCTATTTCTGCTTTTTTAAATCCTGAAGTCTTTAATCTGGGTACACCTGGTAATATTAAAATAGCAAGTTTAATAGAGATGTCTCTTGGAGCAGCTATTGGAGCAATAACATTTACAGGTTCTATAATTGCTTTTTTAAAGTTAAGAGGAATTATGTCTGGTTCCCCAATAACATTTCTTGGACAACATTATTTAAATCTATTTTTAGGACTGACTTTAATAGGCCTAATTTTTTATTTATGTAATACTCAGGTTGACACTTGGTTTTGGACAGTAATTATAATTTCATTTTTATTAGGTATCCTGCTTATCATCCCAATAGGAGGTGCAGATATGCCAGTAGTTATATCAATGTTAAACTCTTATTCTGGATGGGCTGCTGCAGGTATTGGATTTACTCTTGAAAATACTGCGCTAATTATTACTGGAGCTTTAGTTGGTTCTTCAGGAGCTATTTTATCTTATATAATGTGTAAAGGCATGAATAGATCGTTTTTTAATGTTATTCTAGGTGGATGGGGAGCAACTGATCAAGCACAATCAGATAGATCAAAAGAGCAAAAACCAGTGAAGAATGGAAATGCAGATGATGCTGCTTTTTTAATGAAAAATGCTTCATCAGTAATAATTGTTCCTGGATACGGTATGGCAGTTGCACAGGCACAACATGCTTTAAGAGAAATGGTTGATGCTTTAAAAAAAAATGGAGTTAAAGTAACCTATGCAATTCATCCAGTAGCTGGAAGAATGCCAGGACACATGAATGTATTATTAGCCGAAGCTAATGTTCCATATGATGAAGTATTTGAATTAGAGGAAATTAATAATGACTTTGCAAATTGTGATGTTGCTTATGTTATAGGAGCTAATGATGTTACAAATCCCGTTGCAAAAACGGATCCTCAAAGCCCAATTTATGGTATGCCAATTTTAGACGTTGAAAAAAGTAAGTCAGTTCTATTTGTAAAAAGAAGCTTATCACCTGGCTATGCAGGCATTGATAATGATTTATTTTATAGAGATAATACGTTAATGCTATTTGCTGATGCAAAAAAAATGACAGAAGATATAATTAAAAGCTTATAAGATTGACTAAGATATTTTGTGATATAGCTGATTTAGATAAAATTAAAGAATTTAATAAAAAAAAAATTGTGAAGGGATTTACAACAAATCCATCTTTAATGAGAAAGGCTGGAGCTAAGAACTATATATCATATTCAAAAAAAATATTATCAATTTGTCAAAAAAAACCAGTTTCACTAGAGGTTTTTGCGGATGATTTGAAAAATATTAAAAAACAGGCTTTTATACTAAATGATCTTGGAAAAAATGTATTTGTAAAAATTCCAGTTGTAAATTCAAAAGGTATATTTTTAGGTAAAATAATAAAGGAATTAAATAAAGAAAAAATAAAATTAAATATTACTGCAGTTTATTCTGGCTCCCAAACAAAAAAAATTTTAAGCTGCATAGAAAATAGCACACCTGTTATAATATCTATTTTTGCAGGAAGAATGGCAGATGTTGGCAAGGATCCAATTCCAATATTTAAAAAAAGTTTAAGGCTATCTAAAAAATTTAAGAATGTAAGCATTCTGTGGGCTAGCACAAGAGAACCGTATAATTTTACTCAAGCAAGTCAATTAGGGTGCAACATTATTACTGTTCCACCATCAATTATTAAAAAAATTGAAAATTTTGGAAGCTCTTTTAATGAACTAACATCTGGTACAGTTAAAACATTTTTAAGAGATGCAGAAAAATCTAAATTTAAAATTTAGTTTTTTTCAATAAAAATAATAATATTTGAAGTAAAAAAAAGAAATTTTTTTTTTATAATCTTATATTTTGCAATACTGGAATCATTTAATATTTGCTTGATATCATTTACACCAAGTAGATTTAAATTTCTCTCTTTTGAATAAAATTTCATATTTAAAATTAACAAAATATTTCTATGTATTTTTTTCGGCAACCAATGGATAAAAGGTATTTTAGTATGAAAATCTATTGGATAAAATCTATTAGGGGTTGTTATAAATATAAATCTCTTTGAAACTCTGTAGCATTCATTGACAAATTTAATTTGGTTTTTAAGTGAGCCTACATGTTCAAGAGTTGCCGATGAATAAACTATATCAAATGAGTTATTTTTTAGTTTAATATTTCTACCATCACCTTTTAAGACTTTCTTAATTTGTGGGTATTTTTTAATTAATTCTTTACTCAAGGTTTGATTAGTCAGACAACATAAGTATTTATTTTTTTTCGTTTTACTTAATATAATATTATGATTTTTATTTAATGTATTAGCAGTGCCAATGTCTAATATCGACATATTATTATTATAATTTATTTTTTTTAAAAATATTTGGTGCAACTCTTCTCGATTTAATTTAAGAATTTTTAAAAAAAGTTTTTCAAGAATTGGGATCTTATTCCAGTATATTCCCTTTTCATTCATATATTTTATTTACCAAAATTTAAGGGGCGTTCTGTTGCCAGGTGCCCCAAACCCCGTAACTCAATTAGAAACTAATTAAGCTGCAAGAGCAAATTTATTATTTGCAATTATAAAATAGCCCATTACGGCGGAACAATACCGAACGAAAGAACAGCCTTTAGACACTCGTCGATTCTATTTCACCCCCATAAGTTGTATTAATGGTGGAGGTGGTGGGTACTGCCCCCACGTCCGCAATGTTTATTACGAAATTCGTTTATCGTCATAGTTGGAAAACCAACTCTATTAATATAAAAGCAATAATAATAGATTCAATAAAATTCATGAAATTAACAAAAGAACAAATAAAAGAAATTAGAGATCAACAAACTCAACAAAATAAGACAAAAAGAGTAACAGTTCCAGAGCTTGAAAGCATTCTTTTTGAGGCAATGCCAGCATTGGATCACGGATTCGTAAGAGTCATAGATTATATGGGAGATGATTCCTCAATTGTTCAATCAGCAAGAGTTTCGTATGGAAAAGGTACAAAACAAGTTTCATCAGATAGCGGATTAATAAAATATTTAATGAGACATTGGCATAGTACACCTTTTGAGATGTGTGAAATTAAGTATCACATAAAATTACCAATTTTTATTGCCAGACAATGGATAAGACATAGAACTGCAAATGTAAACGAATATTCAGCAAGATATTCTATTTTAGATAAAGAATTTTACCTTCCAACTGCTGAAAACTTAGCTGCACAATCTTCTAGTAACAGGCAAGGAAGAGGCGATATTTTAGACGACAAACAAGCAAAAGAAGTTTTAGAATTGTTAAAAAATGATGCAGAACAAACTTATAATAATTATGAGACAATGTTAAATCAAAGATATGATGGATCAACAATTGATGAAAATAAAAAGGGATTAGCTAGAGAGCTTGCAAGAATGAATTTAACTCTTAATACTTATACTCAGTGGTATTGGAAAACTGATTTGTTAAATCTAATGAACTTTTTAAGACTCAGAGCAGATAGTCATGCACAATATGAAATAAGAGTATTCGCAGATATAATGTTGGATACTCTTAAAAGATGGGTGCCTATTACTTATGAAGCATTTATGGATTATAGAGTTGGAGGTACAGAAGTGTCTGCTAAAGGAAAAGTAATAATTCAAAAATTAATAAAAGGTGAAGACGTCAATATAGATAATTCTGGACTCTCTAAGAGGGAATGGAATGAATTAATGTTAGCTTTTGATCTTAAAGATAAGTTGATTTAATTTTTTTTGCAAAATCTAAATAAATTTTAGAAATTTCGTGATCAGGCATGTCTTCAACAATTGGTTTGCCAGAGTCTCCACTTTTACCAACTTTAGAATTTATTGGAATTTCTCCTAAAAATTCTTTACCAAATTCCTCAGCTGTTTTTCGAACTCCTCCCTCACCAAATATAGGGTATTTTTTACCATCATCTCCAATAAAATAACTCATATTATCCACTAATCCTATAATATTTACTTTTAATTTATCAAACATTTTGATTCCTCTTTTTACATCTTGAAGAGCAATTTCTTGAGGTGTTGATATAATAATTGCACCATCAACACTTATTTCTTGAGCAAATGTTAATTGAGTATCACCTGTACCTGGTGGCATATCTACTATAATAAAATCTAATTTGTCCCATTTTACTTTTTGAGTAAAAGTTTTAATTGCACTCGTCACCATTGGTCCACGCCAAATCATTGGTGTCTGTTCGTCAGTTAAAAATCCTATTGACATACATTGTATTCCATACTTTATTATCGGAATTAAAGTTTGCCCGTTACTTTCTGGTTTTTCACTTATATTAAATAATTTAGGAAGCGAGGGTCCATAAATATCGGCATCCAATAAACCAACATTACAAGAAATTTTTTTAAGAGCTAAAGCTAAATTAGTAGCAAAAGTGGATTTGCCAACCCCGCCTTTTGCACTAGATATGGCTATAGTAAATTTTGTGCCATTTATTGGGTTTTTTACAAAGGTTTTTTTATTAGTTTTTTGATCCATTGCTTCATTAAGTCCATTATTATTGGGCTTTAAATGCCTAACTTAACTTGTTTTTCAATAGAAAGACACTATATAGATTGTCATGGTTGATGATTTTAGAGGAAGAGGAGGAAGCCCGTGGGGCACTCCACCAGGTGGAAATGGAAATGGATCAGGAAGAAGAGGTCCAAAGCCACCAGATATTGATGAGGTTATAAGAAAAATACAATCAACTATTAATCGATTTTTTCCAGGTGGATCTGGTTCTACAGGTAGCAAAAAACCGATTATATTAGGTATTCTTATTTTGGTTTTAATTTGGGTAGCGAGCGGGCTATATAGAGTTTTACCAGATGAGCAAGGAGTAGTAATGAGATTTGGTAAATTCATAAAAACAACTCAACCAGGTTTAAATTATCATTTTCCTACTCCAATAGAAAGCGTCAAAACTCCAAAAGTTACAAAAGTTAATAGAATGGATATTGGTTTTAGATCTGAAAGAGACTCAGGATTTTCATCAGGAGGAGTAGCGGATGTGCCTGAAGAAAGTTTAATGTTAACTGGTGACGAAAATATAGTGAACATTGATTTTTCTGTTTTTTGGGTAATTAAAGATGCTGGAAAATTTTTATTTAAAATTCAAGACCCAGAGGGTACAGTTAAAGCAGCTGCTGAAACTGCTATGAGAGAAGTAATTGCAAGAAGTGATATCCAACCAATTTTAACTGAGGGAAGGTCTGTAATTGAGACAGATACTCAAGATATTATTCAAGAGATATTGGATGAGTATGAAAGTGGAATTCAAATAACTCAAGTACAAACCCAAAAAGCAGACCCACCAGATCAAGTTATTGATGCGTTTAGAGATGTACAGGCCGCTAGAGCTGACATGGAAAGATCTAAAAATGAAGCTGAAGCATACAGAAATGACGTTATACCTAGAGCAAGGGGTGAAGCACAAAAAATTTTACAGGCAGCAGAAGCTTATAAAAAAGAGGTTGTTGCAAAAGCTGAAGGTGAAGCAAGCAGGTTTGTATCGATTTATAATGAATATGCTAATGCTAAAGAAGTTACTCAAGAAAGAATGTATTTAGAAACTATGGAAAAAGTTTTAGCTGATATAGACAAAGTTATTATAGATAAAAACTCAGGTTCTGGCGTAGTACCTTATCTGCCTTTACCAGAATTAACAAAAAAAAGTAGCAATTAATGAAAAAAATTATTTTACCAATAGCAGCAATTATCGGAGCTTTAGTCTTTTTTTCAGTGTTTATAGTTAAAGAAGTAAACCAAGCTATTGTTCTACAATTTGGTGACCCAAAACGAATTATACTTGAACCAGGTCTAAACTTTAAAATTCCTTTTATACAAAATGTTGTTTTTTTAGATAAAAGAATATTAAATTTGGATACACCACCAGAAGAAGTTATAGCTTCAGATCAAAAAAGATTGATTGTAGATGCTTTTGCAAGATTTAAAATTGTTGATCCGCTAAAATTTTATATATCTGTTGGAAATGAAAGGGTTGCAAGATCCCGTTTATCAACGATCATTAACTCTAGAATAAGAAATGTTTTAGGACAACAAAGGTTACAGACATTGTTATCTGAAGACAGAACAAAACAAATGTCACTGATCCAAGATGGTGTAAATAATGAGGCTGAAAATTTTGGAATAAAAATTGTTGATGTGAGAATAAAGAGAGCAGATTTACCACAAGCTAATAGTGATGCAATCTTTAGAAGAATGCAAACCGAAAGAGAGAGAGAAGCTAAAGAATTTAGAGCAAAAGGAGCAGAAATGGCAATAACCATTACATCAACTGCTGATAAAGAAGTAACAGTTATTCTGGCAGATGCTGAGAAACAATCAGAAATAATGAAAGGTGAAGGTGACGGCTTAAGAAACAAAATCTTTGCCGACGCTTTTGGAAGAGATCCTGAATTTTTTGCATTTTACAGAGCAATGCAAGCTTACGAAAAAGCTTTAATCGGAGGTGACACTTCTTTGATATTATCTCCAGATAGTGAATTTTTTAAATTTTTTGGTAATATAGAAGCTAAGACTCAATAATTTAGAGTTAAACTGACTATGTTTAAGAATTTAAAAGTATTTTTATTATTAATTACTCTTTCAGCATTCAATTTTCAAACAAAAGCAGATACTCCTTCTTCTTTTGCTGATCTTGCAGAAAAATTAATGCCCTCTGTAGTAAATATTTCAACTACACAGACTGTTGTCACTAGACAAAATCAATTTCCATTTGAGTTTCCTCCAGGCTCACCATTTGAGGATATGTTTAAGGACTTTGGAACACCAGAAAAGAGACAAGCAATGGCTTTAGGTTCAGGGTTTATCATAAATTCAAATGGTACAGTTATAACAAATAATCATGTTATAAAGGGTGCAGATGACATCCTAGTTAGAGTTGGTGGTGATAAAGATTTTAAGGCAGAAGTTTTAGGAGCTGATCCTTTATCAGATATAGCAGTGCTCAAAATTATTTCTGAAGAAAAGTTTATACCTGTAGATTTTGGTGACTCAGATAAATCTAGAATTGGTGATTGGGTTATTGCAATTGGAAACCCTTTTGGATTAGGTGGAACAGTTACAGCTGGAATAATTTCAGCAAGAAATAGAGATATAGGCTTATCTAGATATGAAGATTTTATACAAACTGATGCCTCTATAAATCAGGGTAATTCTGGTGGACCTTTATTTAATATGGATGGAGAGGTAATCGGAATTAATACTGCTATTTTAGGTCAATCAGGTTCAATTGGTATTGGTTTTGCAATCCCATCTAATTCAGCTGAAAAAGTAATAGATCAACTTATTAAGTTTGGAGAAACAAAAAGAGGGTGGTTGGGTGTCAGAATTCAAGTTGTAAGTAAAGAAATTGCAGATGCTGCCAAACTTAAGGAACCAAAAGGAGCATTTGTTGCAAGTGTTGCAGACAACAGTCCATCAGATAAGGCAGGAATTAAAAATGGAGATATTATAATTAATTTTAATGGTACACCAATTAATGAAATGAAAGAACTCCCTAAAATAGTTGCTCAAACAGAAGTTGGAAAAGTAGTTGAAGTTATAGTTTGGAGAAACGGGAAAGAAATAATCAAAAAAATTAAACTTGGTAGACTTGAAACATCCGATGATTTCAAAGTGGAAAGACCAACAGAAAACAAAATTTCGGAAATTGAAAAGTTAAAAATTTCTGTAAGGCTTGTTAATAAAAATGATCTAAGAGAAAGAAATTTACCTAGTAATACTAAAGGCTTGGTTATAACTGATATAAAACCTGAAAGCCCAATTGATTATTTAAATGTTGGTAATATAATTATAGAAACTGATGGAAAACCAATTAGAACAGTTGGACAATTGAATAATTATATTAACTCTGTAATTAGATCTGGAGATAAAACGATTTTTATAACTATATATAATAATCAAAATCAAAAAAGATCTATTGGAATAAAAATAGAATAGAGATTTCTTGTCCAAAATTATTTTAATTTACGGACCTACAGCCTCAGGAAAGTCAAACTTTGCACTAAAAATAGCAAAAAAAATAAATGGTGAAATTATAAATGCAGATAGTATGCAAGTATATAAGAAGCTAAAAATATTAACAGCTAGACCCGGAAAAGAAGATTTAAAAAAAGTAAAACATAATCTCTATGGTTTCATTGATATAAATAAAAGCTTTTCTACAGGTGATTGGCTTAAATTTGCAATTAAAAAAATTAAAGAAATTAATCGCAAAAAGAAGATTCCCATAATAGTTGGTGGAACAGGGTTGTACTTTTATTCATTAGTAGAGGGATTTGTAAAGCTTCCAACAATTCCAATTAAATTTAGAAATAAAATTAGGAATTTAAATAAAAAAATTGGTCAAAAAAATTTTTATAAAAGACTTGTTAAAATCGACCCTCTATCAAAAAATAAAATTAATTCAAACGATGTTCAAAGATCTATTCGAGCATATGAAGTAAAAAAATATTCAAACAAGTCTATTTATGAATGGCAAAAAAAGACTAAAACTATTTTTAAAAATAATAGATTCATAAAATTATATTTAAATTATTCAAGAGAGGAACTACTTAAGCGAATTAATGCAAGAACAAAAAAAATGATTAAATCTGGAGCAGTATCTGAGGTCAAAAAACTACTAAAAGAAAGAAATGTAAAAAAAGAGCATTATTATAAAATCATTGGATTTAAAGAAATTGAAATGTTTCTTGAGGGGAAAATAGATAAAAACAATTTATGTGATCACATCAATATAAGAACTAGACAGTATGCTAAAAGGCAAACTACATGGTTTAGGGGTAAAATGAAATCATGGACACCAATTGACCCAAATAAATTGACTGCTTTCACAAAAAAAATTATATAAATCATCACTTAAACTTGACCAATTAATGTAAAGTCCGTTAGATTGCATAATGCCAAAATTATATTCAGGAGCTGAAATTGTTTTTAAATGTTTAGAAGATCAAAAAGTAAGCCATCTTTTTGGTTATCCTGGTGGAGCAGTTCTACCAATATATGATGAATTAAAAAATCATCCATCTATTAAACATATTTTAGTTAGACATGAACAAGGAGCGGGGCATGCTGCTGAAGGCTACGCTAGATCAACAGGAAAACCTGGAGTAGTTTTGGTTACATCTGGTCCAGGCGCAACAAACGTAGTAACTGCTTTAACCGATGCATATATGGACTCTGTACCAATTGTTTGTATATCAGGACAGGTGCCAACTCATTTAATAGGTACAGATGCATTTCAGGAATGTGATACCACAGGAATTACTAGACCTTGTACTAAACATAATTGGTTAGTTAAAAAAATTGAAGATTTACCGAAAATTATGCATGATGCTTTTACTGTTGCGATATCTGGGAGACCAGGACCAGTATTAGTTGACATACCAAAAGATATTCAATTTGCAAAAACAGTTTACAAAAACTTTAGTAATAAAGTTTCAAAACAAAATGGAAAAAATCATAAATCTTTTTCAATTAATGAAATAAATAAGCTGATTGATTTGATGAGTAAATCAAAAAAACCTGTTTTTTATACTGGAGGAGGAGTAGTAAACTCAGGACCTGAAGCTAGTAATTTGCTGAGAGAACTTGTATCAATGACGGGATTTCCAATTACATCTACTTTACAAGGACTTGGATGTTTTCCTGGAGATGATAATCAATTTTTAGGAATGTTAGGAATGCATGGAACATATGAAGCTAACAATGCAATGCACGACTGTGATTTGATGATTAACATTGGAGCAAGATTTGATGATAGAATAACTGGAAAAATTGACGAGTTTTCTCCTAAGTCAAAAAAAGTTCACATTGATATAGACCCATCCTCTATAAATAAAAATATTAAAGTTGACTTACCAATTATTGGTGATGTTGGAGAAGTTATGCAATCAATAATAAAAACTACAAAAAAAAACAAACCATCATTTTTAAAATCAAATAAACAAAATATTGCAAAATGGTGGTCTCAGATAGATAAGTGGAGAGCTAAAAAATCTCTTAATTTTATAAATAGTGAAAAAAAAATAATGCCACAACATGCAGTGCAAAGGTTATACGAACTTACAAAAAAATTTGATACTTACGTTACAACAGAGGTAGGACAACATCAAATGTGGGCTGCTCAACATTATAAATTTAATAAACCTAATAGATGGATGACATCTGGTGGTTTAGGAACGATGGGATACGGGGTGCCAGCAGCTGTAGGAGTGCAAATAGCACATCCAAAAAAATTAGTTATAGATATTGCAGGTGAAGCATCAGTTTTAATGACCATGCAAGAAATGTCTACTGCAGTTCAATACAATCTTCCAATTAAAATATTTATACTAAATAATGAGTATATGGGAATGGTAAGACAATGGCAGGAACTTTTGCATGAAAAGAATTATTCAGAAAGTTATTCTGCTGCACTCCCAGATTTTGTTAAATTAGCAGAAGCATATGGGTGTGTAGGTATTAGGGCTAAAACTCCTGACGAATTAGATGAAAAAATTTTAGAAATGATTAATGTTGATAAACCAGTTATTTTTGATTGTGTTGTTGATCAAAACGAAAACTGTTTTCCAATGATACCTTCTGGTAAGCCTCATAATCAAATGCTTCTGGGCCCACAGGATCAAAAAAGTAAGAAAATTTCAGGCGAAGGAAAAAAGCTAGTATAATGTCTAAATCTGCTTATAGCAATCCAACTAAATCAGGAAAATTAAATACTCATATAATAGTTGTTTGGGTTGATAATGAAGCTGGAGTTTTGGCAAGAGTAGTCGGTCTTTTTTCAGGAAGAGGTTATAATATTGAGTCACTAGCAGTTGCAGAGGTGGACTCGAAAAGAAATATTTCTAGGATTACAATTGTTACAACTGGAACTCCTGAGGTAATAGCGCAAATTAAACTTCAATTAAAAAAATTGGTGCCTGTTCATAAGGTTGCAGATTTTATGAGGACAGACAAAATGGTAATTTTTAAAGAAATGGCTCTAATAAAAGTAGTTGGAAATAACGTTAAGGTTAACAAAGCTTTTATTGCTTGTAAAAAGTTTAATCCTGTAATATTGGATAAAACAAAAAAATCAGTTGTTATACAAATAACTGCATTAAGAAGAGAGATTGATAAATTGACAAAAAGTTTAAAAAGCAAAGGAATGGTCAGCGTATCAAGAACTGGGGCAGTAGCAATGACTAGAGGCTCAGAAACTTTTAAATAGGAGAAATAATATGAAGATGTTTTATGAAAAAGATACAGATGTAAATTTAATAAAAAGTAAAAAAGTTGCTATATTCGGATATGGCAGTCAAGGACATGCGCATGCTTTAAATTTAAAAGATAGTGGAGTTAAAGAAGTAGTAGTTGCTTTAAGAGATGGATCATCCAGCAAAGAGAAAGCAGAGTCAAAAGGTTTAAAGGTAATGAATTTATCAGATGCCGCAGAGTGGGCTGATATTGTAATGATATTAACTCCAGATGAATTACAAGCATCTATTTACAAAAATCATATAGAGCAAAGAGTAAAAGAAGGTACTTCAGTAGCTTTTGCCCATGGCTTAAATATTCACTACGATTTAATTAAAGCTAGAAAAGATTTAGATATTTTTATGGTCGCGCCAAAAGGACCTGGTCATTTAGTTAGAAGTGAATTTGAAAAAGGTGGAGGCGTTCCATGTTTATTTGCAGTTCATCAAAATGGTTCAGGCAAAGCAAGAGATTTAGCAATGTCTTATGCATCAGCTGTTGGAGGTGGTAGATCTGGTATTATAGAAACAACATTTAAAGATGAAGTAGAAACAGATCTTTTTGGTGAACAAACAGTGTTATGTGGTGGCCTTGTAGAATTAATAAAAAATGGTTATGAAACTTTAGTTGAAGCTGGATATGAACCAGAAATGGCATACTTTGAAACTGTTCACGAAGTTAAATTAATTGTAGATTTAATTTATGAAGGTGGAATTGCTAATATGAATTATTCAATTTCAAATACAGCTGAGTATGGTGAGTATGTTTCTGGTCCAAGAATAATCAATAAAGCTGAAACAAAAAAAAGAATGAAAGAAGTTTTGGATGATATCCAGTCTGGTAAATTTACAAAAGAATGGATGGATGAATGTAAAAATGGTCAAAAAAACTTTCTTAAAACTAGGGAAAAATTAGCTGAGCATCCTGTTGAAAAGGTTGGAGCAGGATTAAGAGCAATGATGCCTTGGATCTCAAAGAAGAAATTAGTAGACAGCGATAAGAAATAGATTTTATCTGTCAATTTTAGGTTAAATAGGCAAATTATTTTGCAATCTGAACGAGAGGATGTATGATAGAAAATCATAGATTTTAAGATGACTGACAAAAACAGAGTATACATATTTGACACAACAATGAGAGATGGCGAACAATCTCCTGGGGCCTCAATGAGTCTTGAGGAAAAATTACAGATAGCAAGAGTTTTTGATGATCTTGGAGTAGACATAATAGAAGCAGGATTTCCAATTGCATCACCAGGTGATTTTGAAGCAACAACTGAAGTTAGTAAAATTCTAAAAAAATCAATACCAGCTGGTTTATCAAGACATTCTAAAAAAGATATCGATAGATGTTATGAGGCATTGAAACACGCTCCTAGATTTAGAATACATACCTTTATATCAACTAGCCCTCTTCACATGAAGCATAAATTAAATATGTCTGCTGATCAGGTTTATGATTCAATTAAGGAACACGTAACTTATGCAAGAAACTACACAGATGATGTGGAATGGTCTTGTGAGGATGGCACAAGAACAGATATGGATTTTATGTGTAAGACTGTTGAATTAGCAATTAAAAGTGGTGCAAAAACTATAAATATACCTGATACTGTTGGATATACCGTACCATCAGAATTTACGAAAATTATTCAAACATTATTGAATAAAGTTCCAAATATAGATAAAGCAATTTTATCAACACATTGTCATAATGATTTAGGACTTGCTGTTGCAAATTCACTTGCAGGAGTACAAGCAGGGGCACGACAAATTGAATGTACTATTAATGGTATTGGAGAAAGAGCTGGAAACGCAGCTCTTGAAGAAGTCGTAATGGCTATTAGAACTCGAAACGATTTAATGCCATATTCGACTGGCATAAATACGAAATTATTGAGCAAAGCCTCAAAAGTTGTTTCAAACGCGACAGGTTTTCCAGTTCAGTATAATAAAGCTATTGTTGGAAAAAACGCATTTGCTCATGAGGCAGGCATTCATCAAGATGGAATGTTAAAGAATAGAGAAACATATGAAATAATGACGCCCGAGAGTGTAGGTGTAAAGCAGACTTCTCTTGTAATGGGAAAACATTCAGGTAGGCACGCATTTAAAGATAAATTAAATAGCTTAGGTTATGTAGACGTAACTGATGATGTAATTCAAAATGCATTTGGAAAATTTAAAATTCTGGCAGATAAAAAAAAACATGTATATGATGAAGATATCATAGCTTTAGTAGATGATAGTTTAATTATAGATAATAAAGTTAATGCTTTAACACTAAAATCTTTAAAAGTTTTTGCTGGAACAGGAGAGCCACAAAAAGCAGAAATGACACTAGAAATTTTTGGTGAAATTAAAAGCTCTAGTGAAACTGGAGATGGTCCAGTTGATGCAATATTTAAATGTATTAAGAAATTATACGCACACGAAATGCATTTACAATTATATCAAGTACACGCAGTAACTGAGGGAACAGATGCCCAGGCAACTGTAAGTGTAAGATTAGAGGAAAATGGTAAAACAACTGTTGGACAAGCAGCTGATACAGATACACTTGTAGCATCTGCTAACGCTTATTTAAGTGCTTTAAATAAAATGTTAATAAAAAGAAATAAAACTGCTCCTAATGAGGGGTATGAAAATCAAAAAATGAAAGGAATATAGATGGGGATTTTAGGAAATATTACCAAAATTTGGAGTCAAGATATGGCTATAGATTTAGGCACAGCAAACACTCTAGTAGTATTAAAAGGACAAGGCGTGGTTTTAAATGAACCGTCAGTTGTTGCAATTGTAGAAGAGAAAGGAAAAAAAACAGTGTTAGCGGTTGGAGATGAAGCCAAAACAATGCTTGGTAGAACTCCAGGAAATATAAGCGCTATAAGACCGTTAAGAGACGGTGTCATTGCAGATTTTATAGTTACTGAAGAAATGATTAAACATTTTATTAAAAAAGTTCATAAAAGAAGTACTTTTGCAAATCCAAGAATATTAATTTGTGTTCCCACTGGCTCAACACCTGTTGAAAGAAAAGCAATTCAAGATAGTGCATTAGCAGCCGGAGCTCGGAGAGTACAATTGATAGAAGAACCTATTGCAGCTGCAATTGGTGCTGGTCTTCCGATTTCAGAGGCAACTGGCTCAATGGTTGTTGATATTGGAGGAGGAACAACAGAGATAGCTGTTATGTCTTTAGGAGGAGTTGTTTACTCAAAATCGTTAAGAGTTGCTGGAGATGCTATGGATCAAGCAATGTCCACATATATGAGAAAAGAGTACAATCTATTAATAGGTGATAGTACAGCAGAAAAAATTAAGAAAGAAATTGGAACTGCCATTCCTACAAATAATAATACCTATCCAGTTAAGGGTAGAGATATTAGATCTGGCACCCCTAAAGAAGTAACAATAACAGAGGAAGATACATCAGAAGCTTTATCTGGAATATTGAAAGAAATGATATCTGGTATTAAAGATGCATTAGAAAATACTCCACCCGAACTATCAGCAGATTTAGTTGATATGGGTCTTACTTTAACAGGAGGTGGAGCCTTACTTAAAAACATTGACAAAAGATTTGCAAAAGAAACTGGTTTACCTGTTCATATTGCAGATGATCCATTAGCTTGTGTTGCAATTGGAACTGGCAAAGCTTTAGATCAAGAGGAGACCTTTTCTACAGTATTATCTGAATATTAATAATTTAAAATGGAACCGAGTAGAGATGATTTTATAATTGCTATTCGATCTGCCTTTTTAAAAAAAGGTAATAAACAAAGATTCTCATTATTTGCTTTAATAACAATATCTTTAATTTTTTTAATTTTTAGTAAATATAATTTTAAATTTATAAATTATATCAAAATCGGAATTAATGAGACTGTTTATAGAGCTTCTTTCGTTGTTTATGCTCCATTCAATTTTTTAGATGATAAGTATTTTGAGATTAAGAATCATTTTAATTTATATAAAAATTATGAAATTTTAAATAAGGATTTACAGAATTTAAGAAAAAAAAAATATGAATC
Organism: uncultured Pelagibacteraceae bacterium; assembly: GCA_902543245.1. Taxonomy (GTDB): domain Bacteria; phylum Pseudomonadota; class Alphaproteobacteria; order Pelagibacterales; family Pelagibacteraceae; genus Pelagibacter. The sequence goes on along the minus strand of CACBXQ010000001.1, from coordinate 146,870 downwards.
AGAGTTTTTAATATCTGAAAATAAAAGATTAAAAAAAGTTATTGAAGATATTTATTATTCATCAGATGAAATAATAGCGAAGGTATTAGTTGATAAACAAAGTCCATTTTTGAAATCAGTTGTAATAAATAAAGGATCAAAAAATAATATTATAAAAGGCATGGCAGTATTGAGCGAATATCATTTAATTGGAAAAGTGGAGGAAGTTAACTACACCACTTCCAGAGTTTTGTTATTATCTGATTTGAATAGTAAAATACCTGTTTTAATTGAGCCGGAAGGAGTTAGAGCTATCTTAAGTGGTGGGGAAGATAATCTTGGTGAAATTAAGTATCAAAAAGAAAAATTATTAATTTCAAATGAAAGCATTGTATATAGCTCTGGATTAGGGGGTATATTAAAAGCAGGCATTCCCATTGGAAAGATTAAGATAAATAATAGAAAAATAAATGTTAAATTTTTTAAAGATTTTAATCAAATAAGTTTTGTAAAAGTTTTGCGTTTTTCTGAGGAAAAAAATTAAAATGGCAAATATTAGTAAAAATAATGTGTCATTATTTTTTTTCAAATTAGTACCTGTAATTCTATTATATATTTCAGTTTTGCTACAACTTGATGAAGATAATAAGGACTATTTTAACTTTAATTTTGCACAAATACTAATTTTTTATTGGTGTTTAAAAAGAAATGACCTTTTAGGATATGGTTTTATATTTTTTGCGGGAATAGTAAATGATACTTTAGTTGGATTACCACTAGGTATCACCAGCTTTTGTTATTTGGTTTTGTGTGGATTTGCAGCTTATTTAAGAACTATTACTATAAGTCCAAGTCTTATTAAAGATTGGTTTTTCTTTTTATTGGCAATCTTTGTTACAAATTCTTTAAGTTTCATTATATTATATTTATTTTTTGATGTTGAATTAAAAATGAGTAAACTTTTTTTAAATACCTCATTTACTTTTTTACTTTATATAATTTTTAGTGCAATTTTTGACTATTTTTTGAAAAATTTTATAGGATTAAAAAATGATTAATAGTGGTGATGGTGGTTCTACAAAAAAAAGAAATATTGTAAGCAGAAGAATGTTTATCTTAACCGCTGCTAAAGTAATAATTTTTGGTGGAATAATTACTAGATTATTTTCTCTACAAATTAACAATAATAAAAAATATTTAAATCTTTCTGATGAAAATCGACTTAGAGAATGGAGACTCCCTCCAGTAAGAGGTGATTTTAAAGATTATTTTGGAAAGACAATTGCAGGAAATGTTGAAATTTTTCAACTTCATGTTGTTCCAGAAGAAGTAACGAATTTTAAAGTTCTAATGTTTAGGTTACGAAAGATTTTAAATCTTAGCGATAATGAATACAGTAAAATTATTAAGAAAAAAAATTCACAAAAACCATGGGAAACCTTAATTATTTCAAATAATTTATCTTGGGATGAGTTTTCAAAAATTAATTTATATCTTCATGAATTAAATGGTGCTAAACCGGTTTTATCAATAGCAAGAAATTATCCTTTTAAAGATAATTATAGTCATGTTTTAGGATACGTTTCTCAGGCAAGCGTAGAAGACATTAATAGAAATGAAATAATCAAAAATAATCATGTTCCAGGATTAAAAGTTGGAAAAACAGGGTTGGAAAAAACTTATGAAAAAAAACTCATTGGTACTAATGGAGTACAAAGGTATGAGGTAAACGCATTTGGAAAAAGAGTGAAAGAATTAGACCACGAAAAAGGCAAAAAAGGAGAAAATATAAGAATCACTATTGATACTGAAATTCAAAAGTTTTTAACTAAATCGTTAAAAGATAAATCTGGCTCTATTAGTGTCATGGATATATTCACAGGGGAGATTATAGCAATTCAGTCTTCACCAACATTTGATCCAAATATGTTCATATATGGCATTGGCAATGAAGAATGGAAAAAAATTACTCAAAATCCATTAAAGCCTTTACTAAATAAAACTTTGTCTGGTTTGTATTCACCAGGCTCGACAATTAAACCCATAGTAGCTCTATCAGCATTAGAAAATAATGTAATTAACAAAGATTTTAAAGTCAGATGTACCGGAAAAATTGAGCTTTTTGGTCAAACTTATCATTGCTGGAAAGATAAAGGGCATGGCTTGATGGATTTAAGAAATGCAGTAAAACAATCGTGCGATACTTATTTTTATGAAGTTGCCAGATTGCTAGGTGTAGATAGATTAAAAAAAACTGCTGAAGATTTTGGATTGGGAAAAAAAGTCTTAGAAAATTCTTTTTTAGAGGAGAAAAAAGGCATAGTTCCATCAACAGAATGGAAAAAAGATGTTATGGGTAAAAATTGGGTTTTAGGGGAGACTTTAATTACTGGTATTGGTCAAGGATATATTCAAACAACACCATTACAATTATGTTTAATGACAGCACAGCTGGCAAATGGTGGTTATAAAATTAAACCAAAGATTGTTGCAGATAAAAATCAAATGAATGCAAATCAAATTAAATTTAAAATGAAACAAAATTTAATTAAAAACAAATTTGACAAAACTCAAAATCTTTTAGAAAGAACACAAGGTATATTTCAAAATAAAGAAAATTTTTTTACGCCATTATTTAAAGATAAAAAAAATATAGAGTTTGTACTGGACTCAATGTATGGAGCTACAAATGAAATAATGGGAACATCGTATTCTTCAAGGATAGAAGATGATTTTTATCAATTTGCAGGGAAAACAGGTACTGCTCAAGTAAAAAGAATCACTGAAGAAGCAAGAGAATTAGATTTAAAAACTAGTGAAATACCATATAAAGATAGAGATCATGCTCTTTATATTGCTTTTGGACCCTACAAAGATCCAAGATATGCGGTAAGTATTATAATAGAACACGGCGGCTCGGGAAGTTCGGCTGCAGCACCTATTGCAAAAGATTTATTTAAATTAATAATAGATAGACATCAGCTAAGAGAAAATAAAAGAAACAAAATAAATTCAGAGGAAAATGTTTAAAGAAACTTCTTATACTAATCGTTTAACTTTTTTTCAAAAAATAAAATCAATTGATTTAATTTTAATTTTTTGTGTTTTGATATTGGGTGGAATTAGTACATTTGCAATGTATTCATCCGAGGGTGGTCAAATGCTTTATTATACCAAAAGTCATTTGTTAAGATTTTGTGTATTTTTTGTTCTAATGATATTTTTATCTTTTATAAGATTAAAATTTTTTCATAGTATTTCTTACTTTTTATATTTTATTGTTTTGTTATTATTGTTCTATGCATCTTTATATGGGATTACAGTTTCAGGATCCCAAAGATGGATAAATTTATATTTTATAAATCTCCAACCTTCAGAGCTAATGAAAATTGCGATCATACTTTGTTTTGCAAAATTTTATCACAGAATGCAAATAGATAATGTAAATAGTTTTCGTAATTTAATTGTACCAATTATAATTTTAATCATGCCAATGTTTCTGGTGATAAGTCAACCTGACTTAGGAACTACAATTCTAATTGCATTAAGTGGAATTGTAGTAATTTGGTTATCTGGAGTTAATATAAAATATTTTATATCCTCATTTATAGTCTTAGTTATTGCAACTCCATTTTTTATTTCTTTCTTAAAACCTTATCAAAAGTTAAGAATTTTAACCTTTTTTGATCCTGAAAAGGATCCATTAGGAGCTGGCTACCAAATTATCCAATCAAAGATAGCGGTTGGGTCTGGAGGATTTTCAGGAAAAGGTTTTCTAAAAGGAACACAAAGTTATTTAGAATTTTTACCTGAAAAGCATACTGATTTTATATTTACTCTATTTTCTGAAGAATTTGGTTTTGTTGGTTCAATTGGATTATTATTAGTTTATTCAATTTTAATTTATAGAATTATTTATATTGGATCAATTTCAAGAAATTTCTTTAGTAAATTATTTTGTTATGGATTTGGATCATCAATCTTTATTTATATTGCAGTAAATATGTCAATGGTTTTAGGATTATTACCAATAGTTGGATCTCCACTTCCAATTATGTCCTATGGAGGATCATCAATGCTTGCAACAATGGTAGGTTTAGGAGTAGTTTTAAGCTCAAAGATATATCATAGACAAATAATCGCTTAATAGAGGTAAATCTTCGCACTTAGATTAATGATATATATTAAAAAATATTTTTAACTATTATTTAAATATGCAAAAAAAAATAAAAATTGGAATTATAGGTGCTGGTATACAGGGCGTGTGTAATGCGTTATTTCTTCAAAAAAAAGGTTTCGAAGTAACTATATTTGACAAATCTGAACCTGGAAGTTCTGCATCATATGGAAATGCAGGTCATTTTTCACCATATGCCTCAGTTCCTCTAAATCGTCCAGATGTTTTGTTAGATGTTCCATCAATGCTTTTAAGTACAAGAGGACCTTTAGCATTAAAATGGAATTATGTTTATAAAATGCTCCCATGGTTTTATAGTTTCATAAAAAACTGTAGAGAAAATAAAATGATGCACACCGCAAAATATATGAATCAAATTTTAGATTTATCTCTACCAGCGTTTGATGAATTATTCGAAGAAATTAATTTAGATGGTTTAATTGAACATAAAGGCATCATGTACGTTTGGACTAATAAAAGTCAAAAAAGTAGAGATTTAGAAATCAATTTAAGAAATAATTTAGGTGTAAAACAAAGATTATTGTCTCCTAAAGAAATACATGATCTAGAACCAAACTTAAAACCATTTTATGATGGTGGGGTTATTTATGATTACGCAAGACATGCAAGAAATCCAAAAAAAATTTTAATCAAATTATTCGAAAACTTTATTTTAAAAGGAGGAAAGTTTTTAAAATTAAATATTGAAAAATTAGATTTTGATGAGGAAAAACCTGTAATTAGATCTGAAACCCAAAGATTTATATTTGATAAACTAGTAATAGCATGTGGAGCTTTTTCGAAAAAATTTACTGATAAATTGCATGAAAATATCCCTTTGGAAACTGAAAGAGGTTATCATGTGCACTTTAAAGGATATGAAAATTTAATATCTAGACCAATTGTTTATGCTGATAAAGGGTTTGGTATGACTCCTATGGAGCAAGGTTTGAGAGTTGTTGGAACTGTAGAGTTTGGTGGTTTAGAAAATCCATTATCAAAATCTCGAATTAGTAATCTAGTTTTAAATGCACGAGAAATGCTAGATGGATTACCAGAACACAATGATGAATGGCTAGGATTTAGACCTACTTTACCTGATTTTTTACCTATTATAGGACCTTCAAAAAATTTTAAAAATGTTTTTTATTCTTTTGGACATCATCATTTAGGATGGACATTAGGAGCAATATCTGGAAAAATTATTTCATCAATGATTTCTGATGAAAATACTAACCTTGATTTAAAACCCTATAGTTCTTTACGATTTTCGTGACATTAAAAAATAGCGATAGATTAGCTTATTTATTACTTATACTTGCTTCACTTTTTTGGGCAGGAAATTTTGTTATTGGAAAATTTGCGAGTATTTATGAAATACCAGCATTTTCTTTAAATTTTTATAGGTGGTTTTTTGTGTGGATTATATTATTTCCATTTACCTTTAAAGAAATCTATAAAAATAAAAATTATATAATTGAAAATTTCAGATTATTTTTAGTTTTAGGCGTGACTGGAATTACAATATTTAATTCTGTTGTTTATTATTCTTTATATTTTACTCAAGTTATAAGTGGCATATTAATGATCTCAACAATACCAGTAATGATAATACTAATTTCTTCGGTATTAAAAATTGAGAAAACTAATAACTTTCAAATAATAGGTGTTATTCTTTCTCTAGTTGGAGTTTTTTGTATTATTACAAAGGCAGATTTAGAAGTAATAAAAAATCTAGATTTTAATAAGGGTGATCTATCTATGACTATAGCTATGTTTTCATGGGCAACATATTCTGCATTACTTAAAAAAAAAAAATATAAGCTTTCACAAATTTCATTATTACAAGTAATTATTTCATTTGGATTTATTTTTTTAATTCCGATATATTTTATTGAAAATAAAATAGGCAACCCTTTAAATTTTAACTTACCTTTCTTTTCAATTTTGACTTATGCGGTATTATTTCCTGCCATTGCTTCATATCTTTTTTGGATAAAAGGAATTAGCATTATTGGCACAAATAGAGCAGGTGTATTTCTTCATTTAATGCCAATCTTCGGTGCGATATTAGCCATGATTATATTTAAAGAAAAATTTATGTTTTATCATATTTTGGGTGCAATTTTTATAATTATTGGAATAACATTATCAAACAAAAAAAAATTAAATGCTTAAAATTGCAATTTTAGATGATTACCAAGATATCTCTAAAGATTTAATAGATCTTGATAATGTATCAAAAAGATATGAGATAAATGTATTTACTGAGCCATTTGTAGATGAAAAAGAAACAATAGAACAACTTAAAGATTTTGAAGCTTTGCTAGTAATGAGAGAAAGAACTCATATTACAAAAAACATAATTGGCGCATTAAAAAATTTAAAATATATAGTTACGAGTGGAATGAGAAATAAATCAATTGATTTAAAAGAAGCAAAGAAAAGAAAAATAATTGTTTCAGGAACTGAGATTAACAAGAATCCCACATCAGAATTAACTTGGGCTCTGATATTAGGATTAGCGAGGAATTTGAAGACTGAGAGTGAAAATATGTATCAGGGTTATTGGCAAACAACACTTGGATTTGAGCTTAAAGGAAAAATACTTGGATTAATTGGGCTTGGAAATATTGGATCAGAGGTCGCAAGAATAGGAAAAGCTTTTGGTATGCAGGTTATGGCCTGGAGTGAAAATTTAAATTTAAATAATTGCAAAGAATTAGGTGTTCTGCCTTCATCAAAAGAAGATTTAATTACTAACTCTGACTTTATATCAATCCATGTTCAGGGTGGAGAAAGATATAAAGATTGTATTACTTTAAAAGAATTTGATAAAATGAAAAAAACATCATTTGTAATTAACACATCTAGAGGCGAAATTATTAATGAAGATGATTTGATAATAGCACTTTCAACCAATGTTATTGCTGGTGCGGGCGTGGATGTTTATAAAAAGGAACCATTACCTTCAACACATAAATTAAGATTTATACCCAATGCTTTAATACTTCCTCACTTAGGATATGTTACTGTTGAAAATTATTCAATGTTTTACAAGCAAATGATAGAAAATTTAGATGCATGCGTATCAGGTAAACCAATAAGAGTTATAAATGAGTAAAATAGATAAATCTAAATTAACAGCTGAACAAAAATTAGTTTTACTTGAAGAGGGAACAGAAAGACCAGGCTCTAGTGAATTAAACAATGAAAAGAGAGAAGGTAGCTACCATTGTGTTGGATGTGGAATAAAACTTTTTGAATCTAGTACAAAATATGAAAGTGGTTCTGGATGGCCATCATTTTATGAGTCTCTTCCAGATGTTTTTGAAATAAAATCTGACTTTTATATTGGTTATGAGAGAAAAGAATATCATTGTAAAAAATGTGGTGGACATCACGGACATATATTTGATGATGGTCCTAAGCCAACAGGTAAAAGATACTGTAACAATGGTATATGCTTAGTATTTAAAGAAAAAAAAGTTTGAAATTGTTTCTATTTTACTAAATCTAAAAGTTTTTTCTCTTTTTCAAGAGCTCTTACTTCAACATATCCACCAATATGTTTCTCGTCAAAAAAGATTTGTGGTATAGTTCTCATTCCATTTGATCTTTTTAACATCTCATCTCTTTTATCCGGATCAACCGCAATATTAATTTCATTATAAGAAATATTATTTCTCGTAAGTAATCTTTTGGCCGCATCGCAGAAAGCGCAGTTTGGACCTGAATATATTGTAACGTTTTTCATATTTTAAATATAGTCACTTTCTTTAATTTGTCTTCTTATATTTTTTCTTGAATACTCGAATTTTTTCCTATGTTTAATACTTTGTGAATTTACTCTCTTCCTCCACAATCTGAAAGATGATGGTTTTAAAGATCTTCTCATAATTTTGATAACTTCAGACTCTGTTTTACCGGTTCTCTTATTAATTTCTTCAAAAGTTACTCTATCTGCCCATGCGGCCCATATAACCCAATCTGGACTATTGGGATTTGGTTCAGGTTTTTTTACTTTAGTTTCTGGTCTGTGACTTTTTTTCATACCCTTTTTCTTAATATTTGAAAAAAATGATTAATGCAAATTTTATCACATATGATATTATGTAAATAGATAGTCCTATTTAGCCATCTTTAGCTCCCGGTTTTTTAGGGCTATCCATCCTTTTAAAAAAATCATAAAAAGCAATTTATGTTTCCAAATGATTTTATTTTATTTCTTCAAATAATATTAGTTTTATTTATAACTCCAGGCACACCCAGGATTGTAATAATCTCGTACTCTATGAATTATGGAGTAAACAAATGTGTATGGACAGCTTTAGGTGATATTACAGCTAATATATTTCAAGCAACTTTAGTAATTTTTTTTATTGGATCTTTTCTTTCAGATAATCCTAATATATTATCTATTCTTAAGTGGTTTGGAATAATTTATTTAATTTATCTTGCATATGATATTCATAAATCAGGACCCAAAAACATAAATTCTAATAACAGTATTAAAAAAAACTTTTTTTCTTTTTTTAAAGATGGTTTTTTTGTTGCAGGAACAAGTCCTAAGGCATGGATGTTTTTTCCATTTATATTTCCACAATTTATAAATTTTAATGAGAATTATGTAATTCAATTTTTAATTTTAATTACCACTTATGTATTTTTAGATTTTTTATCTTTAGTTGCTTATGCTTTATTAGCAAATAAATTAATAGTGTGGATCAAAGCAAATCCAAAAATAATAAATACAATTTCTGCGTGTGTAATTATCATAATTGCTTTAATTATTGCGTTTACACAAAAATTTTAAATAGGCTTGGTCATTTCTGTAACTTGCAATCGTTTTAATTTATTAGTTAAATAATTGTTTATTTAATTAAATAGAGAGGAAACAAATGAAAATTAAAAATATAATTATTACATTTTTTTCTGCTTTAGCACTATTAATCTCTACTTCCACAATTTCTTTTTCAAAAGTCGTGGGAGATAAGATTATCTTAGGTGCAGCAATTTCACTTACTGGAAAATATTCATCAAATGGTGTTCATACTCAAAATGGTTATAACATGGCCGTTGACAGAATTAACAGCATGGGAGGAGTAAAGGTTGGTGGAAAAACTTATAAATTTGATATCATTTACTATGATGATGAGTCAAATCCTAAGAGAGCTGCTCAGCTTGCAGAAAGATTAATTTCACAAGATGGTGTTGAGTTTATGCTTGGACCTTATAGTTCAGGATTAACTAAAGCTATTGCTCCGGTTACAGAAAAGTATGGAGTTCCAATGGTTGAAGCTAATGGTGCTTCTAGATCTTTGTTCACCAAAGGTTATAAATACCTTTTTGCAGTACTAGCTCCAGCAAATTTATATCTAGATGTTGCTATAGATCTAGCAGTTGAAAAGAATAATGGAAAAGGAGTTACTGTTGCAATGGCATTTGAACAAGATGCATTCTCTCAAGATGTAAGACTGGGAGTTTTAGATGCAATCGAGAGAACTGGCTCTAAAAAAGTTATAGACGATAAACTACCAAAAGAACTAAACGATATGGCTGCGACATTAGTAAAAGTGAAACAAATGAAACCAGATGTTTTAGTAGTTTCGGGTCATACTAAAGGTGCTCTTACTGCTATTAGACAAATCGCTGAAATGAAAGTAGATGTTCCAATGTTAGCAATGACACATTGTGATGCTGCGAAATTGTCAAAACAGCACGGTAAAAATTCACAATATGCTCTATGCGCGTCTCAGTGGCATAAAACACTAACTTATAAAGATGACTTCTTTAAAGATGGTATGACTTATGATGCAGACTTCACAAAGGAGTTTGGTTATGCGCCGCCTTATCAAGCAGCAGAGTCATCAGCTGCTCTATTGGTATTTAAAGACGCATTTGAGAGAGCGAATTCTTTTGATCAAAAGAAAGTAAGAGACGCTCTTGCCGCTACAAATATGCAAACATTTTACGGAAACATAAAATTTGCACCAGGTGGTCAAAATGTTGATAAGCCAATGGTACTTTTTCAAGTAATGTGTGATGATGGAGGAAAATGTGAAAACAAAGTTGTTGCTCCAACTAAATGGGCATCAGCTAAGTTGATACATCCAATTCCTTCGTGGTCTGAAAGATAAAACAAATCTATAAATACCCCCTGAATACTAGGGGGTATTTTTTAAAGGTTCATTATGGATTTCATGGTCTTCCAATATCCAATGATATCAGTTCAAGCATGTTTGGACGGAATTTTACTTGGAATTTTGTTTGCATTGATTGCATATGGTATGGCACTTCAATGGGGAGTAATGAATATAATAAATATCGCTCAAGGTGATCTTGTTATTTTAGGTGGATACATTGCTTATTTTATGTACCTTTATGGTATTCATCCGGCTTGGGGAGTTATTGTATCACCAATCATAATGTATTTTGTAGGTATAGCAATTTACAAGCTTGTAATTAATAAAGTTGTAGATAGAGATCTATTTATATCTATCTTGGCAACTTTTGGGATAAGTATTCTTTTCATGCAATTGATGAATTTTGCATTTGGAGCTGATGTTGTTCTAGCAAATTCAGGTTATGGAACAACTATGTTATTTGATAATAATGTCGTCTTACCAAATTCAAAAATATTTTCAGCTTTTATAAGTATTTTATTTGCAATTTGTTTAGTTATTTATATGAAAAAGTCTAAGCTTGGACGTGCAATTAGAGCTACAGCACAAAATGCAAGAGCTGCTAAGATTTTAGGTGTCGATACAGAAAAAGTTTATGCTGCTACTTTTGGTATAAATGCGGCCCTTTGTGGTGTAGCTGGTGCATTAATCTCCATTACTTTTACTATTCATCCTTACATGGGTTTACCTTACACAATCAGATCATTTATGATTGTCATTGTTGCGGGACTTGGAAATTTACCTGGAGTTGCAATGTCTGGAATGGGATTAGGTATATTTGAGGAATTTGCAGATTATATTTTAGGAACTGAATTTAGAATTGGATCAGTATTTTTGCTTTTAGTTTTAATACTTGTTTACAGGAGATTTAAACTTTCTAGAAAAAGAGAGTACTTAAAATAATGAAAAATAATTTAATTTTATATATTGGAATTTTAATTTTTGGTATAGCCGCTCCATTTATATTTCCAGCTTTTAAAGTACAGCTGTCTATTCTTTGTGTACTAATTGTTCTTTCTACAACTTGGAATATCCAAGGTGGTGAAATGGGATATAATTCATTTGGAAATATACTCTTTTATGGTCTTGGTATGTATCTATGTGCCTCTGTGCAGGTTGGAATGTTTTTCCCACTTGCTGAGTGGACAGAGAGTGGTGGTGAGAAAACGTTTGTACATACTCCATCTCAATTTTTTCAGGGAATGGCTGTTGGATTAATAGTTGCTGCTGTAGTGCCAACTATTGTAGCAGGTTTGATTGGTTACTCTATTTTAGGACTCAGAGGACATTATTTTGCAATTTGTACATTAGGATTAGGAGTTGCAGCAGGTGAAATTTCTGGAGGAATTGAAATCATTGGAGCTGGACAAGGTTTTACTACACCACCATTTCCTGATGTTGGAAGCTTAGAATCAAGAGGTGAATTTTTTTATTTCCTAAGTTTTATCGTTTTGATACTGACCTTCGTGGCTGTAAAAGGAATTTACACAACTAGATTTAAATTAATATTAAATGCAATTAGGGATAATGAAGATAAAGCTGAGGCAATGGGAATTGAGACAATGAAATATAAAATTATCGGATGGATGATATCAGCTTTCTTTTGTGGTCTTGCAGGAGGAATTATGGGTGGACTAGTTGGATATATAGACTCAACAGATGTTGCTTTTGATGGGAGAGAGATGGGAGTATTCATGGTCCTAATGGCAATCTTGGGTGGAAAAGGAACTCTTTGGGGACCAATAATTGGTGCAACAGTATTTCATATTTTTAAGGAGGGTTTTTGGACTTTTTTCCTAGGTTGGCAATACGTTGCTCTCGGGGTGTTGATTGTTGTTATAGTTATTTATTTTCCAGAGGGAATAATGGGATGGTTAAGAGAAAAATATCCTGAAAAATTTGGAGAAGTTGTTGATGAAAAAGATAGAAAAGCACAAGTAGAGTTAAAATGAGCATTTTAAATGTTAGCAATGTGAGTAAGTCATTTGGTGGTGTAAAAGCCAATGTTGATATTTCGATGTCAGTTGAAAAAGGAAAAATAGTTGGATTAATTGGACCAAATGGTTCTGGCAAAACAACTTTATTTAATTCTATTGTTGGAACTTATCCTATAGATAATGGCTCTATCAAGTTTAATGGTATGGAGGTATCTGAGCTACCGGTTCCAGTAATAGCAAAGCTTGGTCTACTTAGAACTTTTCAACAAACAAGAATTTATGGAAAACTAAATTGTGTAGAAAATATGCTTATTAGCCACAAGGGAAGTGACGAAGGATTATTTTCAATATTTTCAAAAATACCTAAAGAGCTCACAGAAAAAGCTGAAAATTTACTTAGTTTTGTAGGATTGTATCAAAAAAGACAACTAAGAGCTGGAGATTTATCTTTTGGGCAGCAAAAGTTACTAGAGTTAGCAATGGCACTAATGAATGAACCAGAAATGTTATTATTAGATGAACCTACTGCAGGAATTAATCCTACACTAATAAATGGAATAATTGATAGACTCATCAAAGTTAATCAAGACTTTGGCATAACTCTTTTGGTTATTGAGCATAATATGAGAGTAATAATGCAACTTGCAGAAAGCATTTTTTGTCTTGCACACGGTAAAATGCTAGCAAAAGGATCACCAGAGGAAATAAAGAATGATAAAAGAGTAATAGATGCTTATTTGGGAGCTCAATAATGTCTAATCAGTATGAAGTCCTAGGTAAAGCACCTGGTCCAGAAGATTTAAAAAAATTATCTTCAAATAATATCCATTTAACAATAGAAAAGTTATTTGCTGGGTATGGAAAGATGGAGATATTACACAACTTCGATTTATTTATAAACAAAGCACAATCGTTATGTTTGATTGGACCAAATGGAGCTGGCAAATCAACAATACTTCATTCCATTTATGGTTTTACAAATATTTTTTCTGGAAAAATTAAAATTAATGGGAATGAAATTACAAATTTATCTCCTGCAGAAAAACTAAAAACTGTAGGAATAGCATATATTCTTCAAGATAATTCTGTATTTCCTGATATGACTGTAGAGGAAAATTTATTAATGGGTGGCTTTATTAAAGATAAAACAAATGAGTCCTATGAGGAGGCCGAAAAAATATTTGAGAAATATGAAAGATTAAGAAATAGACGTAATCAACCAGCAAAGGTTTTGTCTGGTGGTGAGAGAAGATTATTAGAAATATCTAGGGCTCTTGTTATGAAACCATCTGTATTATTAGTTGATGAGCCTTCAATAGGTTTAGAGCCAAAATATATAGATATGGTTTTTGAAATTTTAGGTGATCTTCAGCATAATGAGAAAAAAACTATTATTTTAGTTGAGCAAAATGCAAAAAAAGGTCTTGAGTTTGCTGACATTGGTTATGTTTTAGTGTCTGGGGAAACTGCAATTGCAGGAAAGGGTGATGATTTACTTAAAAATCCTGATGTAGGAAGATTATTCCTTGGCGGTTAATGGTAAATTTAAAATATTTTTTACTAGGTCTTAAATCTGTTAAGGGCATAGATAGCCCCGCATTAGCGCTAGGTGCAAGTTTTATAGCAATTGGTGCGTTATTAAAAAATCTAAATTTTTCACTTGAACAGAGTATTTTGTCTACTTTATTCACTTATGCATTACCTGGTTCATTAGTAATGGCTGAGTCTTTATTAGTTGGCGCTTCAATATTAAATATTTTTCTAGCTGTTTGGTTAGTAAATGCTCGTCTATATCCAATGACAGTATCATTATTTCCATTGTTAATAGATAAGAGTCAACCAAAGTGGAAATATTATATTTCATGTCATTTTATTGCAGTATCTTCGTGGCTTATAATGAAAAATAAATATCAAACTATTGAAAGGAAAAATAGGATAGATTTTTGGATAGGCATTGGAACAGCAACATGGTTGATTGCAATATTTTCAACTATAATAGGATATTTTTCATCTGATTTATTAACTCCAAATATGATGGTGGGTTTAATGATAGTAAATCCAATTTACTTTCTTTGCATGATGATAGGAGCTATTAAAACTAAAGGAATAGCAATTTCTGTTATACTAGGATCTTTTTTGGGACCAATTTTTTATTATTTTTCTCCAGAATGGTGTATCCTTTTTGGAGGAGTAACAGCCGGCACAATAGCTTTTCTACTTGGAGAGAATAAATGAGCAATATTATTGTGTTAGCTATTATAGCGACTTCAATCGCAACTTATTTATCAAGATTTTTAGGAGCTATTAGCTCTGAAAAAATAAAAGAGGATTCAAAAATATTTAAGTGGTTTAATTGCTTAGCATATTCGACGCTTGCAGCACTAATTTCAAGAATATTAATTTTTCCCGAGGGAGCTTTAGCAAACTCAGATTATCTAGTAAGGTTTACAGTAATTATTATTTCGGTACTAATATTTTTTATTTCAAAAAAAAACCTTGTTTATCCCACAGTTTTCTCTGCTATTATATTATCATTTTTAAATAGTTATTTTTAATTATATGGAAAAAATTCAAGGTTTAGAAATATCTCAACATCACGTATCAGATAGGATTGTATTAATTACAATTAAAAAAGAAACCTTAGAAAAATTAAAAAAGCCATTTAAAAGATTTGATCTAACTGCACTCGAGTATAAACCATTTACTAGATTTACTATAGCTAACATATTAAACGAAATAACATCAAATAAGTTAAATATACTGATAAATAAAATTATTCGAGATAGAAATACTGGATGTTTTATTATCCACCCAGAGGTAAATAAAAAAAAAATTAATTCAGACTTTTTACTTAAGTTATCAACTGCTGTCGCACATTTAATTGGTATACCAAATCATGATTTAATGGCAGGAAAATATTATGCAAGATTTCATGTCAAACATGAGGATAATAGTGACTCATATTTAAGGAAAGCTTATGTCAAAAATTGAGGAAAAAAATGTTGAAGGGGGAGAAACTGCAATGTTGCATTTAGATGATTGGGAAGAATGTAAAACTTTATCAAAAGATCCTATAGGTAGAGAAGATTTTCTCTGGGGATCTCCAAAAAGTAAAAATATTGATTACAAAGTTGAACATCCAATTTTTTTTGATGATCAAGAAGGCAGACCACAAATTTCCTATATAGATCAATTTCCAGAACCAAGAAATATGAAACAAGGTATTTTTTTGCAAAAACTATCTGATAGTCTAGAAGGCAGTAAAAATAAAATTATTACTAAATTACCAGTTGGTTCATCAATAATTGCAAATAATTATTTTTGGCTCCATGGAAGAAAACCTTTTAAAGAAAACAAAAATTTAAGTAGGGAATTACTTAGAATAAGAGGATCTTTCTTCAATAATTAATTGAAAAATAGCTCACCTTATATATTGTGATTTTAATATGATTTTAGGATTTATAGGTACTGGAAAAATCACATCTTCAGTGGTTACTGGAATTTGTAACTCAAAAATTTCATTTAAAAAAATTTTATTGTCCCCAAGAAATAGAACAATCTCAAATAAGATCAGTAAAAAGTTCAGAAAAGTTAGTGTTGCTAAAAACAATCAAGAGATTATAGATAAATCAAATTGGGTTTTTCTAGCCGTTACTCCAAATGTAGGTAACAGAATAATTAAAGATTTAAAATTTAGATCTAATCAAACTGTAATAAGCTTTATATCAACTATGAAAATGGTTCAGCTAAAAAAAAATATAAAAGTAAATGCTAAAATTTTTAGAGCAATACCGCTTCCATTTATTTCATTAAAAAAGGGACCTATACCAGTGTTTCCTCCAAATAAAAAAGTTAAGGAATTTTTTAATAAACTTGGGGTTACAGTTGAATTACATAATGAAAAGTTGTCAAATAATTTTTGGGCTATATCAGGCATGATGGCTCCTTTTTATGAGTTATTAAATGTTTTATCTAGTTGGTTAGTCATCAAGGGAGTAAGAAGAGACAAAGCACAAAAATATATAACTTCTCTATTTGTGGCACTTTCGGAGGATGCAGTTTTAAACTCAATGAAGAATTTGAAATTTTTAGTAAAAGAATCACAGACAAAAGGAGGTTTAAATGAACAAGGACTCAAAGAACTAAAAAAAGCAGGATTTTATAGGTCCTCTCAGAAAACACTTAATAGTATTCTTAAAAGACTTAACAAAGTATAATCTTTTATGTCGTCAGCCCCAGATATCCTAAAAGTCGATAATCTTACAAAATATTTTGGTGGACTTGCAGCAGTATCAAATTGTTCACTGCAAATAAAAAAAGGTTCAATAACTGGAATTATAGGACCCAATGGTTCAGGCAAAAGTACTTTATTCAATTTAATTGCTGGTAATTTAAAATCAAGTGATGGATGTGTTGAGTTTAATAATGAGGATATAACTGACGTTCCATCTTATGAACTTTTTTCAAAAGGTTTATTGAGAACATTTCAAATAGCTCATGAATTTTCCAATATGTCCGTAATCGAAAATTTAATGATGGTACCTGGAAATCAATCTGGAGAAAATTTGCTAAATGTATTAATAAAACCAAATTTAATAAAAAAAGAAGAGAACGCTGTCAGAAAAAAGGCTTTGGAAGTTATAGACTTTTTAAATCTTAAACATCTTTCAAATGAGTTAGCTGGTAATTTATCTGGAGGACAGAAAAAACTTTTAGAATTAGGTAGAACTATGATGATTGATGCAAAATTAGTTTTATTAGATGAAGTTGGCGCAGGTGTAAATAGAACATTATTAAAAGAAATTGGCTCGTCAATATTAAGGCTAAACAAAGAACAAGGATACACTTTTTGTATGATTGAGCATGATATGGATTTTATAAGTAGATTATGTAATCCTGTAATTGTTATGTCTGAGGGATCTATATTGTTTGAAGGAACTGCTGATGAAGTTAAAAAAAACGAAAAAGTAATTGAAAGTTATTTAGGTAGATCAAATTTTAATAAGGGCAAAATTTAATGGCATTTTTTGAAGGTAATCAAATGACTGCAGGTTATGATGAAGGAGCCGATATAATTTCTTCATGTACAATTAATGTAAATAAAGGGGAAATTGTTGCAATACTTGGACCTAATGGGGCTGGAAAAAGTACGGCAATGAAAGCTATGCTTGGTTTGCTCAACTTAAGATCAGGTGATGTAACCATTGCTGGAAAAAACATATCAGACTTAAACCCACAAGACAGAGTGAAAAGAGGAATATCATTTGTTCCACAAACTAGAAATGTATTTGCTGGTTTAACAGTAAGAGAAAATTTAGAGATAGGAGCATTCCTTAGAAATGATGAATTAGATAAAATTATTGAAGAAATATATGAGTTATTTCCAATTTTAAGTGATAAAAAAAGTCAAACCGTTGGTGAGCTATCTGGAGGACAAAGACAACAAGTGGCACTTGGTAGAGCTCTCATGACCAAACCATCTGTTTTAATGTTAGATGAGCCAACCGCAGGAGTTTCTCCAATTGTTATGGATGAATTATTTAACCATATAATAAAAGTTAAAAAAACAAATGTTGCAATAATAATGGTAGAACAGAATGCTAAACAAGCATTAAGTATATCTGACCGAGGATATGTTTTAGTTACTGGCAAAAATAAATTTGAGGGTTCAGGCAAACAACTTTTGCATGATCCAGAAGTAAGAAGATCTTTTTTAGGAGCATAAAATGGAATTTATTAATGCAATTATAGTCTTGTTAAATTATACGATTATTCCTGCTTTAACATATGGTTCACAGCTAGCATTAGGTGCAATTTTTGTAACATTAATTTATGGAATTTTGAGATTTGCAAATTTTGCAACTGGGGACATGATGTCTTTTGGAACTATGTTTGCAGTTCTACTTACCTTTTATTTTCAGTCTTTAGGAATTAATCTTGGTATATTACCAACTGCATTATTAACAATACCTTTTGCCATAATAATGATGATTTTATACATGCTATTAATAGATAAGTATGTATTTAGCTATTATAGAATTAAAAAGAGTCCACCAGTACAATTGGCGATGGTTAGTGTAGGAGTTATGTTTGTGACCCAAGCTATTATAAGAATAATTATAGGACCTTTTGATAGAACATTTCTTGATGGACAAAAATTTATTTTAAAAGCTTCTGAATTTAAAGAAATGACAGGTTTTAGCGAAGGTTTAACAATTAAATCTACACAAGCAATTACTATAGTAGTAACTATAATTTTTGTTTCAATATTATTTTGGTTTTTAAATAGAACAAAAACTGGCACCAGCATGAGAGCTTACTCTGATAATGAGGATCTAGCTTTGCTATCGGGTATTGACCCAAAAAGAGTTGTTTTGATTACATGGGTTATTGCTGGGATTTTAGCAACAATAGGTGGAATTTTATATGGACTTGATAAAAGTTATCGTCCATTCGTATATTTTAACAATATGCTTCCAATTTTTGCAGCAGCAATTGTTGGTGGAATAGGTAATCCTTTCGGTGCTTTCCTTGGAGGTTACTGTATTGCCTTCGCAGAAATATTTTTAACATATGCCTACAAAAAATTTTTATCATATTTGCTACCAGAAGCGTTGGAACCAGACTCTTTAATGCAAGTTTTATCTACAGATTATAAATTTGCAGTATCATTTTCGATATTGGTTATTGTTTTATTATTTAGACCTACAGGTATATTTAAAGGAAAAGTAATATGAGGCAGTATTTTAATGTTATATTAGCCTATTCCATAATGGTATTTTTAATAATACTTGTTGGCATATTTCAATCTTGGTCTATAGCATTAACTATATTAAATTACTGTCTGATTTCTGCAGTTATGACGATGGGTGCAAATATCCAATGGGGATATGCAGGTTTAATTAATTTTGGAATAATGGGTTACACTGCTCTAGGTGGATTAGCGGTTGTTTTAGTATCTGTTGCTCCCGTAGGAGAGGCTTGGCAAGCGGGTGGCTTTGGTTTGATTATTTGTCTTTTAATTATTATATCAATGGTATTTTTAATCAGATTAACCTTGAAAAAAATAATTAAATCAAAAAAAAGAAATTATACAATAGCTGCTATAATAGTTTTTGGTTTAATTCTTTTAAAATTAATCTCTACACCAGCAATTGAAAGTATTGAAGCGATAGATCCAGCAAAAACTGGCTTTTTAGGCGGATTAGGTATGCCAATTTTATTTTCGTGGATAGTAGGAGGTTTCTTTGCAGGTGGCTTAGCATATATTGTTGGAAAAATTGCACTTGGATTAAGAGCAGATTATTTAGCAATAGCCACTCTATTAATTGCTGAAATAGTTGTGAGCATTATAAAACACGAAGATTGGCTTGCACGAGGTGTTAAGAACGTTATTGGTTTAAAAAAACCAGTACCGTATCAAATAGATCTCCAAAAATCAGACTGGTTTATAAATTTAGTTGAAAAATTTCATTCTGCAAAATTAGGTCTTGTAAACTCATTAGCAGAGAGACAAGAACTATTAAACTCTTTGGTAATTGATGCATCCTCAGTTTATGTAAAACTATGTATGTCTGGGTTATTTTTATGCGTTGTAATAATTTTATTAATTGTTACACAAAAAGCACTTTATTCTCCATGGGGAAGAATGATGAGAGCAATAAGAGATAATGAAGTAGCAGCAAATGCAATGGGAAAAAATGTTGTTAAGCAACATCTATTAATTTTTATATTGGGATCGGCAATAGTTGGTATCGCTGGGGCTATGATGGTCACTAATGATGGGTTGTTTACACCTGGAAGTTATAGACCAATGAGATATACGTTTGTTATATGGGTAATGGTAATAGTTGGAGGTACTGGAAATAATTTTGGAGCAATACTAGGAGGTTTTGCTGTTTGGTTTCTTTGGGTTGAGGCTGCTCCAATTGCTTTATTTTTGATTAATCTATTTACCGCTCACTTACCAGAGACAAATGAGATAAAAATTCATTTAATTAACAGCGCCCCTTACTTTAGATTTTTGATGGTAGGAATTGGTTTATTAATAATAATGAGATATAGGCCAAAAGGAATTTTGCCTGAAAAGATCATAAAACAATAACAATTTACTTAATTGCATTATTAAGAAAAATGCCTATTTTGGAATCATTAAAATAAACATAATTTAACATGATTGCATTTAAAAATATTCTATCCTCAATTGCTGATGTTGGTCAAAAACTGTTTAAAAGAAAAATAGTTGAAATCAAAAAAAATGATTATGAAACTATTATAAGTTTATGTGATGATTTGCTATCAAATAAGGGAGCTGCATTTGGAATTACTGTAGCAAGAGATATTTTATTGCTTTACCAAGATTTAAGTCCAGAGAATAAACTTAAGTTTTTTCTAGAAATTAATAACAAATATAAACCAGATTTAAACGAAATAGATGACGCCATCAATGAATTTAAAAAATCTAACGATGAAAAAAATAGGAATAAATTATTTAAAGTTACAGAAGGAAAAAGAAGAGAATTATTTAATAGATTAAATATGGCGCCAAATGGTATATCTATAATTGTAAGCTTAAGGGAAGATTTATTAAATTTTATAAATGAAAATTCTGAATTAGAATCTTTAGATAATGATCTAAGATATCTTTTTAGATCTTGGTTTAATCCTGGTTTCTTAAAACTTAAAACCATTACATGGGATACAAAAGCAGCGATTCTTGAAAAAATTATTGAGTATGAAAAGGTTCATCAAATGAAAGATATGAATGATTTAAAAAGAAGACTTGGCGAAGATAGAAAGTTTTTTTCATATTTTCATCCTGCATTGGATGATGAGCCAATTATTTTTGTTGAGGTAGCGCTTACCAAGGGGCTTGGTAAATCAATTCAGGAAATAATGAAACCAGCAATGAATAAAGAAAAAAATTATGACACAGCAACTTTTTATTCAATCAGTAACTGCCAAGAAGGCTTAAGTAGAGTAACTCTTGGAAATTTTTTAATAAAAAGAGTTGTGTATGAACTTCAAGAGGAACTGCCCAATATAAAAAATTATGGAACATTATCTCCAATGCCTGGTTTTGCAAAATGGGTAAGGCTTTTAGATGAAAATAAGTTAAAAGAAATTGTTGGAAATTTACCAAGTCAAAATTTATCTTTTTTAAAAGATGAAAATCTAAAAGTTGGCGATAATAGAATTGTTGCTCAGAAAGAAGCCATAATTAAACTTGCAGCACATTATATTATGAAGGAAAAAAATAAAAAAGGCCTTCCAATCAATGATGTTAGCAGATTTCATTTAGGTAATGGTGCAATTGTTGATGATATAATTATAAATGCCAATATTTCAGAGGTTGGGTATAAAAGATCTTTCGGTACAATGGTTAACTATTTGTATGAGCTTAAAACTATTGAGCAAAATCATGAAGAATATATGAATACGCAAAAGGTTATTTGTTCAAATAAGTTAAAAAAATATCTTTAAAGACAAGCATATTAATTGGTGATACCAATTACTTAGTAGTTTAAAAATAAAATATAGTGAACAAAAATCTTATATTATTAATTCTAAGTCAAATCTTTGGATTTACTGCTGCAACAGTAACAGTTTTTTTAAGTGGAATTATTGGTTCAGATTTGAGCCCAATAAAAACATTATCAACTTTACCTCCATCAATTTATGTAGTTGGGATAGCAATATCAACAATAGTTGCTGCTAAAGTAATGAGTTTAATCGGTCGAAGGTGGGGGTTTGTTCTCGCAGCAATTGCTGGATCAGTTGCTTGTTTACTTGGCGCTTATTCTATTTCTAAAGAAAATTTTATATTGTTTTGTATATCTTGTTTAATACTTGGTGGAAGTGGTGCATTCACTCATCAGTATCGATTTGCTGCTGCCGAAAGTGTGTCTAAAGATAAGGCACCTAAAGCTATCTCGTATTTATTATTGTCAGGTATAATTGCTGGATTTATAGGTATAAGTCTAGCCGATTATACAAAAAATTTTTTTAGTGATCATATGTATGTTGGGTCATACTTAATATTATCAATTTTAACTTTTCTTCCAGCTATATTTTTGTTTTTTTTTAAAAATAAAAATGAAATAGAGTTTTCTAAAAATGATGAAAGAAGAACTAGAAGCTATTTGGAGTTTATAAAGGGTCCAAGGTTTTTACAAGCATTAACATCAGCAGCATTTGCCTATGCTATAATGTCTTTTTTGATGACTGCGACACCAATTAGCATGCACTTAATTCACAACATCAGTTTGCAAAATACTGGATTAGTTCTTCAATTTCATCTTGTGGCAATGTTTCTTCCATCTTTATTTACAGGTAATTTGATAAAAAAATTTGGATACAGTAAAATGATTTATTTCGGAGTTATTTTTTATATTTTAACAATTTTAGTAAGCTTTCCTGAACCTTCATTTACAAGTTATTTTATCGGGCTCATATTTCTTGGAATTGGATGGAATTTTCTTTTTGTGACAGGAACAAGTTTGCTTGTAACTACGTATACACCAGAGGAAAAATTTAAAGCTCAAGGCTTTAATGATTTAATTGTATTCTCAACTATGGCGTTAGGAAGTTTATCTGCTGGTATTGCAGTTTCATTAGCTAGTTGGAAAATCTTGAATTTATTTTGTATACCTTTTTTATTTTTAATTATTGCATCTACAATAAATGCTGATCTAAGAGACAAAAAAAACCCCAGTAGAAAAAGTACTACTGGGGTTTAAATTTAGATAATTATCTTTGTTTGGCTGTTTTGAACTTTCCACCTTTTATTTCTTGCTCTAAGAAAGATCCAAAGGCTTCACCAACGTCAGTAAAATTTACTCCAGTAGCACCTTCGTAATCAACCGCTTTGCCTTTAGCTAAAAGATCTAATCCTTTTTTAAGTTCTCCAGGATAGATTTTTGTTCCAGGCCCATTAGCTACACCCATTATATTTTTTGCAATTGAAGCTCTATCAGCTGATTTTCCAGCTTGCATAGCTAATACTATTAAAGCTGCAGCGTCATAAGATTCTCCTGTGTAAGGTCCTGATGAGTCTATTCCACCTGATTTTGCAACACTAGCAAAAATTCCGGCACCTTTACCTGTAGATCCAGGCATTGAACCAAATGATTTTTTTAAACCATCTCCAATATTATCAACTAGAGACTGTCCAATCATACCATCTGAAAGTATAAATGTATCAAATGCACCAGCATCTAATGATCCTTGAATTATCATTTTTCCACCTTGATCTAAATAACCAATCACAGCAACAGCGTCACCACCTGCAGCAGCTAATGTAGAAACTTCAGCAGTATAATCACCTTTACCTTCTTCGTGTGCTGCAACAGTTGTAACTTTAATACCATGTGCTTTTACAGCAGCAGCATAAACGTCTGCCAAACCTTTTCCGTAGTCGTTATTTGTGTATGTAATTGCAACACTTTTAATTTTTCTATCTTTAGTTATATCTGCAAGAACTTGTCCACCTCTAGCATCTGATGGTGCAGTTCTAAAAAAATAACCATTATCATTTAAATCTGTTAATCCAGGTGATGTTGCCGATGGCGATATCATTACTACACCATTAGGTACAGCTACGTTTGTTGCAATTGCTCCAGTTACTCCTGAACAATCTGCACCCATAATAGCAGCAACTCCGTCAGAAATCATTTTTTCAGCAGCGGCAGTCGCGGCAGCGCTATCTACACATGTAGAGTCACCTTCTAGTATAGATATTTTTTCTCCTTCTAGTAAAGAGCCTGAGTCAGATGCTTCTTGAAAAGCAAGTCTTGCAGAATCTCTCATGGCTGGAGTTAAAGACTCAATCGGACCAGTAAATCCTAAAATAATTCCCATTTTAATGTCTGCGAAAGAATTTGCCGATAAAGTCATAGCAAATATAAATGCAGCAACTAATATTTTTTTCATTTTATCCCCTTTAGTTATCAATTTTTATATAATTAAATTAAATATCATCTATTAATTATATCAATAAGAAAGTTAGTCCTTTTTTTGAAGTAAAATCACTGAACTAATTACTATAATAGCTCCAACAAAGAATAACATTGAAGGAATTTCTCCAAAAATTAAATATGTGAGAAGAATACCAAATATTGGAAACAAAGAATAGAAGGGAAAAATTTGTCCTACTGTATAAAATTTATAAAGATAGAACATTGACATGTGAGCAAACAACGAAACTATGAAAGCTTGATATAATATTAATATCCAAGATTCTAAATTTATATTTAATGTATTATTTAATACATTTCCTTCAAAAAAAAATGAAGCTATCATTAAAATAATAAAGCCAAACAATCCAGTAAATGCATTTATTAATGAGATATCTAAATTTCTTAATTCTCTTGAGTAAACTTGAGCAAGACCAAAAAACAGCGCCATCAGGGTAGCAAAAAATAAACCTAGGATATTATTTTTAAGTTCTGGATCAAAAAATACAATTACTATTCCAACAAAAGAAGCAAAGACATAAAACCATTTTTTCATACTTATATTCTCATTTAGCATTAAACTGCTTGCCAAAACTCCAAAAGGTATTGCAAGTTGAGCTCCAATAATAATAGGTGAAATAAAACTAGAGTTTTTTAAAGACAAATTCATGAAAACATAAACCATTACACCCATAGAAATTGAAAAAAATATCAATGGTTTTATATATTTTCTATTCGGTATTTTAAATCTCCAAAAAGGAATAAGTATTAATAGAACTAAACCCATTCTCAATGAGGCCATTAATATAGGTGGAACAGAATTATTTAGAACTAGTTTAGCTAGTGGAAATGCGCTTCCATGGGTAGCCATTATAAATAATAAAATTAAAATATGTTTAATTGGCACTATCTAATTGAAAAAGGATCAAGAGTTGGTTCGTCAGAAGTATAATACCAAGTTGTTTTTACCCTTGTGTAATCTTTTATAGAGTCTATGCCTGCCTCTTTACCATAACCACTATCTTTTATTCCTCCAAAAGGTGCAGAGGGTGAAATTAATCTATATGTATTTACAAATGTGATTCCTGCTCTTATTGCTTTTGAAACTCTTAATCCTCTGGAAAAATCACTAGTATAGACACCAGATGATAATCCATATTGATTATCATTCATTTTTTTAATTACTTCATCTTCAGTATCAAATTTCATTACAGATAATACAGGTCCAAATAATTCATTTTCTGCCGTTGGTAAATTATGGTTTTCACATTCTATAATAGTAGGTGGAAAGTAATAACCTTCATTTGAAAATGGGTGTCTTTCTCCACCACATTTTATAGTACCACCTTGTTCTTTTGTAAGTTTAATATTTTTTTCAATAACTTCTAATTGTTTGAAATTACTTAAAGGACCCATTTCAGTGTCAGGATCCATTGGGGTACCAATTTTAATTTTATTTGCTCTATTAATTAACTTTTCTAAGAACTCATTATAAATTCCTTTTTGTAAATATAATCTAGATCCTGCAATACAACTTTGTCCGCTAGCTCCAAAAATACCAGCAGTAATACCATTGATTGCATTTTCTTGATGAGCGTCATCAAAAACTGCAACTGGACTTTTTCCACCAAGTTCTAAACTTACTTCAGATAAATTTTCAGCAGAATTTCTAATTATATGTCTTGCTGTTTCTGGACCACCAGTAAATGCAACTTTTTCCACTAAATTATGTGCAGTCAGTGCTTTACCACAAGGATTGCCAAAACCAGTTATCACATTAACAACTCCTTTAGGAATTCCTGTTTCTTCAATTAATTTTGCAAATTCAAACATGACTGCTGGTGCAAGTTCAGAGGATTTGATAACAACAGTATTGCCCATAGCTAATGCTGGAGCAAGTTTAGTTGCTGTGAGAAACATTTGTGAATTCCAAGGCACAATAGCTGCTATTACTCCAATAGGTATCCTAGTAGTTACCGCTTGAACATTTGGTTTATCAATTGGTAAAACTGTACCCTCAACCTTATCAGCTAGACCAGCATAATAATCATAATATTCGGCAATGTAATTTGCTTGTTTATTTGTTTCTCTAAAAAGTTTACCTGTATCTATAGTTTCTACTTTGCCTAATAATTCAGCATTGTCTCTTAACTTTTGACCAATTGCTCTTAGAAATTTTGCTCTCTCCCTAGGTAAAAGTTTTGGCCATTCTCCCTCAAAAGCTTTATGAGCAGCTTTGACTGCATTATCAACATCTTTTGAACTTGCTTCAGGAACCAAAGCCCATGGTTTGTTATTTTCTGGATTTAAAGTTTCAAATATTTTTTTGGTTTCAGAATCAACCCAGTTTCCACCAATAAACATTTTGTATTGTTTTAATTTACTCATTTTTTATAAAATCTTTAATAGCGTTATTTACATCATCTGAACACTCAATACTACATAGATGTTTTCCTTTAGGAACGATTTTAACTTGAGAATTTGCAATATGCTTACTTAAATTTTTAGACATTTCTGGAGTTGAGCCAATATCATTTTCGCCCGTCATAATTAGGGTATTTACTTTTATATTATCAAAAATTTCCTCATCTTTATGTTTTACAAATAACTCATAAACTTTTAGGAAATTTTGCATATTATTAGATTTCAAAATTGATATAATTTTATGATATGTATCAGGATATTTTTCCAGATATTCATCGGTAAACCATCTCTTAAGAGCCTGTTTTGATAAAGATCCATTTTTTTTTGATAATTCAAATCTATCATTAACTATTCTTTGTTGCTCTGCTGATCTATTAAAAATTGAACACAACAATGTTAAACTTTTAAGCCTTGAATTATATTTAGCAGCAAAATCTCTTGCTATCAATGACCCAATAGAAAAGCCAACAAGATGAATTTTATCAATATCTAATTCATCTATTAAGTTTAATAATTGAATAGAAAAATCATTAAAACTTAAGTTATTTTTTACTAATGGAGTTTTTCCATGTCCAAGAATATCATACGTAACTACAGTATTATCAAAAAAATTTATTTGTGGAATCCAAATTGTATGGTTCAAACCAACACCATGTATAAATATAATTGGAGTTTTTTCTTTTTTGTTTAATATGTAAAAAGTATTTTTAGTGTCTGTAGCACTGATCATTTATTTTATTTAGGTTCAATTCCCATTTCCTTCATATCTTGGTACCTATCACCAGTACGGGCATGAGCTCTTCCACTCGTTGATCCACCTATGGCTATTACTATTTCATTATCAAATGGTGCATCATGAATTGTAAACTCGTGAGTCAAATAATATGGTCGAAGCCCTGAATCTGTTTTATGCATCATAGGTATAGATATTTTAGAGCCAGCAGGAGATCTTGTATTTGTAAAACTTAAATATGATGTACCACCTACGGCATCTCTAAATTTATTTCCAAATCTTAGTGTATGAATAAAAGCTGAAGCATGTTCAATTTCTCCATCTAAACCAACTACTCCAGCTTTTCCGTAAGCCAAAATTTTTTCTGGCGATCCTATTTCTTTTATCAATTCAGGAACTAATATATCTCCAAGTTTTGGTGCTAAATCTAAAATTACAGGTTTTAAATCTTCCACAAAACCTTGGTTGTGCCAAGGGTTTTTAAAAACAGCCGCAACAGAAACTAAGAGAACCGGTTCTTTTGCCTCTTTTCCACCTTCAATAAATGTTTTATCTACAAATTTATTAAATTTTCTTAATTCTAATTTCATTTTTTAATTCTATGTTTGAAACTATCTCTTCTAAAACTGTATAATGCTTTCGGGTCCACATCAACATCTATCACTACTGGTTTGTTGATCTTCAAAGCTGCTTTAACAGCTTGATTAATCTCAGAAGTTTTAGTTACTTTAAAACCTTTAGCTCCATAAAGTTCTGCAACTTTATCAAAAGGTGGACTAGAGATATCAGCTCCAAGATATCTTTTTCCAAAAAAATCTTTTTGATATGCTTTTTCCGCTCCCCAACTTTTATTATTCATTACAATTGTAATAGTATTAATTCCGTATTCGACTGCAGTGCTAAGTTCTGATATTGTCATTCCAAATCCGCCATCACCCATTAAACTAATCACTTTTTTATTTGGTTTAGCTACTTTTACACCTAATCCACACGCAAAAGAAAACCCTACCAATCCAAAATCTAATGGCGTGAAAAGAGAAGGTGGGTTGTAGTATTCTAGTGCATCAGTTGCTTGCAAACAAAGTGTTCCAGCATCTAATGTAATTGCAGAATTTTTTGGTAGAACTTGTCTGAGTTGTTTAAATAAGCCCTTTGGTTGTATTGGGTAGTTTTTAAATTTTATTTTATCTCTATCGATTAAAAAATTTTTTCTTTCGTTAAGATATATAGTTGTCCACTCTTTTAAATTAGTAGTTAATTTTGTTTTTTTAATTTCATTGTATAATTGATCAGCAAATGTCGCTGCATCGGCATATATACCTATTTTAACTGGAAAGTATCTTCCGATCATTTTCTTTTCTAATTCTACTTGAATGATTTTTGCTTTTTTATTTATATTTTCATAAGAATAAAAAGTTGAATTAAAACCAAGTCTTGTTCCAAGTGCAATTATTATATCTGCTTCTTTTACTAATTTGGAAGCAACAGGATTACCTCTAGGACCCATTTGTCCTGCATGTAATTTATGATCAAATGGTACAGCATCACCATGACCTGCGGCAGTAACGATAGGTACATTTAAATATTCAGCTAATCGAGTAACTTTTTTAAATTTAGAATTGTATTTAATTCCAGCACCAACAATAATTACTACTTTTTTTGATCCATTTATTAAATTTACTACCTTTTTTAATAATTTGTTATTTGATTTAAGATTAATATTTTCTTCATAAGATTTTTCTATTTCATTTATTCTAAATTTTTCAGAAGTTGCTAAAATATTTCTTGGTAAATTAATGCATACAGGGCCTCTTCTAGGTGACATTGACAATCTAAAAGCATCACTAAATACTTTAGGAATAAGCTTTGTATTTTTTACAGTCCAGGTTTTTTTAGTAATTGGATTAAATAGTGATTGTTGGTCAAGTCCCTGAAATGCATCTTCCATTTTATCTTTTGTTGAATATGAACCTGCTATAGAGATAACTGGTGAAAATGCAGCTTTTGCCTGTGCAATACCTGTTACAAGATTTGTTGCGCCTGGACCATTCTGTCCTGCTAATATTACTCCTGGCTGATTAGAGGCTCTTGCGTATCCGTCTGCCATATGAGTACCAGTTCTTTCATCTCTTACTCCTATAAACTTTATTTTTTTTTCATGGTACAAGGCATCAAACATTTCCATGGTTGCAGAACCAATTAACCCAAAAACATGTTTTACTTTTTCTTTTTTTAAAGATTTTACTGCAGCTTGCCCTCCAGTGAGGAGCCTTTTTTTTTGAATCACGAAACTTTTTTAACTTCAGTATTTAAATCATCTTGAAAATTAGGCATTACCTTTTCAGTGAAAAGTTTAATACTCTTCATACAATCCTCGTGTTTGATACCGGGAAAATTTGACCATACTTGAAGATTTTGAAGATTTAACTCTGATTTAAGCTCATGAATTTTTTCAGTTACATATTCTGGCGTTCCAAAAAGCATGTTTCTTTTATGCAAAAATTCATAATTCAACAAATCTAATTTACCTTTTGTTTGTGGTAATTCTTCTCCTGGATCCATGTGGTTTCCAAGTCCTCTCCAGTGACAAACCCACCTCATGTAATTAACCATGTGCTCACCTGCTTTTTCTTTAGCTTCTTCCATCGTATCTGCAACAAACATATCTCTTACAAGACTAATCCCTTCACCCATAGGAACATTTCTTTTTTCAGCTTCTGACCTTGCATTTTTATATGCTTCAAATTTAATTTTTAAAGCTTTTACAGTTGGTATCCACATAATTATATTAATCCCTTGTTGTGCTGCCCATTCAATAGATCTTATACCGTCAACAACTTGATGAATTGGTGGGAAGGGTCTTTGATATGGTTTTGGAACAACACTAATTTTTTTCATTGTATTATTTTCCATATTCATAAATTTTTCGCTAGGTGGACTCATATCATGTTGCCATACATAATCTGGAGCAGGATAAGTATAAAATTCACCTTTATGACTAAAGAACTCTTCTGACCATGCTTTTTTTAATATGTCTAATGTTTCTGAAAATAATCTAAAATTTTTTGCTTGATCTTTCATGTCAGCTTCAACATTTAAATTTATAGCTTCTCTTCCATAAATTCCTCTTCCAACACCTACCTCTACTCTTCCTTTTGAAATTTGATCTAATAAAGCAATATCTTCTGCCATTTTTATAGGATTGTGAAAAGTAATTACATTACACGCTTGTCCTATTCTGATGTTTTTTGTTCTAGCGGCAGCATCAACTCCCATCATTAACGGGTTTGTACAAGCTTCCATTCCCTCATGATTAAAATGATGTTCAGTATACCAGATTGAGTCCCAGTTATTTTGATCACAGTATTCAGTAATTTCTTTTGTTTCATCAAGAAGCTTATCGTAGGGTTTTTTTGTCCAATTAGTAGTGTTGCAAAAATATCCAAATTTCATCTTTTCTCCTTTAAATATTAAAATTTAAAAAAGTCGACCTGATCCCACTTCCGTAAAAGATGTAACGACGAGTTATGTATCGCTTTATATTTCTACAATATCTTAAATTTGTAATATTTTCAATATTTATCAAATCAATTTAATAAATCCTTGATATTTTTATCAAGTTTATCTTGAAAGTTTTTATCATTACCAGGATTTGCAGCACAATGCCCAAAACTTGAGTCTATCGGTTTAATCTTTGATCTAGAAATATATTGATGTTCTATAAGATTATCCTCAGTTCTAAAGTAAAGATCTTGATTACAAGGCATCAAAATTGTTTTTGCTCTAATTGATCTAAGAGCTTTAACATAATTACTTTTGTAAATTGGTCCTTTGCTAATATCGTTTAATTGCCATGTTTTAAGTTTGAGAAGCAAATCATTTGCATCCCAATTTTTAGCATGATCATTTTCCCAATCTTTAAGTAAACTCTCTACATCTTTGTATCCAATTTTTTTGTAAAGTTTTTCTCTGTAGAAATCTTGTGAAA
This sequence comes from uncultured Pelagibacteraceae bacterium, assembly GCA_902543245.1. Lineage (GTDB taxonomy): Bacteria > Pseudomonadota > Alphaproteobacteria > Pelagibacterales > Pelagibacteraceae > Pelagibacter. Next base: position 115,493 of record CACBXQ010000001.1, on the reverse strand, counting down.
ATGCCCAACCAGCATAAACACGACCAAAAGCTTTTAAACCAGCTATTGGTTGTTTTTTGTAATTACCACCATTCCAATTTTTATCTGAAGTTAAAGCTGATTTTACGCCTTCTAAAAAAACATGATTATGAATTGAGGTCTTTGATGATGCACAAAATGGTAAAATTGATTTTACCATGTTAGGGTATTGAGCAGCCCATTGATATGACTGACATCCTGCCATCGACCATCCAGTAACTAGAGCTATTTTTTTAATTTTTAATTTCTCTGTAATTAATTTATGCTGACAATTAACATTATCCCAAAGTGTAACTGTTGGAAATTTTGATCCTTGTTGATTTTTTTTTGAATTACTTGGAGAAGATGATAATCCGTTTCCAAACATATTTATTGAAATAATAAAATATTTATTAGGATTTAATGCTCTGTTTTTTCCAATGAAGCCCTCATTTCTAATATGAGTCCCGGTGTAAAAAGTTGGAAGTATCACTACATTTGATTTTTTTTTATTTAGTGTACCGTATGTTTTGTAAACTAATTTTGCTGACTTTAAGATTTTACCGGATAAAAGTTTGATATTACCCAATTCAAACTTATTAAAATCTTTCATTAATTAATAAAGTCTTAAATATTCTTTAACTTCCCAGTCGGTAACTGCTTGATGGTATCTTTCCCATTCATCATTTTTATACGCAAGTAATGATTTTTTCATTACTGCCCCCAAAACATCATCAATTAATTTATCTTTTTTAAATGCATCTAATGCCATTAATAAGTTTCTTGGTAGTCTCTTAATTCCTAGTCTTTTAAATTCGCTTTCAGACATATCATATAAATCTTGATCTGTAGGATCACCTGGATTTATTTTTTTTTCAATACCTTCAACAGCTGCTGCCATTGTTATAGCAAGAGCCAAATAAACATTCATAGTCATATCTGCAGCTCTATTTTCAATACAATATCTATTTTGTGGTAATCGAAATTGTGCAGATCTGTTGTTGTGTCCATAAGTAATATTTGTTGGCGCCCAAGTAACGGTTCCACCTTCAAATCCTCCAACTCTTGGCACTAATCCATTATACGAATTGACTGTTGAACATGTGATAGATGTTAAAGCTTCAGCATGTTTCATCAATCCTCCAACGGCATACATAGAATGTTTAGACCAATTATTTTTTTCCTTAAAAATATTTTTTCCACTTTTATCATGCATTGAAAAGTTTATGTGAGCTCCAGATCTCCAGTCACCTATTGTTGGTTTTGGCATAAAAGTAACAAACATATTATTTTTTTTAGCTATTTCTTTTAAAAGAATTCGGAGGAAAACTAATCTATCAGCCATCTCCAATAGATTTGTGTAATGAAAATCTAATTCAAATTGAGAATAGGCACCTTCAGCAACAACATCATGCAACATCCAACCAAGATCATTTAAAATGTCCATCAATTCTTTTAAAAAATGCATTGAGTCTAACGTATGTTCAACATCATAGCCAAAAGCTTGCCTTCTAGGTCTTATTCCTTTAGCCGGATCATTATCAATTGCTTTAACAGGCTTGCCATTTTCATCATACTTCATCGCGATGAATTCTGGCTCAATACCAGCCATACCTACGTAGCCTGAATCCTGTGCTTTCTGCATGGCTCTTTTTAATGCTTGTCGTGGGCAAACGTTGTATGGTTTTTCTTCCCAAAAAAGATCAGCAAATATTATTGCGGTAGTTTTATCCCAGGGGCAAATGTATACAGAGTTTAAGTCTGGTAACATTACTTGATCTGAATCAGCAGGCGTGAGCTCTGGAACAAAAGAGATAGAGTGCACTGCAAATTGAGGTCCTTTACCTAAACATAATTGTTCAAAATCACTCATTGGAACAGGTTTTGATTTTGGGATTCCATGGAGATCAATCCAGCTTGAAAGAACATATTTTACGCCAGCATTTTTTAATTTTTTATGAACCGCTGGAATTTGTTTTCTATTACGTTCAACAGCATCTTTGAAGTTTTCATAATAAATTTTTTCATTTTTGCTCATTAAAATCTCCTTAAACTTTTTTATTTTGGCATATCCTCAGGATCAATACCAGGGACAAATGTAATTCCTGCTTTTTGCTTCCAATCATGAGGATAGGCAGCATAAAATATTACACATTTTTCATCACATTCATATGCTATATGATTATCTTTAGGCACATAAAGTACATCACCTGGATTGCAGACATAAGACTCACCATCACAAGTCAAACGAAAAGATCCTTCCATACAATAAATAATTTCATCACAAGTCAAATCCCATGGTACAGAAACTTTATTTAAAAAATTTAGCCCACCACACATAGTGTCACTTACTTTACTGGTAACAAATGGTTTTATATAACTTTTGCCTGGCTCTAAAGTTTGAAGACGATGTTCGATATCTTTAAACTTATATAGTTGAGGTTTTTTTGACATTTTATACCTTTCTTTTTTATGTTTTTATCGGTTCATTTAATTCAACTTTATAACCATCAGGATCTTCACAAAATGCTATTACTCTTGTTCCATGTTTCATCGGACCTGGCTTTCTAGTTATATTTACGCCAAGTTTTTCTAGGTCTTCACAAGCTTTATAAACATCAGGTGTTTCTATACATATATGTCCCCATCCATTTCCTTTATCATAATCATCTTTTTGGTCCCAATTATGAGTTAATTCAAGACAAGGAGACTCTGTTTCCTTTCCATAACCTATAAAGGCATTGGTAAATTTTCCATCAGGATAATCTGTTTTTCTCAATATTTTCATACCCAATGTTTTACAATAAAAATTAAATGAACTTTCAAGATCTTTCACTCTAATCATAGTATGAGCAAGTCTATAAACATTGTTTGCATCTTTAGACATTTTTTTTTCCTTTCATTAATTTTTTATTTTTTAAAGTATCTTTCATAATTAATTTTTGAAATGCTTTAACTCCCTTTTCCCAGTGTGGGGATAGCAAACCACCTTTGCCCGATGCTGGTGAAGCTCTGCCTTCTTGAAGTCTTTCACAAATTTCATGATCTTCTTTATGTACACTCCACCATATCTTTTTAGTAATATCAATCTCTTCTTTAGACATGCTTTTTCCATCTATTGTATATATTACTCTCTTTTGAGTAGTCGATTCAGCATTTATTGGGATATTTAGGTAAACTCCAATTTGATTAGGGTAATAAGTACCTATTATAAAATTAGGAAACAGAGATAAATATTTTGAAGAAACCGATAAAGCACTTCTGTTATGATTATCTTCCTGATTTACATCAACACCACTTCCATAGCAAAGACCATCAACAATAGTATAATGATCCTTTAAGGGTTGATTAGTTGTTTTTTTATGAACAAATTGAACGTGATAAGGCTCAATAAAATTTTCAATTAAAAATTTCCAATTGGTATTTATTTTTCCAAAATCTAATGTTGTAATATACTTTAGCTTTTTAAAATCTATATTTTTAAGTTTTGAAAATAAAGGTTTAGCATAATCACTAAATTTTTTTGCTTTACCATTTATATTTATAAAAATCCAATCATTCCAAATATGAATTCTTACTGGTTTAAGTCCATGTTTTTTAAAATTAAATCCTTTAGGTTTATGTTTATTTGGTCCACCTATATGTGGAGCAGCTTTTAAATTACCTTCTAGATCATATGTCCAAGAGTGATAAGGACATATAATTATTTTTCCCAAATTTTTTTTTTGATTTACTAACTTTAAACATCTATGACTACAAACATTATGAAATGCAGATATTTTACTTTTTTGATCTTTTATTATTAAAATTGGTTTTCCAGCAATTGATACTGGATAAGCATCACCTGGATTTTTTAAATCATGAGCAAATGCTACAAATAGCCAATTATTTGATAAAACTGTATCACACTCTTTTTTCCAAAAAGTTTTATTATTATAATATTCAGAGGGCAATCCTAAGATTGTATTTTTATTTTTTTGATTTATTGGCATACTAAACTTTAATTATAAAACGAATTTATTTGCGAATTATCCAGATTTCAATAAAATAGATTCTTTGGATTTAAGGTTTTTAAAGGAGATTGCTGTTGAGTTTCATTACAAAAAAATACACAGGTTATGATCAACCTATTAAATATGATTACGATAAGTTGCTTGCTCACACAGGTCAAGGAACCCCTGGGGGTGAATATTTAAGAAGATTTTGGCACCCAGTATCATTATCGTCTAAAGTAAGCAATATACCTTTAGAAATTAAAATACTTGGTGAAGAATTAGTAATATTTAGAACAAAAAATCATCAAATAGGATTAGTGCACAAATATTGTACACATAGAAGAGCATCTCTTGCATTTGGAAAAACTGAGAATAATGGAATTAGGTGTTGTTATCATGGTTGGCTTTTTTCTATCGATGGGGAAATATTAGAAACTCCTGGAGAGGAATCCGATTCAAAACAAGCAAAATTAATTAGAGATAAATTTAGACTTGGCGCGTATCCAGTAAAAGAATTTAATGGAATAATTTTTGCCTACTTAGGACCAATGGATAAAATACCTGAGTTTCCACATTACGATAGTTATGAAATTTCTTATGAAAAAAGAAGTCCTTACTTAGTAAAATATAATTGTAATTGGATACAAGTATTAGATGCTATAATGGACCCTGTCCATACTTCATTTCTACATGGACAAAGTTCAGGAATTCAGTTTTCAGAAGGCTTTGCTCAACTAGGAGAAATTCAATTTTATGAAAAAGGTATTCAATATCTTGGCGCAAACATTAGAAGAGTTGAAGAAAATGTTTGGATTAGAATTAATGAATTAATTTTACCTAATTTTACACAAGCCGGGTCTGCATTTGCTGCCGACGGGACAAAAACTAAATATTTTGGAAGAAGTTCGTTTACGAGGTGGGTAGTTCCGACTGATGATCACAGTTGTGTAGCAATTGCTTGGGCAAATTTTGGAGATAGGGGAGATCCCATAGAATATGATAATAATGAAGGATATGAAAAAATTGAAGCTGGTGAAATTTCTAACAGAAGTCCAGAAGAAAAACAAAAAAGCCCTGGAGATACGGAAGCCGTTGAAAGTATGGGAACTATAAGTGCACATAAATCTGAACATTTAATGCCTACTGATCAAGGTATCATGGCTTACAGAAGACACATTAAAAAATCTATAACAGAATTAAAAGAGGGAAAGGAACCAGAACAACCAAAAAAATATGTAGATACAATTAAAACATATGGACAAGATACAGTTCTAAAAGCTCCAAAAAGAAATATTGATGATAAAAAATTACTGAAATCAATAGGATCACATATAATGAAATTACAGTTTGAAACAGAAAATATGTCTATGAAAGATAGAGATCAAGTTATATTTGAAAAATTATCAGAAATAGAAAAAAAGGGAATATTTTGAAAAATAAGAAATTAAAAATACATGTTAAAAATAATCATGGTCGACCTGGCACTTTTCCATGTGATTTAGAAGGTGAAAAAAATTTTACAATTACAAAGGAACATATTGAAAAAGCTTTTGAAAAAGAACCCAAAATTAAAGATCAGGTAGAATTTTTTATTGATTGGGATGAAGATAATTTTAATTCATCAATTTTAAATTCAGAAATTTTACTTACCTATGATTTTCCTACAAAAAACCTAAAGAGTCTTGCTCCAAATTTAAAATGGATTCATTGTACCGCTGCAGGAGTGGAGCATTTGTTCCCTTTTAATTGGACCTTTGATGGATTACAAATCACAAATAGCAGTGGTGTTCATGCTAAGAAAGCTGGAGAATTTGGTTTAATGAGTGTTTTGATGCTTCAAAACCATTTACCTAAAATTATTACAAATCAGAAGAATAAAGAATTTGTATCTACTTTTGGAAATCCTATAGCTGGAAAAAATGTTATCGTTGTAGGAACGGGTTCATTAGGTTCTTCTATGGCTAAACTTGTGGCACCACTTGGAGCCAATATAATTGGAGTCAATAAAAAAGGAAAAAAAGTTGAAGGTTGTTCTGATGTTATTACAGTAGATAAAATAGATTCGGTACTACCAAAAGCAGATATTTTATATCTTGCACTACCTGAGACACCAGAGACTAAAAATTTGATTGATAAAAGAAGATTAGATTTACTAAAGCCATCTTGTGGAATAATAAATATTGGCAGACAATCTGCTTTAGATTACGATGTATTATGCGATAAACTTGAAAGTAAAGAAATTGCAGGTGCCATTTTAGATGTATTTAAACCTGAACCTATAGATAAAAGCTCAAGACTTTGGAAAACACCAAATTTAGTAATTACACCACACGTTTCATCTGATGATGATGGAAATTACGTAAAAATGACATTAGATTTATTTGTAAAAAATTTAAAACTTTTTATTGAAAATAAAAAATTACTTAATCAAATAGATAAAGATTTAGGTTATTAGCCTAAATTTTAAATTGAGTTTAAGGAATTTAAAATTTTAACTTCTATAGGTTTTTCTAATAGATCAACTATTTTTAACCTATAGTCTTTATAATAATTTGTATTTCTGTGAAAATCTAAAGCTTTTGCATGATTATATACTTCAAACAAATGAAAAATAATTTTATTATTCTTTTCATCTTTCTCCTCATAAAAATTATAGACTTTATTTCCTTCCTCAGATCTTGAGGGTTCAATCATAGAAAATATAATATTTTTAGCTTCATTAATTTTGTCTTGTTTTGGGTAAAAGCTTGCCAGTATAATAACTTGATCCATTTTTACCTTTGATATTCAATAAATTTTTTTAAAGAGTTATTTAAAAATTTATCATAATTAATTCCATGATTTTTTGTTTTTTTTTGTTTTAAAAACGATTGATGCATTTTGAAATCATAGGAAGGCTCAAAAAAGAAAGGCACTGACATTCTTTTTTTTTTGTTCCATAAAACTCTATGATTTGTTGCTTTAAATTTTTTTTTAGTTAAAAATTCTAATGCTCTTCCTGTATTTACCACTAATGCTTTTTTATTAAAAGGAACATTATACCATTTTTTACTTATTCTGTCTTGAACTTGGAGACCACCTTTTTTGTCTTGATATAAAATAGTGAATATTCCGCTATCCACATGAGTTTCACATCCAAGAGCCACACCATCTTGTTTAGAAATTTCAACAGGTTTTTTTTGGTTTGGGTAGTAATTAAATCTCAGTGTACTTAAAGTTTTCTTTCTTGAAAAAACTTTTTTTGAATTATTTATATCATTTCCGTATATTGATAAAATACATTTAAACAACGTATCTCCTAACAAAAAAACTTTTTCAAAATAATCCGATAAATCTTTAATAGATTGTTTATCAATCGATTTATTAAGATTTAAATATTCTATATATTGATTATTTAATTTTTTTGAATATCTTTCTGAAACTTTTAAATCACCAATATCTAAACCTTCTTTACCATTAACATCATTTGGAAAATACCCTCTATAAGTATGTTTATTTTTTTTATTCCATTTATTTGGAGCTAGTTTTATTTTATTACTCCTTGAAGAATTAAAAAATTTTTTTCCTATATTACAAATTCTTTTTACATCTAATTTATGACCTATGATTTGAAAGAAACCTACTTCAATTGAAGCTTTCTCAATTTTTTTTATTATCTTATATGATGTATTAGATGTGAAGTTATTATTTAAAATTGAAGATATATTTATTATGGGTATATAATTTTTTTTCATCTGTTTGGTGTATCAGTTGCAATCATTTGATCTCGTTTTTTCTCTCTAATATAAATATATACACCTGCTGCAATTATTAAAGCTGCACCAGCAAAAGTTCTTGGCTCAGGTATTGTTTCAAATAGTATGTATCCAGCTAACATCGCCCAAATTATTAAAGAATACTCAAATAATGAAACTACAGAAGGCGATGCAACGCTATAAGCCGAAAAAACACAATAAAAAGACACTGATGCAATAATCCCCATAAAAATAATATATGGCAATGACACGGTAGTGTTTGAAAACCATTCTCTAAATATAAACTTCATAGTTGGATCAGAGAACGTATTAAATTTTCCATCACCAGTTATAAAATAAATTATAATACTTAATAATATTGCGAATATGTATAGCCATATCATTTGGGTATAAATATTATCTTTTTCAGATGTTATTTTTGTAATTGTCATTGATGTTGCGTAACATAAAGCACACGCTACAGGCGCCAACTTAAAGTAATTAAAATTATTAAAGTCTGGATTTAATATTATATACACCCCAATAAACCCAACTACAATTGCTGACCATCTCCTAATCCCTATTTGTTCTTTTAAAAAAAATTTTGCAAATATAGACATAAAAAATGGACATGAAAAAAATAATGCATTTGCCATTGCTAATGACATAAATGTTAACGATATATAAAAAAAACTAAATCCTCCAAAAAAAAGTGTTACTCTTATTGTAGTTAAAATTGGATAATGAGTTTTAAAAACAATTTTTTTTTTAGATAAAATTAAAAAACATGATAATAAAATGGCCGCAACGACTGTTCTTCCAAAATACAATTCATATAGCGCAACATCTTCATATATAAATTTTATTAGTGAGTCTTGAACTGAAAAGAGTGCCATACCACCAAGTATAAAAAAAATACCCTTAGTGTTATTATTTCTGACATTCATACCGCTGATATATCAAAAAAAATAAATTAATTATACGAATTTAAAATTATATCAGAGGCCTTTTCTGCTATCATAATCACAGGTGCATTTAGATTTGCACTTGGAATTTCTGGTATTATTGAAGCATCTACAACTCTTAGGTTTTGTATCCCTTTTACTTTTAAACTCTCATCAACTACTGCCATTTCATCTACACCCATTTTACAGGTGCCACATGGGTGATACGCAGTATCTGCCTTTGATCTTATATAATCATCTAATTCATCATCTGATTGTGCATTAGAACCGGGTCCTACTTCATTACCCGCATGTTCTACTAAAGCTGGTTGCGATAAAATTTTTCTTGCAACGTGAATACATTCTCTAGTTTGTATTAAATCTTCTTCTTCTTTTAGATAGTTAAATAAAATTCTTGGATAATCATATGGATCAGATGAATTAAGGGTTATATTACCTCTACTTTTTGGGTGGTTTGGACTTGCATGCAATTGATAACCGTGTGTTTTAGGATCTTCAAGACCATGATTTATTACAAAAGATGGAAAAAAATGAAATTGAATATTTGCAACTTTTCTTTGTGGCGAAGATTTTGCAAAACCGCCAGCTTCTAAGAATGATTTAGAACAAGGGCCAGACTTAAACAAAAACCATTGTATACCAGCAAAGACTTTTGGTATTAATTTAGTATAAGTATATAATGTATTAGGTGTTTTACATTCTTGTTGTATATAAGTTTCCAGGTGGTCATGTAAATTTTTTCCAACACCTTTTACATCATTAACAATTTCAATTCCTTTATCTTTTAAGTGATTTGCGTCACCTATTCCAGATAACATTAAGAGTTGTGGAGAATTTATTGATCCACCACTTAAAATTACTTCTTTACTTGCATAAATTTTTTCTAACTTACCATTAATTTTCACTTTAAAACCGATAGCTTTTTTTCCTTCAAATAAAATTTTTTCAACAAATGAATTTTTAAACACTGTAAGGTTTTTTCTTTTTAAAACTGGGTTCAAATAGTATTTTGCAACACCGGCTCTTTCCCCTTCATGCATAGTTGTATCAAACATTCCAAATCCTTCTTGTTCTTCTCCATTCATATCAATATTAGTTCTGTGTCCAGCTTGACCAGCCGCATCAATAAAAGCTTTAAATAATGGATTAGAATTCTTAGACTGATTTATTGGCATTGGTCCTAATGAGCCTCTATATTGACTTTCACCTTCAGACCATGTCTCAAGTTTTTTAAAGTAAGGTAAAACTTTCTCATAAGACCAGTTTTTTAATCCAAAATCTTCCCATCTAGAGTAATCATCTTTGTTTCCTCTTACAAATACCATGCCATTATGTGAGGAACATCCCCCAATCATTTTACCTCTTGGACAAAATACTCTACGATTATTTAAATAGGGCTCTGGCTCTGAGTAATATTTCCAATTAAATTTTGGATCATGCATCGTGTATAAAAGAGCAAGAGGCATCTTTACCTTCCAAATATCACTTGAATCTCCAGCCTCTATAATTGCAACTTTATTATTCTCATTTTCAGATAATCTGTTTGCAAGCACACAGCCAGCAGATCCAGCACCTACAATTACATAGTCAAAATTCATTTTTTTAATTTAATATTCTTTTTTTCATTTTAGTAAACTCTTCATTTGTAATAATACCCTCATCTAAAAGTTTTTTTAATTCTAAAATTTTATCAATTAAATTATCATCATTATTTTGATTATCAAATGTGGCATTAGATATATTCCTAAACTCGAGCTGATGTTCTTTTCTAGACCTTACATTCTCTTCAAAGACTTTGTGTTCTAATGATGAAATAGCCACCCATTTATCCATAAAGTTTTTAACTTCTGGATAATTATTAATATTATTTTTGTGATATTCACTTTGTTTCTCATCCGAAAAATTAGTAATAGGACCACCATAGAATTCAGGATTAATAGAATGAGTAAATGAATATGCTATACCAGATGCTCTTGCAGAATAGTAATCATGATATGTTGTTAAAAAAGTATCAGAAAAAGTAATACTTGGATTATCTATTAACCAATTCCTTAATTTTACTGGACCTAAAGTATGTGGGTCATCAGGACTATACAGTTCTTTATTTGAATCCAAATGTCTAACTACCATACAATTGTATGACATTCCTTTTTTATAGTATTTTACTAAATAGTATTCTGGTCTTTCATAGCAGCCATCATATTTGTCTTTAAAAAAAATTTCCTCTACCCATTGTGATAAAGAACCAATGTACTGAGCCCCAGTATTTAATTCTGCAATATATATAATATCTGAAACAATATTATTTTCTACTTTAATTAAACCATAATCTCTAATAGTGACGTTTCCATAGAACCATTTCCATTTGTCAAAAAGTATAAATTTTCCTTTTGGTAATTCAAATGTAACACCATGACTAATTTTGAAATTATTTTCAATAATTTGTCCAGATATATAATTTTCTGATTTTGATGATGTTACAATCAAAAAAAAAAATAATACTAAGATTATTTTTTTCATAATTTTCAATTTGGGTTGTCACCCTCAATTGCAATTCTATCCATTACTCTTCTATGTCCAAGTCCACGTCCAGGAAAGAAATCTGTTAAACCTTGGTGATGTGTGCTTCTGTTATCCCAAATTGCAACAGCATTTTCCGTCCATTTAAATCTACAAGTAAAATCTAATCTTTCTTGATGTCTAAAAATCTCATTTAAAATTTCATCACTTTCTTCTTTATCTAATCCTACAATTCTTTTTGTGTACATCGAATTAACAAATAATATTTTTTTTCCAGTTTCTGGATGAGTCCTAACAATTGGATGAGCATTTGAATATTCATCCAAATTTCCATTTCCTTCCATTGCTTTGTATGACTCAGTAAAAGCTGCTGCTCCTAAAGAAGAATGTACAGCTTTTTTATCTTTGATTTTATCTTTAATCTTCTCATCTAATGATTCATAAGCCAATTCCATATTTGAAAACATTGTATCTCCTCCCACTGGAGGAACTTCGACAGATTTAAGTATGATCACTTTTGTTGGTTTTGGATTATAGCTGACATCAGTATGCCATGTTTCTCCCCATTGTCTTTTTTCATCAGGTTCTTTAATAATTCTAATTATTTCAGGGTATTCTTTTCTACCCTTTACGTAAATATGCTTTTCTAATGGACCAAATCGTTTTGCTAAGTTTAGTTGTTCTTCTGCTGATATTTTTTGATCCCTAAAAAATAATACTTTGTGTTCGAGTAATAAGCTATTAATCTTATTCCAATTTTCTATTGATGAGTCTTTTAAATCAATTCCCTTAACTTCTGCTCCTAGAGCACCTGATAATAAATTAATTTCCATTATATTATTTTATATCTAGAATTTTAATTTGTCACTATATATAAGGATCTCATGACATTGACCCAAGCATATATATTATTAATTGCTGCGATCTTATGTGAGGTTGTTGCAACTGGGTCGTTAAAAGCTACTGATGGATTTACAAAACTGGCACCTGCCGCAATTTCTGTAATAGCCATTAGTGTCTGCATGTTTTTAATGGCTCATGTTATGCAAATATTACCAATAGGGATTACTTACGCAACTTGGTCAGCAGTTGGAATTGTTGCATTATCTTTAGTGGGGATATTTAAATATAAGGAAATACCAAATATACCTACCATAATAGGTCTAACTATGATTGTAATTGGTGTTATAATTGTAAATACGATGCATGATGCAAAGTAAATTATTTTTTTAATTTTGTTAAAAATTTTAAATCGTCACTCTTAAAACCATTCTTATTCTCAGATATAAAATTATCCATTAATTTTATTTTTTCGTCTTCAAATTCAGCAACTTTTCTTTGACCTAAATCAACATATAATGATAAAGCTTCCAAGGTTGCAGCTAAGTATTTTTTTTCTTTATGTATCATCTCTAATTTGTAAAGAATTCTTTTCTTGTCATGATTACAGTAAACAAGGTTAACATCAACTTCCTCACCTTCTTTTACCTCTTGATTGTATGTAATATGAGACTCAACAACCATAGTACTTTTCTTCGTAGTTTTTGCTGAGTGTTCACCCATGTCAAATCTAGTTAATAAAACTTCAGAACCATATTGATCAAAAATTAAAACATAATAGGCAACATTCATATGTCCATTATAATCAGTCCAATCTTTTATAATTTTTTTTGTGGTTAGATAAACTGCCATTTTTAACTTTTGTTAATTTTATCTGCTATTAAAATTTTTCTTTTCATTTCTCTTAGGACAGGTTTTTCAATGAGTTTACCATCTATCACAACTAAACCTGTATTTGAATTATTAAACTGTTCCAAAATTTTTTTAGCTTTGGCAATTTCATCTTGTGGAGGTGTAAAAACTTCATTTAAAATTTTAATTTGTTTTGGGTGAATAGATCCTTTGCCTGTAAATCCAAGGTTTCTAACAAGCTCTGCCTCTTTTTTCATCCCCTCCATATTTTCTAAATCTAAATAAGGTACATCTATAACATCAATTCCAGCGCTAGCACCTGCATGAACTAATTTTGATCTTGCATAAACAAGGTTTTCCCATTTATTATCAACTCTAAGTTCAGCGGCCATATCAACTCCACCAAAATATAGCGCAACAATTCTTTTACTTGAATGTGCAATATCATAAATATTTTCAAGCGCCTCATTTGTCTCCATTATAACATGAAGATCAGTATCTAAATTACAATCAGTCAATAGATCGTCTATAAAAGTAATTTCATCTGGTGTTTTAACCTTTGGCAACATTAAAGCTTTAACTTTTAATTTGCTTGAAACGAAGGCTTCTAAATCTAAAAGACCAAACTTGGTTCTTTGATTATTTACTCTAACAACTAACTCTACATCATTTTGAACTTCAAGAGTCTTTAGAGCCTCTATCGTATTTTTTCGTGCCTCATCTTTGTCATTGATGGCTATTCCATCCTCAAGTTCAATACAAACCATATCTGCACCCGATACAAGGGCTTTTGGAAACATTTCAGGTCTGAGACCCGGTGTAAAAATAAAGCTTCTTCTAACTTTTAATTTATCTAAATCCATTTAATTATTTTATCCTATAATTCTAAAAAACCCAGATTAATCTTTGTAATCAGGTTCTTCCTTGTCTAGGATTAATCTTATTTGAGTTAAAAACATTTTTGCAAAATCAGTTGGAAAATTTGCTGCCTCTTCTGCAGTTTTTTCTGCAACTTCATGATTTACCACATTCAGTTCCTGGTTTGTTGAAAGAGCAGTAAGATATGTTTCAGCAGCTTTTTCAAAATAATAAAGATAATTAAAGCCATCAGCAACAGTTTCACCTGTAGTGAGGATGCCGTGATTTGCTAATAACATATGTTGTTTATTTCCAAGAGCATTTGCCATTTTAATAGACTCCTCCTCAAATCCAAAGCCTCCATATTCGTTATAGATAGAAACTTTATTATAAAAAATCATAGTATTTTGATCGATTGGTTTTAACGTAGGATCTTTAAGTGCAGAAAGCGCAGTTGCATATTTTGGATGTGCATGAAAAATACATCTAGCATGTGGAACTCTATCATGTATGGCTCCGTGGATATTTATAGCAGTTGGATCAACAATATGTGGACTATTTTTTAATTCTTCTTTATTTTCTTTAGTTACCAAGATTAAATCACTAGCTTTCATTCTGCTAAAATGAATACCTGCCTTATTAACATAAAAATTAGAAGATTCAGGAACACATGCACTGAAATGATTTGCAACAGCTTCGTGCATGTTAAGTCTTGCTGTCCATCTAAAGGTAGCAGCTAAGTCTTTTTGTAACTCTGTTATTTCCATTTTTCTAATTTTAAAGTATATTTGAAATATAAATTATGAACAATAAAGTTTTTGTATCTTGTGCAGTTACTGGATCTGGTGATACTGCTAGCAAACATCCAGATTTACCAAAAACACCAGAACAAATTGCTAAAGCTTCAATAGAAGCTGCAAAAGCTGGGGCAGCAATAGCACATATACATGTTAGAGAAGAAGACGGTACTCCAAGTAGGAGATTAGAATTATATAAAGAGGTAGTTGATAGAATTAGATCAAGTGGAACTGATGTGATATTAAATTTAACCACAGGCATGGGTGGAGATTTAGATATTGGGCAAGGGGACAATCCACTTGATTTTGGTCCAATGACAGACATGGCTAATGTGATGGAGAGAATTGCTAATGCTGAACAATTTTTACCTGAGATATGTACACTAGATGCTGGAACACTAAATTTTGGAGATAGTTCAGTAATAACTGTTAACACTCCAAATGACTTAAGAAAAGCAGCAAAAAAATTAAAAGACATAAAAGTAAAACCAGAAATAGAAGCTTTTGATTTAGGTAATATGTGGTTTGGAGCACAGCTTTATAAAGAGGGATTACTTGATGATCCTCCAATGTTTCAAATGTGTTTAGGAATCCCTTGGGGAGCACCTGCAACACCTTTAGCAATGCAAGCTATGAAGGACATTATGCCAAAAGAGGGTGTTTGGTCTGGATTTGCAATTTCAAGAAATGAAATGCCTTTTGTTGCACAAACAGTTGTGATGGGTGGAAACCCAAGAGTAGGTTTAGAAGATAATTTGTACTTATCAAAAGGTAAATTGGCAACAAATGCACAATTAGTAGAAAAAGCAGTTAGAATTATTAATGATCTTGGTGCAACAACAATGACACCAGCTGAAACAAGAGAAAAACTTAAGCTTACAAAGCATAAGTAATGTCAAACATAAAAAAAGTTGCAGTCATCGGCACTGGAGTAATTGGTGCTGGATGGATAATAAGATTTCTAGCTCATGATAAAATAGTTTACGCGTATGATAAGGACAAAAAACTTGAAAAAAAATTAATTCAAGAAATTAAACGCACATGGCCTTATGTAAAAAAATTATTTAATAAAAAAAAATTAAATTTACAAAATTTTAAATATTTTACTTCAATTAAAGATGCAGTTGAAAATGCAGATTTAATTCAGGAATGTGCACCAGAGAATTACCCATTAAAAATTAAACTTATGAATATAATAGGAAAATTTTCAAAATCTAATGCAATTATATCTTCCAGTTCTTCAGGATTATTGCCAACAAAAATATATTCTAGGTGTAAAAATTCACAAAGATGTTTGATTGGACATCCTTTTAATCCAGTCTATTTGCTTCCTGCTGTAGAAATAGTACCTGGTAAAAAAACTGGCAAAAATTTTATGAATAGGGCAAATAAATTTTATAAGTCGATTGCAATGAATCCAATTATGTTGAAAAAAGAACTTCCAGGATATTTATCAGATAGACTTCAAGAAGCATTATGGAGAGAAGCTCTCCACATAGTTAATGATGGTTATGCAACTACAAAAGACCTTGATAGATCTATTGAAGATGGACCAGGATTAAGATGGTCACTAATGGGAGTTTTTTTAACTTTTCATCTTGCTGGTGGAAAAGCTGGGATGAAACATATGTTAGAACAATTTGGACCTGCTCTTAAATTACCTTGGACAAAGTTAAAGGCACCAAAATTAACATCAAAATTATCCAATAGAGTTATAGAAGGTACAAGAGTTCAATCGAGAGGCAAATCAGTTAGCAAAATATCTGACATAAGAGATGAATACCTTGTAGCCTTGCAAAAACTAAGAAAAAAATTTGAAAAGAAACTAAGATAGTGTGTCAACTTGCGCTATAAATTTAGTTGAAGATTAAAAATTAAAACTTATATCACATTCATGAAGAAAATATTATTTATTACACTCTTATTTATTCTGCCGTTTAATGTTTTTGCTGCTGATCAAACAATTGAAATGTTGAACAAACAAGGTAAGGAAAGCATGGTTTACTCTCAAAAAATTGTTAGAGTGAATGTGGGGGACACAGTGTTTTGGAAATCAACTGACAAAGGACATAACGTTGAATTTATTAGAGGTGGAGTGCCTGAAGGTGTAGATAAATTTAAGACTAAGTATAATGTTGATGTTGAATATAAATTTACAATACCAGGCATTTATGCTTATTGGTGTACACCTCATAAAAACATGGGAATGATAGGCTTTGTAGTTGTTGGTGATGATAAATCTAACATAGAAAATATAAAAAAAATTAGGTATTCGTCAAAGTCTAAGAAATTGGCACCTGATTTAATCAGTCAACTTTAATTCATTCTTTCAGTATTTCCATCTACAGAAATAACCTGTCCGGAAACTCTTAAGGAGTCATCTGATATAAGAAAACAACAAGTTTTTCCAATGTCTTCTTCAAGTATCCAATTATTTAAAGAAGACATTGATACAAAATCTTTTTCAATTGATTTATTTGAAAGTTTTAAGAATTTTGATTTATCTCTAATGACCCTAGCCATACGATCTCCTTTTATTAAACCAGGACAGATCGCATTAACTCTTATATTAAACTTACCAAGTTCCATTGCGAGTGTTTTTGTAACTCCAATAATTGCCCATTTACTTGCTGCATAAGGAGAACGAAGTGGAAAACCTGCTATACCAGCAGTTGAAGACATATTTATTATTGAACCACCTTTATTTTTTTTTAGCATTGGTATTACTAGTTTTGTAAAATAAAAATGACTAATTACATTAGTTTTTAGAGTATTTTCCCAATCTTCTGAATTAAGTTTTTCAATTGTACCTGTTGGACCTGAAATTCCAACGTTATTAATAAGACAATCTATTTTTTTTGTTTTCTTTGAAATTAATTTAAATAATTCTTTTACCTCATGTT
This sequence comes from uncultured Pelagibacteraceae bacterium, assembly GCA_902543245.1. GTDB lineage: Bacteria > Pseudomonadota > Alphaproteobacteria > Pelagibacterales > Pelagibacteraceae > Pelagibacter. The sequence goes on along the minus strand of CACBXQ010000001.1, from coordinate 98,032 downwards.
CCTTAGACGCATCACACTCATATATAAACAGCTTTTTTTTGTTCATAGGGTGTTTTTTGACTTTTGCTAGATATTTTTTATTAACATCACATATAAATACGGAGGCACCTTTAGATAAACAAACCTTTGCTGTTGCCCATCCAATGCCAGAAGCTCCAGCTGAAATTATAATTTTTTTATTTTTTAGAGTTTTATCAGCCATTATTATGACTTAGAAAGAGTATTCTGCAGTTCTTTATTTGATATATATCCTTTAGTATTACCCTGTTTGTCAACAATTTCACAATTTGAATTGTTACAAACTACTTCAGGTAAAAATTCCTCTATAAATTGATCCTCATTTACTTTAATTAAATTAGTCTTATCGATGTTATCAGACTGATCCTTTGGTTTCATAATGACTTTTGCTTTAATTACCTTTGTTCTATTTACATCTTTTACAAATGCAGAAACATAATCATCAGCAGGGTTCATTATTATGTCTACAGGAGTTCCAACTTGAACTAACTTTCCAGCATTTAAAATTCCAATGTGATCTCCTAGTCTTAAAGACTCATCTAGATCATGGGTGATAAAAACAATCGTTTTTTTTAACTCAGATTGTAAATCCATCAATTGTTTTTGCATATCACTTCTGATTAATGGGTCTAATGCAGAAAACGCTTCATCCATTAACATTATATCTGTATCAGTCGCAAGGGCTCTAGCTAAACCAACTCTTTGCTGCATTCCACCTGAAAGTTGATTTGGATATTGATTTTCAAAACCTGATAGACCAACCGCCTCAATTTTTTCCATCGCAACTTTATTTCTAGAAGCTTCATCTTTTCCCTGCATTTCTAACCCATATCCAACATTTTGAATTACGGTTTTATGAGGAAACAAACCAAATCTTTGAAAAACCATGCTCATTTTATGTCTTCTAAATTCAATTAATTTTTCTTTATCCAGGTTCATTACATTAGTACCTTCAATTAAAATTTCCCCTGCAGTTGGATCTATAAGTCGATTTAGATGTCTTATCAAAGTAGATTTGCCTGATCCCGATAATCCCATGCAAACAAATGTTTCACCTTCCTCTATTTTAAGTGACACATTATCTAAACCAACTGTATGCCCAGTTTTTTCGAGTATTTCATCTTTAGTTTGACCATCTTTGACCATTGGTAAAATACTTTTGTCACGTGGGCCAAATATTTTATAAACGTTATTTATTTCAATTTTAGACATTTTTTTATTAGTTCTAGCAGGACAAATTAAAACTTAAAAGTAAGAAAAGTATATTTCAAGCATAAATTGCATTGACATTTTAAAATCGTTAAATAACCATCGAAAAATGGTACAAATTCAAAAAATAGAAAAAGATAAATCTGATCTTAAAATTAAATGGAGCGACGGGAAAGAGAGCAAATTTAATTATATGTGGTTAAGAGACAATTGCCCAACTGCCCATGATAAAGATTCACGACATAGAATGTTTAATATTTTAAATGTATCACAGGATATCAAAGTAGAAAATTTCGAGATTAATAAATTGGGATTGTTACAAATCCAATGGAGTGAAGGGGACCATACTAGTTATTATGATCCTAAATGGCTTAGAGAAAATTGCTACACATTAAAAAGTAAAACAAAATATGTATCACCTTATAAACTTTGGGATAACAATCTAAAAAAAAACTTTAATTCAATTTGCATTGAGCATGATGAAATTTTAAATTCAAAAGAAGGTTTAATTAAATGGCTTGAATTATTACATCATACTGGAATTGCTATAGTAAAAAATGCACCAGTTGAAAAAAAATCTGCTTTTCCTATTTTAAATAGAATAAGTCATATTAGGGAAACTTTTTTTAAAACACCTTTTGAAGTAATTAATATTCCAAAACCAAATAATTCAGCTTACACAGCGCATGCTCTTAGAAATCATATGGATTTACCTTGGTTCGAATTACCACCTGGTTATCAATTTTTACATTGTTTAATTAATTCTGCAAAAGGAGGAGATTCTTCTGCAGTTGATGGTTTTGCTGTTGCAGAATATTTAAAGAATAATGAAAATGAAATATTTGAAACTTTAGTAAGTGTACCACTTAAATTTAGAGACATGGACTATACTCAAGAGTCCCATCGTGGATTTCATGCCCCTGCATTAAGTTTGACCAAAGATGGCGATTATCACGACATAAGATTTAGTGTTGCAACAATGGATGTTCTTGATTGCCATCCAGACCAGATGGAAAAAGTTTATAAAGCTCATCATAGATTTGGAAATTTATTACATGATGATAAATTTCAAATAAAATTTCGTTTAGAAGCAGGTGATATTTATTCTTTTAATAATAGAAGAGTGCTTCATGGCAGAACAGAATTTGATCCAAATTCTGGACATAGACATTTGCAAGGATATTACATGGATCGTGATGAAATAATTGGAAGATTAAATTATTTAAAAAAAACTTTATAAATTTTCGAAAATTAAATTAAAATTTTTATATTTTTTAAAATCAGAACTTTTTTTAATAGTATAGAAATAAATTTTTTTTTTTATTTTATCTATTCGTTTTTCTCTCAGAAATTTCTTTTCCAGGACAAGGAATTTAACATATTTTTTTTTACTTTTAGAGACAATCATATCAAAATTGAATGTAGAAGGTATTAAAAGTCCAAGATTCAATTTTTTTCGTAAATTATATAAATTAATAATATTTTTTTCCTTAAAGGAAGTTATTGAAAAATTTTTCAATTTATTAACTTCCTTTAACAAAAGATTAATTTTATCTTTTTGTAAAACAGGTTTAATTTCAAGCATCAAAAAATTTTTATTATTTGATGCTTTAATAAGATCTGACAAAAGAGGAATTGGTTTTTTATTTTTTATACTAATACTCACCAAATCTTTATAATTACTTTTATTTATATATTTATTGATTTTAAATTGTTTTTTTAAATTAAAATCATGGAAGCAAATAATTTTATTATCTTTAGTAACGTGTAAATCAGTCTCAATTCCAAAATTTTTTTGAAAACAATATTTAAATGATTTTAAAGTATTTTCTTTAAAAGTATTTTTAGCAAGACCCCTATGAATAAGTAAATGACCCACTTTAATTTAGAAAAATTTATATTATTGCCATTCCGTAATAGTTTTTACTTCTAGATATTCGTGAAGTCCCCAACTACCACCTTCTCTTCCATTTCCAGATTGTCTATAGCCCCCGAAAGGTGTTCCAGAGTCTGCTGCTTGATTATTTACATAAACTATTCCTGATCTTAGTTTTCTGGAAACTCTTTTTGCTTTTTCTTTATCGCTAGTTTGTAAATAATTTCCAAGACCGTATTCAGTATCATTAGTAATTTGAATTGCTTCTTCCTCAGTTTCAAATGGAATTATAGATAATACAGGCCCAAATATTTCCTCTTTAGCTACTCTCATGTTATTATCGACATCTGTAAATATTGTAGGTTTAATAAAGTAACCTTTCTTAAAATCTTCAGGTCTATCTGGTCCACCTGCAACTAGTTTTGCACCTTCTTCAATTCCACTATTTATTAAACTTTGTATTTTATCAAATTGAATTTTAGATATTACAGGACCTATGTGATCACCAGCTTTACTTGCTAGATCGACTTTAATTTTATTTGCTTCATCTGCAGCTTCTTTTACTGCTCTTTCATAAATTGATCTTTCAACTAACATTCTTGTCGGAGCATCACAAGATTGACCAGAGTTACTCATTACATTTCTAATACCATCTCTTACGGCATCAGGGTATGAGTCAGCAAATACAATGTTTCCTCCTTTTCCTCCAAGTTCAAGACAAACTCTTTTAATTGTGTCAGCAGCATTTTTTGTAATTAGCCTTCCTGCTCTTGTAGATCCTGTAAAAGAAACCATATCAACATCTTTATGACCTGACAGTATAGTTCCAACTCCTGCACCATCACCATTTACTAAATTAAATACACCTGATGGAAAGCCTGCCTCATGTATCATTTCAGCAAATAACATTCCTGACAAAGGTGCAATCTCTGATGGTTTTAAAATCATAGTACATCCTGTTGCTAAAGCAGGTACAACTTTTAAAGCAATTTGATTTATCGGCCAATTCCAAGGTGTAATTAATCCACAAACTCCAATGGGTTCATAAAGTATTTGATTTTTTGACCCTTTATCAAAGCCTGGTTCAAAATTAAACTCTTTTAATCTTTTGATAAAATCCTCAATATGAGAAGCGCCTGATGAGGTTTGATTTGCACTACACCAATCTCTTGGACAACCTAATTCAGTTGTTATAGCGTCAGTCATTTCATCATATCGTTCGTTATAAATTTTTAACAATTTTTCAAGCAATGCGACTCTTTCTTGCTTTGAGGTTTCTTTCCAAGTTTCAAAAGCTTTTTTTGCTGATTGAATTGCTTTGTCTGTATCTTCTGAACTTCCTAAAGTTATCTTTGCACAAACTTCTTCATTTGATGGATTTATAACATCAAAGTCATTTTTTTTTGATGGATTAACCCATTCTCCATTTATATAAAATTTTGTTTTATCAAGCATATGAAATTATAATAAATACTAATATGAGTTAAATTTCAAATCCTTTTTCTTCAGGTTCATTATCAGTAAGTTCAGCAGGAAAACCTTTAGCTCTAAACTCTATATTATTTTTATCTTCCATTCTTTTTACTATCATTGATGACCAGGCTCTTTTGCCATACTTTTTTTCACCATCCTTAAATATATCTGATATGATTGGAGACAACTCTAAGTTTGAATTGAGTTTTTTTGATAGATTGTCAAATAAACTGGTATCTTTTACAACCAAATCCATCGTAAAATTTATATTGTATGATCCATTTAAAATAACCTGGCTTTCAGTTTCATGGACAAATGAGTTTCCAGAAGATACAGCAATTCCTTGGTATGTTTTTTTTAAATCTAAATTAGATTTTTTGGCAACTGTCCATGCCTCCCCAAGAGCAGCTAAGTGAACTGAGGCCAAATAATTTGTGATGACCTTGAGAATTGAAGCTGATCCTAGTTTTCCTGTATGAAGAATCTTTCTTCCCATGACTGTTAATGCAGGAAGAATTTTTTCAAATGCATCTCTATCACCACCTACAAATATTGCAATATTTCCAGTTGCAGCTCTATGACAACCACCGCTCACAGGACCATCTAGTGGAATTGCACCTCTTTTTAAAACTAAATTACCCAATCTCTTAATTTCTTTTTCATCTGTGGTGCTCATTTCCAACCAAATTTTATCTTTTGATAAACCTTTTAATATTCCATTTTTACCCTCCATAATTTCAGCACTAATTTTAGGTGAGGGTAAAGAAGTTATAATTAAATCTACATTTTTAGTTAAATCTTCAGGGCTAATTGCAATTTTTGCACCATTTTTTTTAAACTGATCCAAAATGTTATTATCAATATCTAATACAGTTAATTCAAATTTATTTCTTAACAAACTATTAGCAAGTTTTGCACCTACATTTCCAAGTCCTATAAAGCCTATTTTCATTATGTCCTCTTAATTTTAGTGAATAATTTAGTTTGTATGATATATTTTTTTTTAAAAAATGTATTCATCAAAAATAGAGCCAAAATTTAGTAAAGAATTAAACTCCAAGATTGGATTGATAACATTAGCATCTGATTACACTATAGAGAAAGATTTTAATAACGTGATTAGTGGCATGAATATTGATCTTTTTGTTAATAGGATTCATTCTTATTCTCCACTAACAAGTGAAAATTTAATTAAAATGTCTAATACAGTAACCGATGTGTCAAAAGATATTTTACCCAATGAATCTTTAGATTGTGTTGTATATGGGTGTACATCTGGAACAATTGCTACAGGTTATGAAACAATAAAAAATAAAATTAATTTAGCAAAACCCTCAGCAAAAGTTACAACACCAAGTACTGCTGCTTTAAATGCTTTAAAAAAAATGAATATAAAAAAATTATCTATTTTTACTCCTTATCCAAAAGATTTAAATAATGAAGTAATTAAATACTTTGAAAAAAATGGTTTCACTATTACCAATAATTTATATTTTGATATATCAGATGATATTGAAATAGGAAAAGTAGATCAAAAACATCTGTTTGATGTTCTATTAAACATGGACCATAAAAATTCAGATGCATTATTTGTTTCATGCACGGCTCTACCAGTTTTATCTATGATTGATGATTTAGAAAAAAAACTCGAAAAAACTGTTTTATCAAGTAATCAAGTTTTAATATGGGACACATTACAAAGCATTGGTAAAAAGGAAAACATAAGTGGTTTTGGAAAATTATTTAAAAATAAATAGATATGACATTCTCTAGAGAAGAATATCAATCGAGATTAAAAAAAGTTCAAAAATCTATGCAAGAAAAAGGCATAGATCTTTTGATATCTGCAGATACAAATAATATGAATTATTTAACTGGATATGACGCTTGGTCATTTTATTATGCTCAATGTGTAATCGTTCATGTAAATTCAGATGAACCATTGTGTTTTGTTAGAGCTCAAGATGCAGGAGGTGCTTATATAAAAACATATCTAAAAAGAGAAAATGTAATTGTATATGATGAAAAATATATTCATACTTGGCCATCTCATCCTTACGATTATCTTGTAGATATAATTAAAGGTAAAAAATGGGATAAATTAAATATAGGCCTTGAAATGGATAGTCATTATTTTACAGCTTTCTGTTATGAGAAAATTAAATCTGGTTTACCGAATGCAAATATAAAAGACTCAGAGAGGCTTGTTAACTGGGTGAGATTAGTAAAATCTGACAAAGAAATATCATATATGAAATCAGCAGCGATTATTTCTGAAAAAGCTATGAAAACTGCAATGGAAATAATTAATCCAGGCGTTAGACAGTGTGATGCTGTAGCTGAAATACAAAAAACTTTATTTATGGGTACGCCTGAATTTGGAGGAGAATACGCAAGTATTGCAACATTGTTACCAACAGGAAAAGGTACGTCAGCTTCACACCTTACTGCAAGCCAAGATAAATTTGTAACTGGTGAAGCAACAATAATAGAACTTTCTGGTGTTTATAAAAGATACCATGCTCCTGTAGCTAGAACAGTTTTATTAGGCAAACCAGATCAAAAAAAAATTGATGCTATGAAAGCAACAAATGAAGCATTAGATGCTGGCATTGAAGCTACAAAACCTGGAAATACAGCTGATGATGTAGCCCAAAAATTTTGGGCAGTTCTTGATAAATATAATATAAAAAAAGAGTCTCGAACTGGCTATTCTATAGGTATTGGTTATCCACCGGATTGGGGGGAACATACTTTAAATATTTACAAAGGTGATAAAACTTTATTAAAACCAAATGTTTGCTTTCATATGATAGCAGTTATGCAATTTGGAGATTGGGGTGTTGAATCCTCAGAGTCAGTTAGAGTAACAGATAAAGGTAGTGAATTATTCTGTAATTACTCGAGAAATCTTCATGTAAAATAAAAGAGCTTGAAAAACGATCTCACAAATGTTTTAAATCGCAATGTCTAAGAATGAGCAATTCGTCAGATTCGATAAAGTAGACAAAAGCTATGACGGTAAAGTTTTAGTTGTAAAAGATTTAAATTTAGATATTGCTGAAGGTGAATTCATAACTATGCTTGGTCCATCAGGTTCAGGCAAAACTACATGTTTAATGATGCTTGCTGGTTTTGAAACACCTACTAATGGGGAAATCTTTTTAGAAACTAATCCTATATCAAACATACCTCCTCATAAAAGAGGGATAGGAATGGTATTTCAAAATTATGCACTATTCCCTCATATGACAGTTTACGAAAATTTAGCTTTCCCATTAAAAGTTAGAAAAGTCCCTAAAGATGAAATTGATAAAAAAGTTGATAAAGCATTAGCAATGGTTTCTCTTTCTGAATTTGGACAAAGAATGCCTGGACAATTATCTGGTGGACAACAACAAAGAGTTGCTGTTGCTAGAGCCTTAGTTTTTGATCCAAAAGTTGTATTAATGGATGAGCCATTAGGAGCATTAGATAAAAATTTAAGAGAAAGTATGCAGTACGAAATAAAACATATTCATGAAAGTATTGGCGTTACAGTTGTTTATGTTACACATGACCAAGGTGAAGCTTTGACTATGTCAAATAGAATTGCAGTATTTAACGATGGTAAAGTTCAGCAATTATCGAGTCCAGACAAATTATATGAAGAACCTGTTAATTCTTTTGTTGCTGAGTTTATAGGAGAGAATAATACTTTTGCAGGTGAAGTGACAGATATAAATAAAAATCAATGTAAAGTTAAATTAGGAAACGGAACAGAGATTTTAGCAAATCCAATTAGAGTAAAAGCAAAAGGCGAAAAAACAATTGTTTCATTAAGACCTGAGAGAGCGATTATAGATCCTAAAGAGAATATGCAAAATAAACATAAAGGTAAGATTGAGGAAGTTATTTATCACGGTGATCACACCAGAGTTCGAGTTAATATGTTAGGAAATTCAGAATTTATATTAAAAGTCCCAAATAGTTCAGCAAGAATGGATATAAAACTTGGTAACGAAATTAATATTGGATGGGATAGTCATGATTGTAGAGCTTTAGACCCAAAATAATCACTTCAAATTAATATATTAGAACCATTACAAATCAAGTATTACAAAAAGTAACTATTGACTCCATTTTTTATACTTGTTGTAATAACTTTTTATAAAAAAACGTTTAAACGGAGGATAAATGAAAAAATTAAGTAAACTATTATTAGCTCTTACTTTTACTCTTTCTATTACTTCATCAGCATTTGCAGTAGTTGTTGCATCTTGGGGTGGAGCTTATACAGAAAGTCAAAAGTTAGGCTATGGAGATCCTACTGCTGCAAAATTGGGTGTACCAATTGACTGGGTTGATTATTCTGGCGGATTGTCAGAGATTAAAGCTCAAAAAGAAGCAGGGGCTATTACATGGGACATCATGGATGTTTTCGCATACGACACTATCAACGGATGTGATGAAGGAATTTTTGTTGAATTTGATTTTGATAAAGATTTTCCACCAGCACCAGATGGTACGCCAGCTAGTGAAGACTTCTTTACAGACATGCCAAGTAAATGTGCTGTAGGAAATATTTTATATTCTTGGAACTATGCATACAACAGTGAAAATGTTAAAGGAACTCCAAAAACTATAAAAGATTTCTTTAACACAAAAAAATTCCCAGGAAAAAGAGCTATCTACAAAAGTGCTTTGACAAATTTAGAAATAGCATTAGCTGCAGATGGTGTAAAAATGGGAAAAGGTGGAGAAAATATTTACAATAAACTTGAAGCTGAAGGTGGAGTAGACAGAGCTATGAATAAAATTAAAGAGCTTTGTACTGATCCAAATGGCGGATGTGTATTTTGGTCTGCAGGTGCTCAACCACCAGAATTATTGATGAGTGGTGAAGTAGTAATGGCTACAGGTTGGAATGGTAGATTTTTTAATGCTACAATCGGAGAAGGTGCTCCTATAGTGCAAGTATGGGATGGTCAAGGTCTTGACTATGAATATTTTGCATTAGTTAAAGGTGGACCTAACGAAGCAGACGCTAAAAAAGCACTTGCTATGATGACTAGTACAGAAATGTTAGCAGGAAGTGCAAAATATATTGCTTATGCTCCTTGGAGAAAATCTTCAATTGCAGTTATGGAAGCAGGAGAGCCTTGGTACAAAGATGGTAAAACTAACATGGTACCTCATATGCCAACAGCGCCAGCTAACTTAAAATCATACTTCTTAGTAAACGCTGAATACTGGGCTGACAACGGAACAGAGCTAGGTGAAAAATGGGAAGCAATGAAGGCAGGTCTATAATTTAGGTTTTATATATCTAAATTATATTATAATATTAAAGGGCGGTTTTTACCGCCCTTTTTATTTTATGAGCTCCGAGACAAAAAAAATACTTACTACAGACGGGATTCCCCTAGAGGAAAGTCTAAAAAAATCTGAAAGAAAAAATAAAATAAAAGCATTTTTACTTGTAGCACCATTATTATTCTTTTTACTTATTACATATGTTTTTCCAATTGGAGAAATGTTGTTTAGAAGTATTGATGATCGCATGGTATCTAAAATGCTACCCAAGACATACGTTGCTATGGAAAAATGGGACGGAAAAGAACTTCCATCAGAGGAAGTTTTTGAAGCATTTTATCTAGATTATAAGATTTTAGTAGAAAACAAAACTGCTGGAAAACTATCTACGCAACTTAATTATGAAAAAAATGGATTTAAAAGTGTTCTTAAAAAATTAGCTAGAAAACAAAAAAAATTCACAGAAGGTAATTATAAAGAACAAATTATGGCGGTACATAAAAGATGGAGAGATGTTGATTATTGGAGAGCGATTAAGAGACGAGCTCCTGAATACTCATATTCTAAATATCTAAAAGGTATTGACATGTATGAAAACGAAGACGGTAATATTGTTCAAGTTTCTGAAGATAGAAGAATTCATAGAATTTTATGGACTAGAACACTTGAAGTTGCTTTTTTTGTAACAGTTTTTTGTTTTTTAATGGCATATCCAATCGCCTATCTACTTGCTACACTGCCAATGAAATACAGCAATTTATTGATGATTTGTGTATTATTGCCATTTTGGACTTCACTATTAGTTAGAACTGCGAGTTGGATGATACTCCTTCAACAACAAGGAATAGTGAATGATTTTTTTGTATTTACAGGATTAGTTGCAGACGATAACCGCCCCGAAATGATGTACAATAAAACTGGAACTTACGTAGCCATGACACAAATTTTATTACCCTTCATGGTTTTGCCATTGTACAGTGTAATGAAAACAATTTCCCCAAGTTTAATGAGAGCAGGTAAATCTCTTGGTGGCACACCATTTGTTACATTTTTTAAAATATATTTTCCCTTAACAATTCCTGGAATAGGTGCAGGATGTTTGTTGGTATTTATATTAGCTATTGGATATTATATTACTCCAGCACTAGTTGGTGGTGCCTCAGGTACATTAATAAGTAATCAAATTGCATTTCATATGAAGAGTACTTTAGATTGGAGTTTTGCATCAGCTATGGGACTAATGTTACTTGCTGGCGTTTTAGCAGTTTATTGGGTTTATAATAAATTAGTAGGAATTGATAATATTAAATTAGGATAATTTATGGCTTTACCAAAGTATACAGAGACACGTTATAGGATTTGGCATTATATTTATTTATCGATTTGTACATTTGTATTTTTCTTTTTAATAGCACCACTCTTTGTTATTTTTCCACTTTCTTTTAATGCAGAAGAATTTTTAGTTTTTTCAGATGGAATGAAAAGATTAGATCCAGATGCTTTTTCATTGAGATGGTATCAAGATATGATTTATGGAACAAAAAACCCATGGGGTCTTGCTGCAAAAAATAGTTTTATAATTGCAATTTTTGCAACTTTAGGTTCTGTTTTACTTGGAACAGTTGCAGCCTTGGGTCTGAGTAGTAGATATATGCCATTTAAAGGAATTATTATGGCAGCTTTGATTTCACCAATGATTGTTCCATTAATAATTTCAGGTGTTGCGATCTTTTTCTTTATGGCTAAGGTCGGATTAGCAGCTACTCATACTGGTATAATTTTAGCACATATAGTTCTAGGTACACCTTTTGTTGTTATTACTGTTACAGCTACACTTTCAGGATTTGATCATAGTGTAACTAGAGCAGCTGCAAGTTTAGGAAGCACCCCTGTAAATACTTTTATGAAAATAACTCTTCCTCTTATTTTACCTGGAGTAATCTCTGGAGGTTTGTTTGCGTTTGTAACATCATTTGATGAAGTTGTTGTTGTATTATTTTTAGCTGGATTAGACAACACAACAATTCCAGTTCAAATGTGGACTGGCTTAAGAGAACAACTCAGTCCAACAATTTTAGCTGTTGCAACTTGTTTAATTATTTTATCAACTTTAATTTTAGTAACAGCCGAACTATTAAGAAGAAGATCTGAAAGGATTAGAGGAATTAACAGATAACAATCTATTATCTTTTGTAACATATTGACAATACGATTTTAAAAATCTATTAGTTTATTTCATGAAAATTAATAATGTAGTTGTAATTGGCTCGGGGACAATGGGAAGTGGAATTGCTGCTCAATTATGCAATGCAAATATTCCAGTTACATTGTTAGATTTAACCACTGAAATAAGCGAAAAAGCAAGAGAGAGAATTCATAAATCCAGACCACCTTTATTATTAGATAAATCAAAGATAAATCAAATTAACGTTGGAAACATAAATGAAAACTTTGATTTAGTTAAAAATGCTGACTGGATAGTAGAAGCTGTAGTAGAAAGAATAGACATCAAACACAATATTTATGAAAAAATCTTTAAACATAGAAAAAATGGATCAATTGTTTCCTCAAATACTTCATCAATACCTTTAGATATTTTAGCTGAAAAATTATCTGATGATGACAAAAAAGATTTTTGTATAACGCATTTTTTTAATCCCGTTAGATACATGGGATTATTAGAAATAGTTAAAAATAAACATAATGATTTAGACAAAATCAACTATTTAAAAGAATTTTGTGAAGAAGATTTAGGCAAAGGAGCAATAATATGCAATGACACTCCAGGTTTTCTTGGTAATAGAATTGGAGTTTATGCAATGCAAGTTGCAATGACGGAAGCATTTAGAATGAAATTAAGCATTGAGGAGGCTGATGCAATCTTTGGTAGACCTATGGGAATTCCAAAGACAGGAGTTTTTGGTTTATATGACCTTATAGGCATTGATTTAATGGCTGATGTATTAAAAAGTTTTATCAAAGAACTCCCAGAAAATGATGAATTTCAGATAGTTGCAAAAGAAATACCATTAGTAAAAAAATTAATTGAAACAGGATACACAGGAAGAAAAGGCAAAGGTGGATTCTATAGAATGAACAAAATTGAAAATAAAAAAGTTCTTGAAGCTATAAATCTTGAAACAGGGGAGTATTCCACAGCTAAAAAAATAGACTTAAAAATTGATAAAGTGGATTTAGTTTCTTTAGTAAATCGCAATGATAGATATGGTGAATATGCTTGGTCAGTAATATCAAAAATAATTAAATATGCTTCATCTCTGGTTCCAGGAATTACAGATAAATTTAATGATATAGACGAAGCAATGAGATTAGGTTTTAACTGGGTTAAAGGCCCTTTTGAAATGTTAAAAGAAATTGGTGTTGATAATTTTTTTGCAAAAATAGAAAATTTTCAAAATAATAAATTTTTGGAAAACTTATCTAAATCAAAAGATGAAAACTTTTATGGTGAAAGACAACTTTACACTAACATAGAAACGCTTGGAAAAATTAAACCTAGAGCAACAAAGCTAGAAAAAAATGACTCTGCTGAAATTTATAGATTCAAAGATTTTAATATTGTTGAATTTACAACAAAAGCAAATGCTCTAGATTATGATTCAATGGATTGTTTAAAAAAAGCAACTGACAAACCTTTAATAATTATGAATGAAAGTATGCAATTTTCAGCTGGTGTTAATCTTACATATACAATGAACTTTGCTGAAAAAGGTGATTTTAAATCAATCGAAAAATTTGTAAAATATTTTCAGGATACATGCAAACAACTTAAATATTCTAATTATCCTGTGATCTCTGCTCCATCAGGTTTAACCTTGGGCGGCGGCTTTGAAGTTTTAGTTCAAAGTAATTTTGTTGCATCTCATACGAATATAGTGATTGGATTAGTAGAAACAATGGTTGGTCTGGTTCCAGCAGGTGGAGGATGCAAGGAAATGTTAGCAAGATGGCTTGATACTGAAGAGGCCAAAAAAGACCCAAATTTCGCACCATTGAAAGTATTTGATATTATTGGTTATGCGAAAACAGCTACATCTCCAGTTGAAGCTGAACCATTAAAATATTTAAGACCAGAAGATAAAAAAATCATGAATAGAAATAGTTTATTTGAGGTTTCTAAAAAAATATTAGATGACAATAATGAATTTAAAGCTCCATCTGAAATAAAATTTAATTTACCCGGAAAAGAAGTAAAAGATAAAATGATATCTGCTTTAGAGAAATTATATAATGAAAAAATAATTTTAGATCACGGAATGGAAGTTGGCAAAGAATTAGCAAATGTTTTAAGTGGAGGTAATACGACTATTGATAAGAGTCTATCAGAAGATGACATGTATAAACTAGAATTAGAGTCATTTATGAGACTAATAGAAAATAACAAAACTCAAGATAGAATTAAACATACTTTAAAAACAGGAAAACCGTTAGTCAACTAACATCTTAAATTTTAGTATAAAGTCTGGCCTCAAAACATATTCTGATTTTTCATCATACTTAATTTTTTTAAGAACATCTAAACCATATAAAACTTTTCCAACAGGAGTGAATTCCTCATTAAATAATGGAGCATCTACTAGAAGTATAAAGAATTGACTATCTTCAGTATTTTTTTTATTAGTTCTTGCAAATCCAACGGTACCTTTTGTAAAATTAAAAGTTCTACTTATTTCTGTATTTAACAATCCAAGTCCTGAACTTCCAGTCCCTAAATAGGTGTAGTTTAAATTATTTTTTCTTCCAAATTCCAAATCACCACCTTGAACTAAAGTATTTTTTATTACTCTATGAAATGCTACATGATCATATTTTTTTTCTTTAATTAATTCTTTAAATCTTTTCACAGTATTAGGTGAAATATCAGGATATAATTCGATAATCACATTTCCACATTCTGCATTTAAAATTGCAATATTATTGCGATTTTCAAAAATAATTTTGCTAGGGTCATTATTTTTAACAAATAAGCATTTATTTTTAATTGAAAAAAAAAAAATAAAAGAAAATATTGCTAACAAAGAAATAAAAATAATTAAAATTTTTTCTGATTTTGTTTGTTTAATTTTTTTTATCATAATTTAAAATTTGAAATTTTTATCAATTTTATAAATATTATCTTTAATAAAATTAATTTTTTTTCTAATGATTTTATCACTAGAGGCAATAGTAGCTATTTTACTATTTCTCGTCATTAAGAAAGAAAAAATTTCAGCCATATCCTCAGCAGGAGTAGACTTTGAGTATTCACTTAAGAAACCATTTTGATTTTCAATTAAATCTAATCCAAAATTTTCTGAGCAAGTGGAACATTCTGAGTATAAAAAACTATCCTCATTAATATCTTTCCAATCAATTTCATTAAATATATTTTTAAAATTTTCATTAATAATATGAAATAATTCATGATGAGATATACGCCCCAAATCATAAGTATTTATACCTATGTTTATGAGGATAGTTTTCATTTCTGGATTGGAAAATCCGACAGCTTCAATACCACCAACTGATAAATTTTTACATAAAACGACATACTTAAAATTTATTTTTTCTAAAAAATCATAAGAATACCTATCCAAATTCTTTCTTATAATAATATATTTTTTTTCTAGTAATTCTTTTTTAGGATTTGAACATGAAACATTATTATCTCTTATTCCTACTTGAAAAGGTTTAATTGCTTTAAGATATTTTAGACCATTTTGAGCAGTGTCATCATAAATTTCAAGGTTTGGTATTTTGATTAGGTAAAATATTGTGTTAGCATTAGATGATGAAATTAATATAAAAGTAAAAAAAACAATTTTTAAAAATTTCATATCTAAATATAAATGAAAAAAAATAGAAATAAAAACCCTATCCAACCAGTAAGTGGAACAAAAGTACCTAGATTTGCTGGCCCTAGCACTTTTGCAAGATTGCCTGAACTTAGAGACGTTGAAAGTTGCGATGTCGCGATTGTAGGTATTCCTTTTGATGCAGGAACCAGTTACAGGCCAGGAGCAAGATTTGGACCACAAAGTATAAGACAAGCGTCAAGACACTTAAGAACAAATTATCATCCTAGTTATGATGTTGAACCTTTTAAAGTTCAACAAGTTGCAGATGCTGGTGATATCTCATGTAATCCATTCAGTATAGATGAAGCTATAAAGCAAATCGAAACTGGTGCAACAGAGTTGCTTGATAAAGTTGGAGGTATTATTAGTTTAGGAGGAGATCACACAATTGCAGTTCCGTTATTAAGAGCTATTAATAAAAAAAATAATGGACCAGTTTCGTTAGTACACTTTGATGCTCATCTTGACACTTGGGATACATATTTTGGAGCTCCTTATACACATGGAACTCCTTTTAGAAGAGCTAGAGAGGAAGGTTTGTTTTTAGATGATGCATCAATGCATGTAGGAATTAGAGGCCCACTTTATAGCAGAGAAGATATAAAAAATGATGAAAGCTTTGGTTTTAAAATTATTCATTGTGATGAATTTCAAACAGAGGGCACTGATAAAATAGCTGAAAGAATTAGAAAAAGAGTTGGAGATAATGCTTTATATTTATCTATAGACATCGATGTATTAGATCCTGCTTTTGCTCCAGGAACTGGTACACCAGAAATTGCTGGAATGACAACAAGGGAAATGGTGAATGTTTTAAGAGGACTTTCTGGTTTAAATTTAATATCTGCTGATGTGGTTGAAGTTTCGCCAGCCTATGATCATGCAGAAGTAACTTCATTAGCAGCGGCAACAATTGTTTACGAATTGACTAATTTATTTGCAAAAACATAAAGAAAGGATAATTTGCTAAAATGTTAGAAAAAAGAAATTTTTATATTAATGGTAAATGGGTTTCTCCAAGTAAGCAAAATGATATCCAAGTTATTAATCCTGCTACAGAAAAAAGCTGTGCGATTATTTCTTTAGGTGGAAAAGAAGATATTCATTCAGCAGTAATAGCTGCAAAAGAGGCTTTTAAAACTTGGGGCTTTTCGACTAAAGAAGAACGTATTTCATTATTGGAAACATTTTATACTTTATATAAGAAAAGATGGAATGATATTACTGAGGCAATTATTCAAGAAATGGGAGCTCCAAAAGATTTTGCATCAAAACTACAAACAGGTACTGGAGCAAGTCATACAAAATCATTTATAAGGTACCTAAAAGAATTTGAGTTCGAAAAACCACTTGGTGAACACGCAAAAAATCAAAGAATTTTGTATGAGCCTAAAGGTGTTTGTGCATTAATTACTCCATGGAATTGGCCAATTAATCAAGTTACATTAAAAGTAATCCCTGCATTAGCCGCTGGTTGTACGATGATTTTAAAACCTTCAGAACTTGCTCCTCTATCAGCAATGATTATTGCTGAACTGATCGATGAAGCAAAATTTCCAAAAGGAGTTTTTAATCTTGTAAATGGAGATGGTGCAACAACAGGAGATGCTCTTACAAGTCATCCAGATGTAAATATGATTTCTTTTACAGGCTCGACAAGAGCAGGAGCATTAATTTCTCAAAATGCTGCCAAAGATTTTAAAAGAGTAAGTTTAGAACTTGGAGGAAAAGGAGCAAATATTATATTTAAAGATGCAGATTCGGAAGCTATAGAAAGAGGGGCTCTTAGATGCTTTAGAAACTCAGGTCAGTCTTGTAATGCTCCAACTAGAATGTTAATTGAAAAATCAATGTATGAAGAAGCTGTTGAGAGACTGAAAAAATATGCAGATGAGTTTAAGGTTGATGATCCAAACAAAGAAGGAGATCATATTGGCCCTGTAATTTCAGAGATACAATATAATAAAATTCAAACATTAATAAAAAAAGGAATCGATGAAGGTGCTAAATTAATTTCTGGTGGACCAGGAAAGCCAAATGGATTTGATAATGGTTATTATGTTAAGCCAACTGTGTTTGCTGATGTAAATAACAATATGGAGATAGCAAAAACAGAAATATTTGGACCTGTATTATCAGTTATACCATTTGAGTCAGAAGAAGAGGCAATTAATATTGCTAACGATACAGAGTATGGCCTTACCAATTATATCCAAACCCAAGATACTGAAAAGGTTCAAAGGGTTGCAAGAAAGCTAAGATCTGGAATGGTTGATGTAAATGGAGCAGGCATTGCAGTTGATGCTCCTTTTGGAGGATTTAAGCATTCTGGAATTGGAAGAGAAGCAGGAAAAGAAGGACTTCTTGAGTTTTTAGAAGTTAAATCAGTAGGTGGCTGGAATTAATAATTCCTAATCTCATTAATAAAGCCTAAACACTTTTTTATTTGTTCTACAGAAACATATTCGTTTACTTTGTGAGCTTGTTCTATTGATCCTGGTCCACAAACTACAGTGCTAATACCAATTTCTTGAAATAAACCTGCTTCAGTTCCAAAAGATACCGAGTCTCTTGAATTGTCACCTGTAATTTTTGCAACAAGTTCGCAAGCCTCAGAATCACTTTCTCTTTCAAAGCCAATAATTTCACCAATTACTTCTTTTTCAATTTTAGAATTTGGGTGTATTTTTTTCATTTCAGGAAGCAATTCTTCATTAACAAATTTGTCCATTTCATTATTAACAAAAACACCATCAGATTTTACTATAGGTCTTAACTCCCAATCAACTTTACATTTATCTGCAATAACATTTCTTGCAATACCACCAGAAATACCTCCAATTTGTAATGTCGTATATGGAGGATCAAAAATTGAGTTCTTAGGAGATTTTTCTTTTAGAATTTCTCTTAAATGAAGTAATTTATTTATATATTTCGTGGCAAATTCTACTGCATTTACTCCTTTATCTGGAGAGGAACCATGTCCTGCCAAGCCTTCAAAGTATGTTGTGTACTCATAACATCCTTTATGTGCATCGATAATCTTCATGTTAGTTGGCTCACCAACTATACATAATGAATTATTAAAGTTTCTTTTTTTTAGTTCTTCAATTAATAAAGGTGCACCTTGACAGGCTGTTTCTTCATCAAAAGTATAGGAAAAATGAATATCTCTATCCAGTTTCATGTTAGATAGAATAGGCGCCATTGCTAAAGTACATGCGATAAATCCTTTCATATCACATGAACCTCTACCGTAAATTTTATCATCTATTAAGGTTGCAACAAATGGATCAGTTTTCCAATTTTTAGATACTGGAACTACATCTGTATGTCCTGAAAATATTATACTTTTTTTATTTGATCCATTTTTTGATTTTAATGAAGCAAAAAGATTAGTTCTCTTTTTTTTATCATCGGAAGTTTTAAAAGATACAGCACCAATTTTTTTGAGTTTATCATCACAGTAATTTATTAACTCATTATTATCCTCTCCTGAAATTGTTTTAAAACCAATTAAGTCTGATAAAATTTTAATAGTTTCTGGATAAACTTTATTAATAATTTCTGTACTCATTTAAATATTATTATATATTAAATTTATGAAAGAAGAAATAACCTATAATGATTTTGACAAAATAGATATAAGGATAGGAACCATATTATCTATAAATAAAAATGAAAAAGCCAGAAAACCATCTCTGGTTTTAGAAGTTGATTTTGGAGAAGAGATAGGAGTCAGAAAATCATCAGCACAAATCACCCATTATTACAATCAGGAAAATTTAATAGGAAAACAGGTTATAGGAGTTTGCAATTTTCCAGAAAAAAATATTGCAGGAATAAAATCTCAAGTTCTTATTTTAGGAGCTATAGAAGAAGATGGAAAAGTGGTTTTATTAAATCCTTCACAAAAAACTAAGAATGGTCTTAAAATAGCATAATTTTAAATGCACCCTGAAATATTATCTTTATTTCTTTTTATGCTTGGCACAAGCTGCTCTCCTGGTCCAAATAATATAGTTGCATCATATTCAAGTTTTAATTTTGGAATAATTAAAACCTTTCCCCATATGCTTGGAGTAATTATTGGGTTCACTACAATGGTATGTGTAGTTAATTTTGGGTTGATAAATATATTTAAAATTTATCCTATTATTCAAGAAATTCTTAAAATTACAGGAAGTGTATTTTTAATTTACTTGGCTTATAAAATAGCATTTGCATTAAAATCAGATGAAAAGAGAAAAGAAAACCCTGTTAAGTTTATTGATACTTTTTTATTTCAATTTTTTAATCCAAAAGGTGTAATCGTTGGTATTATTTTAGTATCAACTTATGTTGAAAGTGGAGATAATTTTTTAAATTATTCATTTTGGGTAATTAGTATTTCGTTTTTGTGCGCTTTAATTAGTATAACTTTTTGGACGTTAGTAGGTAAATTTTTAAGGAAATTCGCGACAAATGAGAAATTTATTAAGTTGTTCAATTATGTTATGTCATTGCTCTTAATATCTTGTATTGCAACTTTTTATTACTAAAAAATGAAACCTGGACATAAAAATTCTTTTAATTCACTAAAAAAAATAAATATTAATGGTAAGGATTATTATTATTACTCATTAATAGAAGCAGAAAAAAATGGCTTAACAGGAATATCAAAACTTCCTAAATCAATTAAGGTTTTATTAGAAAATTTATTAAGATATGAAGACGATGTTACTGTCTCAAAAAAACAAATAGAGGATATTAAGAATTGGCTTAAAGAAAAAAAATCTGATACTGAAATTGCTTACAGGCCTGCTAGAGTTCTTCTGCAAGATTATACAGGCATTCCTGCTGTTGCTGATTTAGCAGCAATGAGAGAGGCTGTTAAAGAAAAGAATAAAAATCCAGAAAAAATAAATCCACTTTCTCAAGTTGATTTAGTAATTGATCACTCAGTTCAAGTTGATAATTATGCAAATAAAAAATCCTTGGATGAAAATGTTGACATAGAATTTAAGAGAAATGGCGAAAGATATTCGTTTTTAAAATGGGGGCAAGAAGCATTTAATAATTTTAGAATTGTTCCGCCAGGAACTGGTATTTGTCATCAAGTTAACTTAGAGTATTTATCAAAAGTGGTATGGTCTGAAAAATTTGAAAATAAAGATTATTTATTTCCTGACACTTTAGTTGGTACAGATAGTCATACTACGATGGTGAATGGGTTATCTGTACTGGGTTGGGGTGTTGGAGGAATAGAGGCTGAAGCAGGTATGCTTGGACAACCTATATCAATGTTAATACCCGAAGTAATTGGATTTGAGGTAAAAAACAAAATGCCAGAGGGAACTACTGCTACTGATCTAGTATTAACTGTAGTAAAAATGTTGAGAGATAAAGGAGTTGTTGGTAAATTTGTAGAGTTTTATGGAGATGGTTTAAAAAATTTAACATTAGCTGATAGAGCAACTATTGCGAATATGGCTCCAGAGTATGGAGCTACTTGTGGTTTTTTTCCCATTGATGAAGAAACATTAAAGTATTTAAAGTTTTCAGGAAGGACTGAAAATGAAGTTAATATAGTAGAGATGTATGCAAAAGAGCAAGGTTTGTGGAGCTCTAATGATATTTGTTTTTCTGATACACTTTCATTAGATATGTCAACTATTGCACCAACTATTTCAGGACCAAAAAGACCTCAAGATAAAGTTATTTTAACTGAAGCATCAAATAATTTTAAAGAGGTACACAAAAAATTAACAGGTAGAGAAAAATATAATATTTCAAAAGTAAATAATGAAAAATATGAAATTAATGATGGATCAATTTTAATTGCAGCAATAACATCTTGTACAAATACATCAAATCCTAATGTTCTGATAGGAGCAGGTTTGCTTGCAAAAAAAGCAGTAGAATTAGGTCTAGATGTCAAACCATGGGTAAAGACATCTCTAGCACCTGGTTCTCAAGTTGTGACTGATTACTTAGAGAAAGCTGGATTAAATGTTTATTTAGATAAATTAGGTTTTAATTTAGTTGGATATGGTTGTACTACATGCATTGGAAACTCTGGTCCTTTGCCAGAAAATATTTCAGAAGCTGTTAAAAAAAATGACATATTTGCAGTTTCTGTTTTGTCAGGAAACAGAAATTTTGAGGGAAGAATATCACCTTTAATTAAAGCAAATTATTTAGCATCTCCACCTTTAGTTGTCGCTTATGCTCTTGCAGGTCATATGGGCTTTGACTTATATAAAGATTCTTTTGATAAAAATATTTTCCTTAAAGATATTTGGCCATCTAATAAAGAAATTGAGGAGGTACTAAATAAGTCTCTTACTCCAAAAATGTTTATAAATAGATATTCGAATATTTCGGAAGGACCAAAACAATGGCAAAATATAAAAACAGAAAAAAGCAGCATTTATAATTGGGACGAAGGATCTACTTATGTTAAAAAACCACCTTTTTTTGATAATTTATCAGATAAACCAGAAGGATTTAAAAAAATTGAAGATGCAAGACCATTATTAATATTAGGGGATATGATTACAACTGATCATATTTCACCTGCTGGATCCATACAGAAGGAAAGTCCAACAGGTGAATATTTTATGAAACATCAAATTCAACAAAAAGATTTTAATTCATACGGTTCTAGGAGAGGAAATCATGAAGTAATGATGAGAGGCACATTTGCAAATATTAGAATTAAAAATGAGATGGCGAAAGATACAGAAGGAGGGTTTACTAAATTATACCCTGAGGAAAAAGTTATGCCAATCTATGATGCAGTAGTTGAATACAAGAAAAGAGGTACAGATTTAGTAGTTATTGGTGGAAAAGAATATGGAACCGGTTCGTCAAGAGATTGGGCCGCAAAAGGCACTAAATTGCTTGGTATAAAAATGGTGCTAGCAGAAAGTTTTGAAAGAATTCACAGATCCAACTTAATTGGTATGGGAATACTTCCTTTACAATTTAAGGAAGATATGAATAGAACAAACTTAAATCTCATTGGTTCAGAATTATTTAGTGTTATGAATATTGAACAGGGCTTTGATCCTTCATCAGATATAGAAGTAGAAATAAAATATGCTAATGCAACAATAAAAAAAATTAAAACGTTATGCAGAATAGATACTAAAAATGAATTAGAATATTATAAAAATGGTGGTATTTTACAATTTGTATTAAGAAACATGATATAGTGTTATGGATGAAGAAATTTCAATTATAAATTCAAATACCAGAACTGAAAAGATAAAAAATTACTTAGTATCAAATAAAAAAAAAATATTAATATCTATATTAATTATTATAATAATAATTTTTGCAATTTTCATATTTAAGGAAGCAGAAGATAGAAATAAAATTAAATTATCAAATCAATATTATGAAGCAACAGCAGCCTTTGAAAATGGAGATAAGAGCAAAGCAAAACAAATATTAAATTTGATCATTTTAAAAGAGGATGCAACATACTCTCCACTAGCTCTTTATTTTTTAATTGATAAAGAATTGATTAAATCTACTGATTTAATAAACGAAAATTATGACAAAATAATTAATAACTTAGACTTGGAGGAAGAAATTAAATTTTTAATCATCTATAAAAAAGCTTTATATAACTCAGATTTTGTAAATGAAAGTGAGTTAATTGATATTTTGTCTCCAGTAATCAATTCGAAAAGTATTTGGAAATCTCATAGTTTGTTTCTCTTAGGAGAGTATTTTTTTTCAAAAAATGAAAAACAAAAAGCTAAAGAATTTTATGAGACAATTTTGACTTTAGACAAAAGTAATATTAAAATTAAGGCACTCGCAGAAAAAAGAATTCAGAATGAGTTTAGTGAAAAATAATTTCATATTAGTAATTTTATTCTTATTTTTATATAATTGTTCTTTTGACAATAAAACCGGTTTATGGAAAAATGAAAAATCAATAATAGAAAATCAAAATATAAAAATAATTTTTAAGGACGAAGAAAAATTAATTAAAGAAATAAATTCAGATCTTAAAATTAAGATTACCTCAAAATCGTTAAATAAGAGTTTTGCAAATAATTTGAATAATAATAATGGACGTTTAAATTATAATGGAAACTTAAAAAGCTTAAGTAAATATAAATTTTCAGATATTAAAAATTTTGATAAAGCTGAAAGCGAGATAATAGTTCATAATGAAAGTGTTATTTTTTTTGATAATAAAGGGAATTTATTAAAATTTAATGACAAATCTAAATTGGATTGGAAAAAAAATTTTTACACTAAATCAGAAAAAAAATTAGGCCCAATATTATCAATGTCTTTGAGAGATGATATTTTAATTGTAGCAGATAATTTAGCTAAATATTACGCAATAGATGTAATTTCTGGAAATTTAATATGGGAAAGAAGAAATTCTTCACCAATTAATTCTCAAATAAAAATTCTAAATGATAAATTTTATATTGTTGATTATCAGAATATTTTAAGGTGCTTTGATATAAATTCAGGCGATGAGTTATGGAATATTCAAACTGAAAATTCTTTTATAAAATCTAAGAAAAAATTATCTATTGCTTTATCAAATGATAAAATTTTTTTTAATAATTATATAGGTGATATTACTTCTGTAGATATTAATACTGGAGAAATTTTATGGCAAACCCCAACACAAAAAAGCAGTGTTTATGAAGATTCTTTTTTATTAGAAACTTCTGATATTGTTTTGAATAATGGGCAAATATTCTTATCCAACAATAGAAATGAGTTTTTTTCAATCAGTCAAGAAAATGGATTTGTTAATTGGAAGACAAGTATAAATTCGAGTATAAGACCCACAATTATTGACAATTTGATATTTACAGTCACTTCAGATGGTTTTCTTGTTATGTTAGAATTGAGTACTGGGAAAGTGATCAGAAGTACTTATATTTTTGATTTAGTAAAAAAGAAAAAATTAAAAAATTTAAAACCAACTGGATTTATAGTTGGCGTAAATGATATTTATCTTTCTACAAATAAAGGATATTTGATCAAAATAAATACCATGTCTGGTAAATCAAATTCTGTAATTAAAATTGCTGGTGGTAAAATTTTAAGACCATATGTATCAGTTAATAATTTATATATTTTGAAATCTAATAGTATAATTAAATTTAATTAATGATATTAAAATTTCTTGAGTATTTTGGTAGAAAGAAGGTTGTATTAGATAGGGGCCCATCTCACCCAGAATATAATAAAGCCAAACCCTGGATGAATAGATATTATGTTTTATTCAGACATAGGCCAAAGTGGTTTCCTTTTAATATTTTAATTCATGAGATGTTAGATGATGATCATGGTGATGGCGTTCACAATCATTTGTTTCCATATATAACAATTATTTTAAGAGGAGGTTATTGGGAAACATTAAAATCGGGTAAATATTGGAGACCACCTGGTTACATAGGATTTAGATCAGCAAACAATTTTCATAGAGTTGATTTGAAAAAAGGAACAAAACCAATGACAATATTTATTTCAGGACCGTATGGTTTGCGAAAGGGTCCTAGATCTAATTATGGCATAGATTTTAAAACTAAAATTAAATGAAACAAGAGTTTTATAATTTTAAAATTAAAACTAATGGTCAAAAATTATATGAATTTACAGATGAAACTATTAATTGGATAAAAAAAAATAATTTTAAAAAAGGTATATTAAATTTAACGGTTCAGCATACAAGTGCATCTTTGTTGGTTCAGGAAAATGCAGATCCAGATGTGCAGACTGATTTAATTAAATATTTTGATAAATTAGTTCCTATGAATAATAATCTTTATATTCATACAACAGAAGGGAAAGATGATATGCCAGCCCACATAAAATCTTCACTAACTAACAATCAAATCTCTTTGAGCATTAAAGACAGTGAATTATTGCTTGGAACTTGGCAGGGTTTGTATTTATTCGAACATCGTTTAGAACCACAAAATAGAACAATTATTCACCATTTTATTGGTGAAATTTAAAAAAATTAAAAAAATCACTATTTTTAAGAGAAAGATGTTTTTATTTTTTTTTTAGACTTTGGAATGCTTCTAATGCTGAAGCTCTAGCTTTTTCGTGTATCACAATAGGTTTAGGATAATCTTTGCCAATTATAGTCTTAATAGCTTCTTGATGTTTAAGCTCCATTTCCCATGGTTTATGAATGAATTTATTAGGCACCTTGCTTAGTTCAGGAACCCATTTCTTTACATATAAGCCTTCCTTATCAAATTTTTCTCCCTGCAAAATTGGATTAAATATTCTAAAATATGGTGCTGCATCTGCTCCACAACCTGCTACCCACTGCCATTGAGCAACATTGTTAGCTTCATTAAAATCAAACAAACAATTCCTAAAATATTTTTCACCTTCTTTCCAGTTTATCCTTAAATGTTTTACCAGAAAGGAACCAACAACCATTCTTATTCTATTATGCATCCAACCGGTTTCGTACAACTCCCTCATTCCAGCATCAACAATTGGATATCCAGTCTGACCTTCCTTCCAAGCTGACAAAAAAACTTTATTATTTACCCAAGGAAATTTATCAAATTCCTTTCTTAGATTACCCTTTAACATTTCAGGAAAATTATTAATAAGTGAATGAGAAAACTCCCTCCATCCTAATTCATTAATATATTTTCTAAACCCATCTGATTTTACTTTTACTTTCTGACAACTTTTCCATAAATTTTCAACATTGATTTGCCCATGTCTTAAAAAAGGTGAAATTTTTGAAGTTCCATTTATACCTGGATAATCTCTATTAACACCATAACTCTGAATTTTATTTTTTATCATATCAATAACATATTTCTTTGCCTCTGATTCTGATGGGTTCCAATAATTTTCAAATTTTTTATGCCATTTTTTTTCGGGTAATATTTGTTTAATGTTAATCTGATTATTAAAAAGTTTATATACTTTATTTAGTTTTCTTATTTTAGAAACATTTCTAGGTACTTGATCTAGATATTTTTGCTCAGCGTTTTTCCAAAATGGTGTAAAAACTTTGAATGGAGTACCATCGTTTTTTACAACCTTTTGAAATTCAAGAAGATTATTACCTTTAAAGATACGAAAATTAATTTTATTGTTTTGGAAATATTTAATAAGATATTCATCTTTTTTAAGCTCACTTGGTTCATATATTTTATTCCAATATACAGATATTTCATCTTTTGACTTTATTTTAGTCAATGTATCCAATTCTTTATCTTGTACTAATTCAAGATTTATATTAAATTTAAATAAATCATTTTTAAAACTTTCTAACGATTTAGATAACCACCATTTTTGAGCCTCACGTTTATTATCAAATTTTTCTTTATCATATATATATAAAGCAGTTACTTGCTCAAAATTATTCGTAGCAAATGATAGGGCACTATTGTACTCAATTCTTAAATCATCACGAATCCAAACTAACGCTTTAATTGTCATTTAATTTTTTACTTTTTAACAATAACTTTTTATACAAATCTTTATCTGCGTCACCTTCACATCCAAAAATTAGAATATTAGATTTTTCATCTAAATTTAAAATATTCTTTAATTTTTTATTATTGCATAAACTTATTAGACTTATGATGCCTGGTGTAGAACATTCTCCACCAATAATTTTATTGGTGCTAAAAGATTTTGAAGCTAGCATCCCCACAGTGTTGGCAACTTGATTATCATCTATTGAGACACAAAAGTTTGTAGCTTTTTTCAAAATATGCCATGGAATTAATGACATTTCATTACATGACATTCCTCCCATAATGCTCTCTTTTTTGATCTTTATTTTAGTCATTTTACCTTTTTCAATGCTTTTAAGAACACAAGCTGCATTTGTTGGTTCAACTACTATAATTTTAGGTATTCTTTTAAAATATCTTGCAATTCCCGCAACAGATCCAGCTGCCATACCACCTACTCCTGCTTGGAGAAAAACGTGTGTAATATATTTATTTGTTTGATTTGAAATTTCTTTTATCATTATTGAGTAGCCAGCCATTGTAAGTCTTGGGACTAATTTGTAATTTTTATCAGATACGTCTTGAACAATTTGCCATCCATTTTTTTTGGTAAGTTTTTTGCATTCTTTTAGTGAAGATTCATAATCTCCTTTTACTCTAATAACATCAGCGCCAAATTTTTTAATTTCAATTTCCCTAGCTTTACTTACATATTGACTGATAAATATTTTACATTTTAGACCTAGTCTTTGAGCCCCCCATGCTACAGACCTACCATGGTTTCCAGCTGTGGCAGATGAAATAGTAATATTTTTTTTACCCTTAGAAACTTTTTCAACTGCATATGCTCCTCCTAAAGCTTTAAATGATTTTAAATGAAATCTTTTGGATTCATCTTTATAAAATATGTTACCTAGTTTTAATTTTTTATTAAGTTTATTTAAATTTAATAATGGAGTCGGTTTATAATTTTTCCATGATGAAATTTTATTATATGCTGAGTCTATAGTTTTTTTTGAAAGATATTTTAAAACTTCTTTCCTACTAAAATTAAATCTTTTGTTAATTAAGAAACTAGATGATCTCCATCTATTCATTTTAGAATTCATAGAATATTAGCAATCTAAAGTATTTTTCTTTTCCCAGTCAGTGATCGATTTATTTTTTTGGAATGTTTCTTCTCTGGAAAAGTTTTTAATTTCTTCTCTTTTCAATTTTAAGTAACTATCTATTACATCATTTCCAAAAGACTCTCTAATATCTTTATTATGATCCATTTTTTCCAAAGCATCTTCAAGTATATCTGGAAGCTTTGGTAGATTTGGGTAGTTTTTGTAATCAGTATACATGTTACATGTTAAAGGTTCGCCTGGATCAGATTTATTTTTCATACCAAATAACCCAGATGCTAAAATTCCTGCTTGTATTAAATATGGATTTGCAGATCCATCCATTAATCTTAATTCAAAACGACCTTCATCAGGTATTCTTATCATATGAGTTCTATTATTTCCTGTATATGAAATTGTTGATGGCGACCATGTTGCTCCAGATAATGTTGGTGGCGCATTTATTCTTCTATAACTATTTATTGTTGGATTAAAAAAAGCTGATAATGATGATGCATTTTTAATTAAGCCACCTACAAAATTATAGGCTATTTTACTAAGGCCATATCTATCACCTTTGTCTAAAAATTTATTTACTTTTCCGTCCCAAAGTGAGACATGAGCATGACATCCATTTCCAGTCAGATTTGAGAAAGGTTTTGGCATAAATGTTGCTCTTAAACCATGCTTTTCAGCTAGACTTTTAACCATAAATTTAAAAAAAGTTTGTCTATCAGCTGTAACTAAGCAATCTGAATAATCCCAATTCATTTCAAATTGCCCATTAGCATCTTCATGGTCATTTTGATAAGGATTCCAACCTAATTCAATCATACTGTCGCATATTTCCTTTATTAATTCGTATCTTCTCATTAAAGCAGATTGATCGTAACAAGGTTTAGATTGTATATCTCTAGCATCAGCAATCCTTTCTCCATCTTCACTTATAAGAAAATATTCGCACTCTACTCCAGACTTCATCTTTAAGTTCAACAGATTTAGTTTTGCAATTTGATCTTTCAACATAATTCTTGGAGAAGCCTTCACTGGTTTGCCATTCATCCAAAGGTCTGAAGCAAGCCATCCTACTTCTTTATTCCATGGTAGTTGTATTAAACTTTCAGGATCTGGAATTGCAAACATATCAGAGTCAGCAGGTGACATATCTAGCCAAGTAGCAAATCCAGCAAAACCCGCACCATTTTTTTGCATTTCATCAATCGCTTGTGCTGGCACTAATTTTGAACGCAAGACTCCAAATAGGTCTACAAAACTAATTAAAAAATATTTAATTTTTTTAGATTTAGCAATTTTTGATAGGTTTTTTGGCATAATGTATCCTATGACTTTATAAGAATTGTATCAATAATTATTTATCTATATTAATTAATACTTATTACCAGGTATCCAATTTGTACCTGCCAAAGGTACTCTTGCCATTGCTGCGGCTTCCACTGTAAGCGCACACAAATCTTCAGGCTCAAGATTATGAAGGTCATTTTTTCCACATGCTCTTGCGATTGTTTGAGCCTCAAGTGTCATTACTTTTAAATAATTTTTTAATTTTTTTCCTGCAATTATTGGATCTAGTCTTTTCATTAATTCTGGATCTTGTGTTGAAATACCAGCAGGATCCATTCCTTCATGCCAGTCATCATAAGCACCAGCTTTTGTTCCAAGTTTTTGATATTCGCTTTCCCATTTTGGATCATTATCACCAATAGCAATCATAGCTGCTGATCCAATAGAAACTGCATCAGCTCCTAGAGCCATTGCTTTTGCAACATCAGCGCCATTTCTTACGCCACCAGAAATAACTAATTGAACTTTTCGATACATATTTAAATCTTGCAATGCATCAACAGCAGGTCTGATACAAGCTAAAGTTGGCTGACCAACATTTTCAATAAACACCTCTTGGGTTGCGGCTGTACCACCTTGCATACCATCTAATACAACTACATCAGCTCCCGCCTTTACTGCAAGAGCTGTATCATAATATGGTCTTGCTCCTGCAATTTTAATAAAAATTGGTACTTTCCAATTTGTAATTTCTCTTAATTCTAAGATTTTTATTTTTAGATCGTCTGGTCCAGTCCAATCAGGATGTCTGCAAGCTGATCTCTGATCAACACCTTTAGGCAGTGTCCTCATTTCAGCTACTCTATCACTTATTTTTTGTCCCAAGAGCATTCCACCTCCACCTGGTTTTGCACCCTGTCCAATTACAACTTCTATAGCATCTGCTTTTCTTAAATCATTTGGATTCATTCCATATCTTGACGGGAGTAATTGATATATTAAATTTTTTGATTGACCTCTTTCCTCTCGGGTCATTCCCCCATCACCAGTTGTAGTAGAAGTACCGGCAGCACTAGCTCCTCTGCCCAACGCTTCTTTGGCTGGTCCTGACAAAGCGCCAAAACTCATACCTGCTATTGTGATTGGAATATCAAGTTTTAATGGGTTTTTTGCATATCTAGTGCCTAAAATAACTTTTGTATTACAAGTTTCTCTATATCCCTCTAATGGATATCTTGACATAGATGCACCTAAGAAAAGCAAATCATCAAAATGGGGAAGTTTTCTTTTTGATCCTCCTCCTCTTATATCATAAATTCCAGTTTCAGCAGCTCTACGAATTTCTGAATTTGTATATTCATCAAATGTCCAAGATATTCTCGGTGATGTTTTTGATCTTTTTTTCATTATTTAATAATTTGAAACATTGTCTATATTAAAATTATATAACTTTCTAGCAGATCCATATCTTTTGAAGC
This sequence comes from uncultured Pelagibacteraceae bacterium, assembly GCA_902543245.1. GTDB lineage: Bacteria > Pseudomonadota > Alphaproteobacteria > Pelagibacterales > Pelagibacteraceae > Pelagibacter. The sequence goes on along the minus strand of CACBXQ010000001.1, from coordinate 66,943 downwards.
TATTTGCTTTTAAATTTTTAATATTTGCTTTTTTAAGTAATTTTGTGAGATGATCTATATGTTTTTTTTCCATCTTTTTTTCTACACAATCAGCACCAAGAGACTTAACCGAACCTTTTACATAAATTTCAGTCTCATACAAACTATCACCTAGCGCTTCACCTGCATTCCCACAAACAATTAGAGTACCAGATTGAGCCATAAAAGCTGACATATGACCAACTGAACCTTTTACTATTATATCAATTCCTTTCATTGAAATACCACATCTTGAACTAGCATCACCTTCTATTACTAATAAACCACCATGAGCTGTTGCACCTGCAGATTGCGAAGCATTTCCTTTTACATGAATTTTACCTGACATCATATTTTCACCAACTCCTGTTCCAACATTTCCATCAATGGTAATTGATGCATTTTGATTCATACCACCACAATAATAACCAACATGTCCCTTTATCATTACACTCATTTCATCTTTTAAACCAGCGCACACAGCATGATTTCCTTCTGGATTGATAATTTCAAAATCTCTTTTATTAATTTTTTTATCAATATTTTGCAGTTTGTTATTAATTTCCCGCAGTTTTAATTTTTTTAAATCTAATTTCATTAATTACCCCAAGAATAAACTACACCAGGTTCAGGCTCAAAAATTTTAGCACTATTTACTTTTGGTAAATGAGCCATTGCTTGAAATTCAGATGCTATGGCAACATAATCTTTAGTTTCAGCAACTACCGCTGGTTTACAAGCTATCTCATCTCTAACGATTGCAAAACCATTTTTTGTTCCTGTTATGAAAGTATAAAATCCATCTAAATCGTTAAGTCCATCTGTTAAAGTTTCTTTTAAACTTTTTTTATTTAATAGGTTTCTTGAAATATAACCTGCGGCTACTTCTGTATCATTTTCAGATTTAAATAAATTTCCTTTTTTTACAAGGTCTCTTCTAAGATTATTATGATTTGATAAAGATCCATTATGGACTAGACATTCATCTTCACCAGTAGAGTAGGGATGTGAGCCATCTGTTGTTATTGCACTCTCTGTTGCCATTCTTGTGTGGCCAATTCCATGTGAGCCACTTAATTTCTTTAAATTAAACCTTTCAACCACATCTTTTGGATTTCCAACTTGTTTAAAAATTTCAATTGATTTTCCATAGCCAACTATGGATATTTCATTAAAATTTTTGCCCATAATATCTAATAATTTTGAAGGTTTTTCTTTAGTTTTTAAAATTACATGGTCTGAAATTTTAACTATTTTTGCATCTTTTATTATTTTTTTTATCTGCTTTTTAAAAGCATTAAAATCTTGATTATTTAAACATAAGGAATATTTGTATTTGTTATTTTTTTCATCATTATAAATTGCAAATCCAGCACTATCTGGACCTCTTGATGACATATTATTAAGCATTTCAGAAAGAAATTTTCCTAAAGACTTTTCAAATTTTTTTGTTTTTAAATAAATTCCAACAATGCCACACATAATATTAGTTTCCTATTAAAGATAATAAAAAATCTTTATAGTAAATAATATTACCTAACACAATTATGATGATTGCGGCAATTACACCGTAAATTGATTTTGGCCATGCAATTCTAGCCATTTTACTAGGTGTTTTATTTTCTTGAGTTTCTGATTTTTTTTTTTCCATTCGAAAAAAAGGGCGCACTATTGAAGTACGCCCTTTAATTTTATTAGTTAACCGTCCGTAACATTATTCTTCCAGTCGTTTGGACCAGGTCTTCTTCTAGCAAGTTTCTGCAGCTTATCACTTTCCTGCTTAGCCGAAATTACAGTCCAACCTATCCAAATAACAACAAGGACAAGAACTAAAATTCCTTCAGATCCTACTCCTGGATATACAGCACCCGCTGGTTCATCAGCACTTAGATGCTCAATCCAATTTGTTACTGTAGCCATATTCCTCCTTTACCTACTAGATGAAGCTACTGCTTTTTCGTCTTCTTTAGCAGCTTCCATTGTTTCATAATCAAGTCCAGCCAACTCTACTTCACGAGGTATTCTTAATTTACCCATACCATGAAGAACTTTAGCAATGACATATCCCGGGAACATTCCTAAAACAAAGAACATTATTAATGCTCCTAAAAATTGACCTAATGGATTTATTGTTGCATAAGTTGATCCGTCAAACATAGCACCAACACTGTAACCAGATGATGGATAACCATTTAAGACAAAACCACAAATTATTAAACCAACAAATCCGGCATAACCATGCACCGCTACAGCGCCAACAGCATCATCAATTTTGAACTTTCGCTCAACCCAGTAATGCATTTTGTAAGCTATAACAACACCAATCATACCTATGATTAATGATTGTATTGGATGATATAGGTCATTTCCAGCAGATGCACAAATTATACCTGCGAGACCACTAGAGTATGTCCAAAAAGGATCACCTTTAGCGATTACATAACCAGCTAACAGTCCTCCAGATAGAGACATCAAAAAGTTCATTGTGATACCTCCAAGAGTTGTCGGTGTTACGTAAATAGTTGTAGCTGTAAGATAAACTTTGCCTAATGCAAAGTCTCCCTCGCCACCAACGTCATATATTGGTATGTTGCAAGCTGCATAGAAACCCCAAAAACCAGTATAAATTAGAAATAATCCAATTGTAACTAGCCATGGATTTCTTGGCCCTATATTTCTAGGTTCACCTGATGATGAAAATTTGCCAATTCTTGGTCCTAATACTGCAAGGACTCCAAGAGCAAATCCACCAGCAATTGCGTGAATTACACCTGATGCGTAAGCATCATGATATCCTAATATTTTTAACATCCAACCATCAAAATGCCATCCCCACGCAGCATCAATGGACCAAAAAACAGATCCTATTGCGATAGCCAATATTCCAAATGCAAAAGTAGTAATTCTCTCTATTACTGCACCTGAAACAATTGAAGCTGCTGTCCATGAGAATAGTAAAAACGCTGCCCAGAATACTCCAGTTATATGGTCATTCAAGTTCACCGCCATGATATCACTAGTTGGTGTAAAAAATGCTGCACTAAATGCTGAGTCATCAGTAATTAGAGCAGTACTTCCGTTCATAATCGAAGGTGCAATGCCAGGTCCTGTAGGAAATGCAAAATAAATCCACCACCCAAACAAAAACCAAGTTACGGTCACTAATGGTATTAGCATCGTATTCTTCATTAATGTGTGTTGATGATGTTTATATCTTGAGGCTCCTACTTCATACATACAGAATCCCACGTGGATTAAAAACATTAATACTACAGTTATCCAGTAGTAAAATTCCGTAAATATGGTTGTCAATGCACTTATTTCGTCAGTCATATCTAACCTCCATTTGTTTAAACAAGCTCTACAATCATATTAAAACTGTAAATGAGTACAATGATAAATAAGCATTACCTATCAAGGAATTTATAAATTTAAACAACCTGTAGTAGATGAAATTTTTGTTGAGTCTAAAATTTTAGATAGGCTTTCTTTAAATCAACTAATGGATGATTAGGAGACATCTGAAATTTTACTAATAATTCTCTAGCAATCATATCTCTATCTTGTTGATTATTTGGTAATTTTATTTTTTTTGGAATTGTCACCCAGCCATTTGCGTTTCTATCAAAAACTGCAGGTCTATCATCTTCATATCCCATATGAACATCTTCCAACCAATTTAAATCATCCCAACCCATTGCCTCAACGTATTTTTTTAAAAAAGGAGTAATTCTACTATAGTCAGGAAGTAAATTTACGTCATATCTATATCCAATAGATTGACCTATCATTTTTTCTCTGGCAGTTTCTTTTTTTTTGCCTAACTGACCTTTTGTTTTTTTATTCTTATTTTTTTTCTTTTTTGCCATTATAAATCTTAGATTTTATGAAAATCATCAACTCCCACAGTATGATTTGTTCCAGACAAAGGTACTTTTGCTAATGCAGAAGCTTCCATTGTTAATGCTGCCATATCCTCGGGCTCTAGAGAATGTATATTTGTTTTTCCACATGCCCTAGCAAGCAACTGCGCTTCTAGAGTCATTGCATGTAAATAATTATAAACTCTTAAAGCTGCAGCATCTGGATTAAGTCTTTTTCTTAATTTTGGATCCTGAGTTGCAACACCCACTGGACATCTGCCTGTGTGACAGTGATAACAGTGACCTGCTGGAACACCCATTTCTTTTTCAAAATCAGATTCTGGAATTTCTTTATTACAGTTTAATGCGACCATTGCACCTGTTCCAATTGCAATTGCATCAGCTCCTAAAGCTAGTGCCTTCGCCATATCAGCTCCATCTCTAACTCCACCAGCATATATAAGAGTTACTTTTCCAGTTTTACCAACATCATCTATTGCTCTTCTTGCTTCTCTTATTGCTGCGATACCTGGAATTCCTGTATTTGCGGCAGCTATGTGTGGACCAGCTCCTGTAGATCCTTCCATTCCATCTAAGTAAATAGAGTCGGGATCACATTTTGCAGCCATACGAACATCATCGTAAACTTTTGCAGCACCTAATTTTAATTGAATTGGAACTTTATTCTTAGTTAACTCTCTTAATTCTTGAACTTTTAAAGCTAAATCATCTGGACCTAACCAATCAGGATGTCTTGCAGGCGATCTTTGATCTATACCAGCTGGTAACGATCTCATCTCTGCCACTTGATCAGTTACTTTTTGACCCATCAGATGGCCACCCATCCCAACTTTTTGCCCTTGTCCTATAAATACTTCTATACCATCTGCTAGTTGTGCGTGATGTGGATTAAATCCATATCTTGATTGAATACATTGATAAAACCATTTTTCAGAATATCTTCTTTCGTCAGGTATCATTCCTCCTTCACCAGAGCATGTAGCAGATCCAGCCATAGTAGCTCCTCTAGCTAAAGCAGTTTTTGCTTCATATGATAGTGCACCAAAACTCATTCCAGTTATATAAACAGGTATATCTAAATTAATTGGATTTTCACATCTTGGACCAATTATAGTTTTTGTTTCACATTTTTCTCTGTAACCTTCGATAACAAATCTTGTTAAAGTTCCTGGTAAAAAAACTAAATCATCAAAAGTTGGAATTTTTTTCATTAATGCCATTCCTCGCATTCTATATCGACCAAGTTCTGCTTTAATATGAATATCGTCCATGACCTCAGGTGTAAATATTGAATTATATCCTAGTAAACTTTTATTTCTTTTTGAAAAGTTGCTCTTTTCATTTCCATTAGATTTAGTTTTTAACTTAGATTTAGTTCTAGATTTACCATTTTTTTTTGCCATTTATATTGCTCCTTTTTTTTCTGTAGGCTCTAATGCATCATAGTTCCAAAGTTTTTTACCTGAAACAACTTTAGTCATTTTTGAAATATCAAAGCCTTGACCAATTTCTGCCACCTTAAGTTTTCTTTCGATCCAATCTATGTCACTTTTTGTCATAGGTGACTCGACCGCATCACTTCCAAAAGATCCAATTTTTCCTCCGATATATAAAATTCCATCATACATAGAGTCACCAAGGTTAATTCCAACATCGCCTAGGATTATAATTCTTCCTCTTTGCATCATAAATCCTGTGAAAGCACCAGCGTCACCCCCAATAATTATAGTTCCTCCTTTTTGATCTATTCCAGTTCTTGCACCAACGCTACCTTTACAAATTAAATCACCACCTCTTATTGCTGCACCAAAACAAGATCCAGCATTTTTTTCAATCACTACCTTTCCTGCCATCATATTTTCTGCACATGACCATCCAACTCTTCCATTTATTCGAACAACAGGTCCATCAATCGATCCAACTCCAAAATATCCTAAGCTACCTTCAAATATTAAATTTAATTTATTGAGTATACCTACTCCTAAACTATGTTTACCCTGTGGGTTTTTGATTACTATTGTTCCAAAACCCTGACTCATTAAATTTTCAATTTCTTTATTTGCTGTTATACAATCCATTTCTTTAACATCTAGCTCTGTTCTTTTATTGAAATCAACGTCATGAGTGCCCCAGTAAAAGAAATTTTCTGCTTCATCTGGATTAAAAAATTTTTGCTGTGTCTTTCCAGTTAAAGTCTCAGTGTGGAGACCCATCGACTGTGCTTTTGTTTTTTTATCTTCTGTCTTTAAATTTGCCATACTTTTACCATTCCATCAAAAGGATCATATGTGTCTATTTCATGAGGCAGCACAGATCTAATAGCTATTTCCTCTGAACCCATAGCAACAAGATCGTCAGATTCATAAAGTACTAGTGGTTTTGCAGCCATTGTATCTTTTGCCATTCCTAAAGAGTCCTTAGTTGCTACAAAATAAGTAAAAACACCGTCTAGACCTGTAAGAGATTCTTTCATTCCTTCTTCTAGAGTTGCTCCATTTCTCATTTTTTCTGCTAAATACACTGCAATTAATTCAGAATCACACTCAGACATAAATCTCATTCCTTTGTTTTCCAACATTCTTCTATTGTTCCAATAATTTGTCAGTTGTCCGTTATGGACCACAGAGACATCACTAAAAGGATATCCCCAAAAGGGGTGCGCTGACTTTATATCTACTCCAGATTCTGTTGCCATTCTTGCATGTCCAATTGCATGTGTACCAACAAGTTTATCTAAATTGTACCTATCACATACTACTTTTGCATTTCCCAAATCTTTAATTACTTCAAGAGATTTTCCCATAGAAAGAATTTCAACACCGGGAATACTTTCTACTTTTTGAGAAAAGTCTAACAAATCATTTGCTTCATACTCAATTTCATATCTAAGGGAGTAGGGAAGTATTCTCTCTTCTTTAATAACTTTAGCTCCAATTTCTGCTATATGCTGATCAACAATTTTTTTTCTTTCATCGTATACAGAAACATCTTCCATTATTGACGAACTTCCTTCACCAACATTCTCACCAACTTTAAAACGCATGATAAAATTTTTTCCATCAGTATCACCGTAAAGAGCGTATCCAGTCGAATCCTCACCCCTATGTTTTAAAGCTTGCAACATACCTTGTAGCTCACTTCCAACATTCGATGATTTACCTCTATGAATTAATCCAGCAATTCCGCACATATAATTTTTTCTCCTATTAATTTTTAGACTATGGTAGACAATCTAAATAAGTATCTAGATCCCATTGTGTTGTTGCTCCTAAAAATCTTTCCCATTCATCATTTTTATACCAATGAAAAATTTTGTACATTTCATCAGGCATTGCAGATTGAATAACTTTATCTTCAGCCAATCTATCTAGCGCCTCTCCCAAGCTTAAAGGAAGTTTTTTCACATCCTTACCAGCTTTTTGAGCTTCATAAATATTTCTAGATTCAGGTTTTCCTGGATCAATATTATTAGTTATTCCATCATCAAAAGCTTTTAAAAGTGAAGCTCCCATTAAGTATGGATTATGCATCGAGTCAACTGATCTGTATTCAAATCTTCCTGGAGCGGATACTCTCAGTCCACAAGTTCTATTTTGATATCCCCAGTCAGCATAAACAGGTGCCCAAAAACCCTGATCCCATAATCTTCTATAAGAGTTTACTGTTGATGAGCCAATAGCAGTTAAAGCAGGTAAATGCTTCATAACTCCACCTATTGATTTAAGTCCAATTTTACCAGGCAACTGAACATCTTTAGTGTCTGGCATAAATGTATTTTTTCCACCCTCAACATAAGTAAACACCTCATCCAAACCTGGTAATGATTTATGACCCAGTTTATTAACTTTATCTTTGCCACCAGTCCATAGCGACATGTTAGTATGACATCCACTAGCAGATACTCCCATAAATGGTTTAGTCATAAAGCAAGCTATTAAATTAAACTCTCTAGCAACTTGTGCGCAAATTTGTCTGTAAGTAGATAACCTATCGGCATTCCTTAAAACATCATCATACATCCAGTTTAATTCTAGTTGTCCTGGTGCATCTTCATGATCTCCTTGAATCATATCAAAACCCATTGCTCTAGCATATTCCATAACTTTCATGAAAACCGGCCTTAAAGACTCAAATTGATCAATGTGATAACAGTACGGTTTTGAAAAACCTTTTCCAGTTGGAGTACCATCATCATTTCTTGTTAGCCACATCATTTCTGGTTCAGTACCAACTCTCAATTGGTAACCATGCTTTCTTTTAAATTCTTTTGCTATAATTCTTAAATTACCTCTACAATCAGATGTTAAATGTCCTCCTGGATTTTCTCTTTCTTCCCTATTTCTAAAACATGTAACAAAAACCCTAGCTACTTTTTTATCCCATGGTAATTGACAAAATGTTTCTGGATCAGGTATTCCAACAAGCTCCTTAGCTTCAGGTCCGTATCCTATGTAATTATTATGACGATCTAAAAATAAATTTGCTGTTGCACCATAAACTAATTGAAAACCTTTTTCACAAGTTCTCTCCCAATGATCTGCAGGTATACCTTTTCCTACAACTCTTCCTGTAACAGAAATAAATTGAAAAAAGATATAATCAATTTTTAGTTCATTAATTTTAGCTCTTACTTGTTTTACTAATTTTGCTCTTCCTGGTTGGTTAACATGTTTTTCAAGATCAGTCATATTTCCCCTTTGTGTTTTAACTTTAAAAAGTTAACTGAAAAATATTAGTCTGTCTACTTAGATTAATTAACTCCAAGGAAACGGGCTATTTGAAGTGGGGTGTAATTCCCCTTTCGCGTATCGATTGAATCGAAATGGTTTTAACAGTTCACTTTCTTGTCCTAAAATTTCTTGAGCAACTAAATGTCCAACACCTATCATTTTATAACCATGGTTTGCATCAGCAATCATATAAACATTTTCAAAGAATCTATCAAAGATTGGGAAAGAGTCTGGAGTTAAACAACCCAATCCTCCTGATGGACCTTTTCTATAAAGATTTGATTTTCCCTCAAATCTTTTTTGACAATGAGCAAGAGCAGAAGTCCATATGTCAGCAAACTTATCTGTTGTTTGAAATTCTGGTGACTCTAATCCATACGGATCTACATTAACTTTATCAAAATGTTTTTGCACTATATAAGGAGATGTTCCTCCTTGAACCCCAAGACCTTCTATATCAGGTTTATAGTATATTCCCCATAGTTCGTCAGTTAATAATTTTTTATCTTTATCTGAATACAAAGGTGCATCTGTATCAACATGAATAACAGGAGGTTGTTTACCCTCATTCGTTTTTAAATAATTTGCGTCTACTCCTAATACACCTTCTTGTAAAAACCAATACTTCCACATATCCACTTCATGCATTTTACCATCTTGTCCTTTTATATCTGTCGTCTTAGGAAGTTCTAACATATTCCAAAAATCTCTAACCCATGGTCCTGCACCAATAACAACCTGATCACAGTCTATTGTTCCTTTGTCTGTTACAACCCCTGTAATTGCATTACTATTGCTTCCTCTTTTAAATCCTGTAACTTTTACCCCTTTATGAACATTCACACCATTTGAACTTGCTTTATTTTCTAAAGCTTTAATTGAGTCTTTATTAAATGCATAACCACCTTTTTTCTCGTGAAGGACTGAAGTTATACCTTTTGCTTGCCAATCATCAAATATTCCATGCATATATTTCATGCAATCTTTTTCACCTTCTATAAAAACAGACTCATAACCAATAGCCTTTTGCTGTTCATATATACTTGCAACATCTTCATGCATTACTTCTGGAGAAATTTGCATATATCCAACTGGATTGTATTTGAATGCTTTTGGATCACTTTCCCATACTGAAACTGAATGAGCCATTAATTCTCTCATTGCAGGTTGGAAATAATTATTTCTCACAACGCCACATGCAATTCCACTTGCACCTGCTGCAGTATCTTTTTTTTCTAAAACCACAACATCATTTGGATTTTTATATGTTTCTGAAAGTTTCCATGCAGTGCTTAAACCATGGATACCACCACCTATTACAACTACTTTTGCTTTTGTTGGCAAAGACATATTTAAATAATAATTCTCCTGCGACTAAAATATATATTTTTTTATATATATATTAATTATGTATAAAAAATATAAGCAACTAAAAGTTGTTTTAAAAACTAAGGTTTTTTAAGGTGTTGAGGTAATTATTAAATTCTTTTATAAAAGATGGCGTTGGTTTAATGAACTTTTTCCTTTGGTCTTTTGCTGTTTTTTCTAAATAAAAAAAGTTTTTTTCGCATGCTTCATTAATAATAAGAGCTGACTTTGGTCGGGAAGTTTTAAATAGTTTAGTTTTAAGTTCTTCAACTGATAAGTTTTCTTTTAATTTATATGCTGTCATCACTAAAAGCATCATATGATAATGAGAAGGAGATTTACGAAAAAAATAATTACTAGAGGTATGGGATTGTTTCATTTGTTCCTCCCAAAACTCAAGCAAATCTTTTGTTGATTTATTCATTTATTTTTATGATCTTACTCGAGATTTCTTCGGATCAAAATGAGGAAATTCAACAATTTTTGCCGTAATTCTTTTTTGTTCACCGTCAATTTTTCCAACTTCTACCTCTGTGCCTATTTCTGAATGATCAACATCAATTCTACACAAAGCAATATTTTTGTTAAGCACTGGCGAAATACATCCACTCGTAATTATACCTACTTGCGCTCGTCCTATATGAACGCAATCTCCATGATTAGCATTTTCTTTACTAATTAACTCAAGACCAACAAGTTTTTTTTGAGGGTTTTCTTTTCTTTTTTTTAAACTTTCTTTTCCTATAAAATCATCTGTTTTAGTTTTTAGTGGCACAGTAAAACCCACTCCAGCTTCAAATGGATCAACTTGTCCATCAAACTCATTGCCATAAAGAATTAATCCAGCCTCTATTCTCAATAAATCTAATGCACCAAATCCCGCAGGTATTAGACCATCATCTTTACCAGTTTCAAAAACTTTATCCCAAACTTTTGGTGCATCTGATGGGCTGCACCAAATTTCATAACCTAATTCACCTGTGTAACCAGTCCTTGAAATAATTAACGGTATTCCATTAAGATCTTCAATTCTGCAAATAGAAAACCTAAACCATTGCAACTCAGATATACTTGGTTGAGTTGGGGATGTAAAAATAAATTTTTCTAAAATTTTTCTACTATTAGGCCCCTGCAATGAAATATTGCTAATCTGGTCAGTAGAATTTTTAATTAAAACTTTATAATTTTTCTTTTTTGCTTGCTCCTTGAGCCATTCTCCTGCGTATTCATCTCCACAAATCCATCTAAAACCATGATCACTTAATTTAAAAAGTGTGCCATCATCGAACATAGTCCCATTTTCATAACACATTGAAGAATAAACTATTTCTCCAACCGAAAGTTTTTTGATATTTCTAGTTAAGGTGAAATTCATTAATTCTTCAGCATCTGGACCAAGAATCTCAAACTTTCTTAAGGAAGATAAATCAATTACTACGGCTTTTTCACGACATGCAGTATATTCATTTATTACCCCATGTTTTGTGTAATCATTAGGTAACCAAAATCCTCTTGCATCCACATAATTTCTTGTGAGCTTAGATGTTCTTTTATGAAATCCAGTGTTTCTAGTTAGTTTTTTTTCAGAGTCTGCTTTCATTCTAAATGCAAATGATTTAGTAAATTCTTTTTTTTTATCATAAGTTCTAACAAAAATATCAGTTGGATTCCATGAATTACATGGATCTATATCACTTGGACATGCAGTTGTTCCACAGGTTAAATCTTTAAGAGCTCTAAACAATACATAATCACCAGGTCTAGCAAACGATTCATCAGATAACACGGAATTTAATCCACCAGCTGAGGTATTGAAAAAAAGGTTAATTGCGTGCCATCCTTTTTTCTTTTTTACACCAAATTTCTGCATAGTTTCATTAAGGTTGTCAGAACAATTTGGATGACCAAAATAACCAGCATCTTCGTAATATTTAGAAGTACAAGCTAAGTTAAAAGTGTCATGTCTACCAACTGTATCGCGAACAACTTCTACCAATGGCTCATGATCAGTATCATAGAATTTTGAAAATAAACCAGGACCAGGAAAAGTATTTCCCATGAAAGTTCTAGTAGTTTGCCAATCAAGACCTTTTTCAATTCTTTTATCTAGTTTTGATGTGTCAAAAGCAACGAAATCTGAACATTGTCTTCCAGTTGGTGTAATGATTTGTATATAATCACCTTCTTTAACCTGAAATGAAATTGCAGTTTTACGATCAATATTTTCCTCATGCAATGGATCAAACATTGGATCAGGAATTATAGAATATTCTTTATCCTTTTTAATTTCTGCTCTTCTTACAAAAATAGTTAGATCCGTGTTGGGATTTTGTTCATGAATTATCATATCTGGCCCTGGGGCAGAAAAAATACAGTAGCATTTATCTTTTGAATTTAATTTTATCTTTTCACCTGGAACTGTGTCCCTATTAAAAAGTACTGCTGATTTAGATTTATTTATTTTTATGTTTCTTTTCTTCAACTGATAATTTGCTGTCAAAGAGCTTTCATTTTTTTTTGAAAGTATTTTTACAATCTCTGAAGTATCCTTTTTCTCTTTTAAATTTAAAATTTGTAAATTTGAATTTCCGTCTTTATCAAAAACAGAAATTTCACATACTTGATTTCCCTCATCATTAATAATTTCTATTTCATCATCTGGCAAAATTTGAATACCAGTTAAACCACCACCATTCACAATATATCTTTCAACTCCTGGTGGTAAAATATTTAAACCCGGTTCTTTTATGTCAAAACTTGTATGCTTCATTATGGTTTTTGAGCGTAACACATTCCTTCATAGTTGACTATATATCTAATTCATTGGATAATTAGTTTCTTAATATTAAGAAAGGGGAAATAAATGAGAAAAATAATAACTTTAATATCTGCTACAATTATTTCGCTGGCTTCATTTGCTGGTGTTGCAAATTCTGCGGATAGTAAAAAGCCCATTGTTATCCCAACTCACAATTGGTCGAGCCAAATTGTTATGGCTTATGTAATTGGTGGAATTTTTGAAAGCATGGGAAATAATGTTAAATATGTAAATGCAGACTCACAAGCAGTTTATGAGTCTATTAGAATTGGCGATGTAACTATATCACACGAGGTATGGGAATCTGCTTTTGGTAAATCATTTACTACAGCACTTGATAAAGGTGGCTTATTAGACTGGGGTGATCATGAAGCAAGAACTCTCGAGGATATGGGTTATCCAAATTGGGTTACAGAAAAAGGTTTGTGTCCAGGTCTACCAGATTGGACTGCTTTAAAAAACCCAGACTGTGCTAAAAACTTTACAACTCCAGATTCACCAGATGGAAAAGGAAGAATGCTAGAAGGTCCACAAACCTGGCATGGAGACTTAATACCTCAAAGAGTTGATGCCTTAGGTTTAGGAGATCTATGGTGGGTTAAATTTGCTGGTAGTGCAGATGCACTTTGGGCAGAATTAGCAGCAGCTGAAAAAGAAGGAAGAGGAACAATAATATTTAACTGGACACCAAACTTTACAGATGGTGCTGGTTTCACTTTTATAGATTTTCCTCCTTATACAGCAGGATGCAGACCTGAAGATGGTGGTGACGGAAAATGTGGTTCGCCTGATGGTTACTTGAAAAAAGCTGTTAACGAAGACTTTCCAAAGACTCATCCAAAAGCAGCATCAACTTTCAAAAAAATGTCATTCTCTACAAGTCAAATTGGAGCAATGGCAGCTTTAGTTGATGTTGACAAAATGACTCATGAAGATGCAGCTAAAAAGTGGTTAGCTGATAATAAGAGTGTTTGGCAAGCTTTTACAAAGTAAGTTATATAGCTAAATAATTAATTAATCTCCCCCAACAGAGTTGGGGGGGATTTTTTTTTAGAGTTAAAAATAATTATAAGTAATGAAAAAAAATTTATAGATCTAATGATAAAATATTTGTTTTATATTCTAATAAGTTTATTTTATTTTAATTTGTCATTTTCAAAAGATATTAATATTCAAGAGAATCTAAATCTAAGTTATAAATGCAAGTTAGATAAAAAAATAATTAAGAATTCAGAATACAATTATCAAACTTTTTCTGATAAAGACTTAGAAAAAAAAGTTTTAGATAAATTTGAGATTGAATCAATTCAACCAGATAAACTATTAATAACTGGATTATCATCCTTTCTTTCGAGTTCAGAAAAATTGAATGTTAAAGTTGTCAATAAAGATGTAGTTTTATTTAAAGCTATTGATCAAGATAATAGTTATTCAGAGTCAGCTATCATAGATAGACAGACAGGAGAATTATTACATGAAATTACAAAAAATATTGAAAGTGAAAATTCTGAAAAATATATTTCTTTTTATTCATGCAAAAAAATGCAGGAAAATGTCTGATTTTTTTTTAAATAAATTAATGTAAAATATTGCAATGAAAAAATATACAATAACCATAATTCTAAGTTTATTAATTACATCTTCTGCTTTAGCGAGAAGCACAGGATGTAAAGAAGGAAATTGCGAGAATGGTTTTGGTAAATGGGTATATACTGACAAAACAACTTATGAGGGGGAATGGGTTGGTACAAAAAAACATGGCCAAGGTACCGAAACTTGGCCTAACGGATATATTTACAAAGGCGAATTTAAGAATAGCACTTGGAGTGGGATTGGAATTTTAAGCTTTCCTGATGGATCCACTTACGAGGGAGAGTGGGATAATGGTTTTATGAACGGTAAGGGAACCTTTACTTGGTCTGATGGAACACAGAAAACTGGAATTTGGAAAAACGGAAAGTTACAAGAATAATGTCTAACCAAAATAATATAAGTAAACTTAAAGAACTTCCTGAATCAATCAAACAGTTTGGAGGTCTTATATCAATAATTATAATTATATTTTTAGCGTTTTTCATTTTAAATAAGATGTTTGGTCAGGGTGATGAATTAGTTGCAAAAATGAAAGCTGAAGAGGAAAAAATAGCCCAAGAGAGAAAATTAAATAAATTGATATCAAGTCTTCCTTCTGGAATTTTAGTTTCTTTTGATGGAACTGACAATTTTAAATTAACAGACGAGCTTTACGAAGCAGTCTGTAACGCAACTAAACTTATTCCACAACGAGCTATAATGGGAGCAAATTTTTTAAATTATAGAGCTCATGAAATTTATACAATAAATGGTAATAAAATAAGTGAAACATTTGTTAAATGGGATAAAGAAAAAAATAAATGTTTTGCAGGTTTTGTTGTAAGTGGGAAAAATGTTGGTGTAGATGAGACAATCACTGTTCGTGGTGAAGCTTTAAGTTTCTTAAGTACTGGAATTGATACAAGAGTTTATTTTATCAAAAATTTTTAGGGAGGAAAACAAATTATATAGATTTTATTTTTAGTTAATTTCGTATAACCTTATTATTTAATATGTCAGAACCAGTAATCAAATGTGAAGCTGTTTATAAAATTTTTGGAGTGAATGCCAAAAAAATGCTTGAAGAGTCTAACGGCAAAGTAGATGCAAAAACTTTTCAACGAAATGGATGCATAGTTGGTGTTAACAATGCTTCTTTTGAAGTCTCGAAAGGTGAAATGTTAGTTGTAATGGGGTTATCTGGATCAGGTAAATCAACCTTATTAAGATGTATTTCTAGACTTACAGACGCAACTGGAGGGAAAATTTTTATCGAAGGTCAAGATTTGCTTCAATTAAAAAATAAAGAGTTGATAGATCTACGAAGAAATAAAATGGGAATGGTTTTTCAAAGCTTTGCTTTATTGCCACATAAAACTGTTGTAGAAAATATTGCATTTCCATTACAAGTCAAAGGAATAAATACTGAAGATAGCATTAGCAAAGCTATGGATATGGTAAAACTAGTTGGATTAGATGGAAGAGAAAATTATTTTCCTAGAGAACTTTCAGGAGGGCAACAACAACGGGTAGGTATTGCAAGATCATTAGCCGTAGAGCCTGATATTTGGTTTTTGGACGAACCTTTTTCAGCTTTAGATCCATTAATTAGAAAAGAAATGCAAGATGAATTTTTAAGACTTCAGGAAAAATTACAAAAAACAATAATGTTTATTACTCACGATTTTGATGAGGCCTTAAAACTTGCTGACCGCATTGCGATAATGAAAGACGGAATAATTGAACAATTAGACACTCCTGCAAATATAGTTCTAAATCCAGCTACAGAGTATGTAAGGAAGTTTACTGAGGAAGTGCCAAGAGAAAAAGTTTTGATAATTGAGGATGTTATGGATGCCCCTATTACTGAAAATTTAGGTGAATTAAAGGTATCAAAAGACGAGATAATCGAAAACGTTGCCCAAAAAATTCTGACACAACAAAAAAATGTGTCTGTAATAGATAGTAAAAATAAAATTGTAGGCTCTATTAATCCAGCAAAAATTATCAATACAGTTTTTGGTGGAAAGGAAAATATTTAAAAATGGAATTTTTAAAAAAATATCCAAAATTATTTCAGTGGTTATTTTTATTAATTGTTTTTTTTGCTCTATGTTTTGCAATTGAAGTTCCTGAAACTTACAAATTCATAAGGGGTCAAGCTGAATTTGTTAAAGATCCAAATCAAAGTGCGTTCATTTTCCTTGGAAAAGAGTGGAGATATTATGCCTTCGATGTTTTTTGGAGACTTCCTCCATTATTAGGATGGCTACCTATTTGGATAAATGATTCATTGTTTTTCCTTATGAATGATTGGATGCCAATGGAGTTTTGGAACGAAGATACTCAAGAGTTCAAAACTAGACCCCTAGTTTTACAAGTTACAAGAAATTTAACTGCTTTCATGACCTTTCTTATAGAGCTTATTAGAGAAATCTTATTAGGAGGATTAGAAACTATTGTAGCTTTTACGAGTTGGGATTGGATAGACGCTAATCCCTGGGCTGAGTTACCTGGTTTACCTTGGACTATTGTAGCCGTGGGATCAGCAATACTTGCATATAAATTAAGTGGAAAAGGTTTGGCTTTGTTTGCTGGTCTAGCTATGTTTTATATTTCTATATTTGGTCAATGGAAACCATCAATGCAAACACTTTCTTTTATTTTAGTGGCAGCACCTTTATCATTTATTTTTGGTTTAAGCTTAGGAATAGCAGCCTTTAAAAGTAAACGTGTTGAGAAAGCTTTATACCCAATTCTATTAGTAATGCAGACAATGCCTCAATATGCGGTATTGGTTCCTGCACTAGTTCTTTTTGGAGTTGGAGATCATGCAGCCGTAATTATAACTATGATTGTTGCTGTACCACCAATGATATTGTTAACTTTATTGGGATTGAGAGCAGTACCCTCTGAAGTTATTGAAGCTGGAAGAATGAGCGGATGTAAT
Source organism: uncultured Pelagibacteraceae bacterium (assembly GCA_902543245.1). Lineage (GTDB taxonomy): Bacteria > Pseudomonadota > Alphaproteobacteria > Pelagibacterales > Pelagibacteraceae > Pelagibacter. The sequence continues at coordinate 49,603 of CACBXQ010000001.1, read as the reverse complement.
AACTGGCAATTAATGTTTAAAGTATTAATTCCAACTGCAAGACGAGATATTTTAATTGGAGTCAACCAAGTAATAATGGTGTGTTTTTCTATGGCAGTTATATCAGCTTTTATTGGTGCAAAAGGTTTAGGGTTTAATCTATTATTAGCTTTAAATCAGTTAAATATTGGATTGGCTTTAGAAGCAGGTCTTTGCATAAGTTTAATTGCAATTTTGTTAGATAAAATGTCGTTAGCTTGGGCGAATAAACAAGTTGATTATTTTGGTAACTTAACTTTTTTTCAAAAAAATAAAAATGCCTTATTGTTTGGTGTAACTGTAATTATAGGGATCATGCTAGCATACTTTGGATCTATATATTTTAAAGGTGGTTATAATTATTTCTTTGAAGTTCCTCATAACAAGGGTATCTCAACAGCTGATTTTTGGAACAAAGGAGTTGATTGGATTTTCGATACTTTCTTTGTTTATATAAAAGCATTTAATACATGGTTAATTCAAGATGTTCTTCAACCAATGAGAGCTTTATATTTGAGGATGCCGGCAGTTGCTACATTAGTCTTAGTTGTCGGGGCGGGTTATATAATAGGTGGAGTTAGATCAGCTTTAGTTGTTGGAGGGTTAACATTATTTATTGCATTTAGCCCTTGGTGGGATAGAGCTCTAGTTACAACATATATGGCAACCTTTGGGGTTATTGTATCTTGTATAATTGGATTTACAGTTGGAACTTTGTGTTTTCAAAATAAACACTCAACAAATTTTATGCTAGGTATATGTGATATATTTCAAACATTTCCTTCTTTCGTATATTTAATACCAGTAATGATGCTATTTGGAATTACAGACACTTCAGTTCTTATAGCAGTTATTGTTTATGCAACAATTCCAGCAACTAGATATACTATTGAAGGACTGAGAAGTGTCCCACCAAGCTTACATGATGCTGCAACCATGTCAGGTGTAACAAAATTTCAAAGATTATTTAAAATTGAATTTCCTTTAGCATTTCCACATATGATGCTTGGTTTAAACCAAACAATAGTTTTTGCGTTATTTATGGTGATTATTGGAGCTTTCATTGGCACAGAGGATTTAGGACAATACATTTTAAAGGCTTTGTCGGATAAAAAAGGTGCAGGCATAGGTTTAACATTAGGAATATGTGTAGCATTCATTGGTTTGATATTTGATAATTTAATCCGTACATGGGTTGATCAAAGAAAGAAACATCTTGGTATAGATTAAAATTTGTGAAAAAATTTCTTGTTGCTATAGATCAGGGCACTACATCTTCTAGAGTTATATTATTTGATGTTAGAGGAAATATAAAGTTTATATCCCAGTTTGAATTTAAACAATATTTCCCTCAAAATGGTTGGGTTGAGCATAATCCAAATGAAATTTGGTTAACAACACTAAAAGCATTGAAGAAAGTCATTAAAAAAGCATCAACACTTAATGGAAAAATAATAAGTTTAGGCATAACTAATCAAAGAGAAACAACGATACTCTGGAATAAAAAAACCGGTAAAGTAATTTACAATGCAATTGTTTGGCAAGATAGAAGAACAGAGAAATACTGTGAAAAATTAAAAAAAAAGAATTATGAAAAAAAATTTAGAAAAAAAACAGGATTGTTTATTGATCCATATTTTTCAGCCACAAAAATAAAATGGATTTTAGAAAATGTAAAAAATGCACAAAAATTATTAAAATCTAATAATTTGCTTTTTGGGACAGTTGATACTTTTTTAATATGGAAACTTACAAGGGGTAAAAAATATTTAACTGAGGCTACGAATGCAAGCAGAACAATGCTTTTTAATATTAATAGTAATAAATGGGATCTAGAAATTCTAAAAAAACTAAATATCCCAAGGAATATTCTTCCAGAAGTTAAAAACTCTGTCGATAATTTTGGTTATACAGATAAAAAAATAGTTGGGAAAGAAATACCTATATCTGCAGTTTTAGGTGATCAACAAGCAGCTGCAGTTGGACAAGCGTGCTTTGAAAAAGGGTCAATTAAAACAACTTATGGAACTGGGGCGTTTATGATTATGAATACTGGGACAAAAAAAATCTATTCAAAAAATAATTTGCTTACTACAATTTGTTATAGATTAAATGAAAAAAATATTTATGCTTTGGAAGGTTCCATATTTATAGCAGGCGCTGGAGTACAATGGTTAAGAGACAAAGTAAGATTGATAAATAATGCACATGAAACTGAAAAAATCTCTCAATCATTAAAAAATAATGATGGCGTCTATATAGTTCCAGCATTCAGTGGTATTGGAGCGCCTTATTGGAGACCTAATGCAAGAGGATTGATAACTGGCTTAACAAGAAATACTGATTGGAAAAATTTTGTAAGAGCCATAATCGAGTCTGTTGCTTATCAAACTAACGATCTTTTTAATTCAATGAAAAATGACGGATTAAAACCTAGAATTGTTAAGATAGATGGAGGAATGGTTAAAAATAATTGGTTTTCACAGTTCTTATCAGACATAATAAATATAAATGTATTAAGACCAAAAGTTTTAGAAACAACAGCCTTAGGAGTTGCACTCTTTGCGGGTTATGGATGTGGAGAATTTAAATCATTAGATGAAATAAAGAGTGTTTGGAAAAAAGATAGATTTTTTTCACCAAAATTAAAAAAATCAACAAGAAACAAGCTATTAAAAGGATGGAAACTAGCAATTAGAAAAACTTTAGCATAATTTAGGTCATGAAAAAAATTTTAATTATTGGAGCTGGTGCTATGGGTGCAGCATTTACATTTCCATGTCTAGATAACAATCATAAAGTTACTCTATCTGAGCCTTATGATTTAAAATTGATTAGAAAATTATCATTTAAAAAAAAATTTCATCCAGTTTTAAAAATTAATTTACCGAAAAAATTAACTATTAAAAAATTTTCTAAAGAAATTTTAAATTATAAATGGGATTTAATTGTTGTTGCTGTAAGCTCACTAGGTATAGACTTAGTTAAAAAAAATCTTAATAATGCTAAAAATAAATGTCCCGTATTAGTTTTAACAAAAGGTTTAAAATACGATAAAAATTCTAAAAAAATCATTACTATGTCTGAACAGTTAAGCATAGGCAATAAATTTACAGTATCTTCTCTAAAAGGTCCTTGTTTAGCAAATGAACTTGCAAGAAAGATAAAATCAAGCACAGTTATTGCAAATAAAAATATAAAAGTTGCACAATCAATAGGAAAGTTAATATCGACTAGTTATTATCAAGTTGAGTTCTCAAAAGATATTAGAGGTGTTGAAATCAGTTCTGCAATCAAAAATATTTATTCTATGATAATTGGTTCCGGCGAAGGGCTTAATACTTCTTCATCGATATTTAGAAAATCAATTTCTGAAATGATATATTTAATAAAGTACTTAAAAGGGAAAGAAGAAACCATATATGGTTTGGCAGGTATAGGAGATCTTTATGTTAGTGCAATGGGAGGAAGAAATAGCAAAATGGGAAAATATCTAGGCAAAGGTTTTACTTTTAAATATGCAAAAAAAAAATTTATGCCAAATGATACAATAGAGGGAGCTGAATTAGCATCCGAGATTGCACCTTTTGTATTCAAAAAAATAAATTTAAAAAAAATTCCATTAATGATTGATTTATTGAAATCTATAACAAAAAATAAAAAATTAAATATTAGATGGTAAAAATATTTAATTTTTATTTATTTAGAAAAGTTTTTAATGTGTCATCCATTGCTTTTTCCCATGGAGTGTGATGCGTAGGCGCAACTGATCCAGTTACTGGGGAAGAAAAAGATTTATTTCTATAAGTTAGAATGTTTTCAACTTTATGATGTTCCCACTCTTTAAAATTCTTTCTTATTAATTCAAAATCAATTTTTGGATAATCAGACATTTCATGTAATTCCTTTGTATACTCAGTTTGAAAGTCTATCATTTGATCTGGATTTTCAAGCTTCTCCTCCATAGAAACCCATTTATTAATATCATCATTTATTTTATCCGCGTTTGGCAATTTTATCTTATTCATGATCACATCTCTTGCATACCAAGCTTGGCAATCAAACATATTGAAGGTATGAAATTGATCCTGCATCCCTAGATATAAAAGTTTATGGTTATCTTGCCAGACAACACCTTTGTATAGTTTAGGTGGATATAGTCTATTTCCAGTTTTTAGTTTTAGATTTTCCTCTAAAAAGGGAAAGTGATGAAGATAGCCTGTGCATAAAATTATGACATCTGCATCTTGCTTAGTTCCATCTTTAAAAATTGCTTTTTTACCTTCTAGTTTATCAAGATAGAAAACTTCTCTCATTCCATCAGGCCATTTAAATCCCATAGGATTATGCCTGTATCCTATTGTAACACTTTTAGCTCCATATTTGTTACATTGTAGTGCAATGTCTTCGGCTGAATAACTGCTACCTAAAACAATAACATTTTTATCTCTAAATTCTTCTGCATCTCTAAAGTCATGTGAATGCATAATTCTTCCAGGAAAAGATTTCATTCCCTCATATTCTGGAATGAAAGGAACAGAAAAATGACCAGTTGACACAACTACATAATCAAATTCTTCTTTTAAAATTTTATCATTTGCTTTGTCTTGGTAAGTAACTTCAAATTTACCATTATTATTAATAGTATTAATTACACGGGTATTAAATTTAATTTTTTTTTTTAAGTTACCTTTGCTCACTCTACCAATAATATAGTTATAAAGCACTTCTCTTGGAGGGAAAGAGGGTATTGGATTGCCAAAATGTTCATCAAACGAATAGTCTGCAAATTCAAGGCATTCTTTAGGTCCATTAGACCAAAGATATCTATACATACTGTTAGGAATTGGATCACCATATTGATCAGAACCTGTTCTCCAACTATAATTCCATAATCCTCCCCAATCTTCCTGCTTTTCGAAACATACTACTTCGGGTATCTTTTCACCTTTATTTTCTGCGTGTTCAAACGCTCTTAACATTGATAGGCCACAAGGACCCGCGCCAATAATTGCTACTCTTGTCATTAAAATTTCTCCACTATATTTATTTTATAAATGTATTTTACTAACAAAAAGCTCAAAATTGAAATAATATTTTATTATGAAAATAAACTGGAATTACCCAACTTCCGTGTGGCTGGGTGAAAATAGAGTTAAAGATTTAGCTCATGCTTGTGAAATTCTAAATATTTTAAAACCGTTATTTGTAACTGATAAAGATCTGTTTAATCTTCCAATGGTGAAAAAAATTATTTCTGAAATAGAGAATAAATTTAAGGAAATAAATACTTTTTCAAATTTTTCTGGAAATCCGGTAGGTAAGAATGTTGAAGAGGGTGTTATCGAATTTAACAAATTTAAATGTGATGGAGTAATAGCGTTTGGTGGTGGTAGTGGGCTAGACGTTGGAAAAGCAATTGCATTTATGTCTAACCAATCAAGACCTATTTGGGATTTTGAAGATATTGGGGATTATTGGAAAAGAGCCGACGATAGTAACATTGCGCCAATTATTGCCGTTCCAACTACTGCAGGTACTGGTTCAGAAACAGGCCGAGCATCAGCAATCATAAATGAAAAAACATTAGAAAAAAAAATAATTTTTCACCCAAAATTTTTACCATCAATAGTAATACTAGACCCAGTTTTGACAGTTGATCTTTCACCAAGATTAACTGCAGCAACAGGAATGGATGCTTTTGCTCATAATTTAGAAGCGTACTGTGCTCGTGGCTATCATCCTATGGCTGATGGTATCGCTTTAGAGGGAATGAGTTTAATAAAAAAATCTTTAATTAAAGCTTTTAAGGATGGAAAAGATTTGCAGGCAAGAACAGATATGTTAGCAGCAGCTTCAATGGGATCAACTGCTTTTCAAAAAGGATTGGGCGCAATACATTCCTTAAGCCATCCAGTAAATGCGAAGTTTAATCTTCACCATGGATTATCAAATGCAATATTTATGCCTTATGTCCTTACTTTTAATAAAGACGAAATTAAAGATAAAATCGAAAGAGCATGTGATTATCTAAATATAGATAAAAATTTTAATAGTTTTTTAAACTGGGTGATTGAATTAAGAAAAACATTAAATATACCAAATAAATTATCTGATGTTATAGACGTTGATAAAATTGATTTAGATGAACTTTCTAAAATGGCTTTGAAAGACCCGTCAACTTCTGGTAATCCAAAAAAATTATCCTTACAAGATATAAAAAAGTTGTACGAATTTAGCATTGAGGGTAAAACATTTGAGTGAGGAAGTTAAATTTATTAATTGTTGAAGGTAACATCAAAAGTGAGAATGATAGTTTTAGAGCAGCTGGTATAAAAACACATGCTGAAAGTTGTCAGGCTAGTATTGGCAACTATTATAGTAACACAAATATAGATGTAGTTAATCCCTCATCAGATCACAATATAGATACTATAATTTCAAATCTAAAAAAATATGATGGATTAATTTGGGGAGGAAGCAGCCAAAGCATTTATAATGACACACCAGAAATAAAAAGACAAATTTTGTTTATGAAAGAGTGTTTTAAAAACATTAAAAAAATTTTTGCTATTTGCTGGGGAATGCAAGTCGCTGTTACAGCTGCTGGAGGTGTTGTAAAAAAAGGAGAGAAAGGTTCACATAAAGGAATTGCATATGATATAGAAGTAAATGATTTAGGATTAAAGCATAAACTATACAAGGATAAAGAAAAAAAATTTAATACACCTGCTTTTAATTTTGATGAAGTAGTAAAAATTCCTGATGGGACTAAACTATTAGCCTCAAATTTGGTCAACCATGTACAAGCGATTAATTTTAAAGAGGGTATAAGTGATATTTGGGGAATTCAATATCATCCAGAAATTACCTATAATAAAATGATTAGTTTAATTCATTTTAGGAAAGATCGATTACTAGATCGCAAAGCATTTAAAGATGAGAAAGAAATAGACGAACATGTTAAAAAAATAAATGACGTAAATCAGTTATCAGATAAACACTCAAGAATGAGAGAACTTAAAAATTGGTTGGATTACGTAAATGAAAATTAACTCTAAAAATGATATAATTGATTATTTTAAAGAAGGCTTTAAAGAAAAACTTTTTATTGGCGTGGAAAATGAAAAATTTCTTATAGACAATTCAACAGGTAAAAGAATAAATTACAAGCAAACTTTGGATGTATTAAATTTTCTCAAAACATTTGGCTGGACTGAGGTTAAAGAAAAAGAAAATCTAATTGGACTTTCACTCAATGGAAAATCAATAACACTAGAGCCTGGAAATCAAATAGAACTTGCTGGTGGCTTGTGCAAAAATATTCATGAGGTTTGTTTAGAATCTTATAACTTTCAGGATCAACTAAATGAAGCATGTGAGAAGTATAATTTAAAAACAATTTCCATTGGGCATGATCCTTCAACCAAAACAAGTGATGTTCCAAGCAATCCGAAAGAAAGATACGAGATAATGACATCAGAAATGCCAAAAAATGGAAGCTTGAGTTTAAATATGATGTACCAAACTGCTGGAACTCAAATTAACCTTGATTATGAATCTGAAAATGATTTTAAAAAGAAATTTAAATTAATTTCATATTTAACTCCTTTATCAGTTGCATTGTTTGCAAATTCACCGATTGCACAGGGAAAAAAAACAGGTTTTTTGTCATATAGATCCAAAGTTTGGCAAAATACATCACGTGGAGGGTTACCAAAGATATTTTTAGAAGATATGGATTTTGAAAAATATGCAGATTTTGCATTAAACTATCCACTTCTATTTATTTATAGGGATAATAAATATTTGAAAGCTAATGGTAAAAGTTTTAAAGATTTATTAAGTGAACTTGATATGAAAGATTTTGAATTACACTTATCAACAATTTTCACAGAACTTAGATTAAAAAAATATATTGAGATAAGGTCTTTAGATGCATGTGAGTGGGACTGCCATTGTGCAGGACCAGCTTTTTTTACAGGTTTAATATATGGCAATTTAGATAAGGCTTTAGAAATTATTAATACATGGAATATTAACGATGTTATGACAGCATATTTAGATGCCCCTAAAAAAGGTTTAAATACTGAAATTGGTAATAAAAAAATACTTGAATGGGCAAAATTATTTAATGCGTTGTCCAAAGAAGGATTGGAAAAAAGAAATATACTAAATACAAAAAATAATAATGAAGCAGTTTTTTTAAAAAATATCAATAAAATGCTGGAAGAGGGAAAAACAAAGGCAGATTTGACTTTAGAAAATATTTAAAATGAAAAAAATTATTGCAATACAAGCTGATAAAATAAATTCTATTAATATTAAAACCGATACGACTTTTCAGTTAGTTTTAGAGGCTCAGAAAAGAGGCTATAGAATTTTTTGGTATGAAACTAAAGATTTAAATCTTTTAAATAAGAAAGTCATAGCCAAAGCTGATCAAATTAAATTTTTTGATAATTCTAAAAATTATTTTAAAAAAATAAATAAAATTAACCTTGATTTATCAAAAACAAAATTTGTATTGATGAGGCAAAATCCTCCTTTTAATATGGATTATATTACTGCTACTTTTTATCTTGAATTTCTAAAAAAAACTAAAGTTGTAAATAATCCAAAGTCAGTAAGAAATATTTCTGAAAAATTTTATTCAATAAATTTTCTCAAGATGATGCCACCAACTATTTTTACAGAAAATATTCAAGAAATAAAAAAATTTTTAAAAAAAAATAGAAAAATTGTTATTAAGCCTATACATGGTTTTGCTGGTAAAAATATTTTATTCATTCAAAATAGATTAAATAATTCGTCAATTAGCAGATATTTAAAATCTTTTGGCACAGTTATGGTTCAAAAGTATTTACCTGGTGTAATTAAAGGTGACAAAAGAATATTTATCATAAATGGAAAAGTTTGTGGAGCTATACAACGAATTCCATCAAAAGGATCGATATTATCTAATATTTCTCAAGGTGGAACAGCCGTTAAAACGAAACTTAATTTAAAAGAAAAAAAGGTAGCAAATACTATTGCGAAAGAGTTAAAAAAAGAAAACATTTTTTTTGCAGGTATAGACTTAGTCTCTGGATACTTAATTGGAGACATAAATGTGACTTCACCAACAGGTCTGCCTCAATATAAGGAGTTAACCGGTATAAATTTGGCTAAAAATTTTTGGGATCAACTTGAGAATTTAAAATAAACCCTCAACTTCCCCTTTATTGTTAAGTTTTATAGATTCTGCTGCCGGAACTCTTGGAAGTCCTGGCATTGTCATAATAGTACCACATATAACTACAATAAACTCTGCACCAGATGACAATCTTACTTCAGTAATAGGCATTACATGACCAGATGGAGCTCCTTTTAAACTTGGATCAGTTGAAAAGCTATATTGTGTTTTTGCCATACAAATCGGTAAATTTCCATAACCATCTTCTTGAAATGTTTTAATTTGAGCTCTAATCTTTGTATCAGCAACAACTTCACTAGCATGATAAAGCTCTTGGGCAATTGTTTGAATTTTTTTAAATAATGGCATTTTATCATCATATAAAAATTTGAATGTATTTTTTTCTTCTCTACAAATTTCATCTACAGTTTTTGCTAAATCCTTGGCTCCTTCACCGCCATCAGACCAATGTGTACACACAGATGTTTTAACTCCAAGAGTTTTACCAAAATCTACAACTGCATTTACTTCTTTTTTTGTATCAGTAACAAAGTGATTAATTGCAACTGTTACAGGTAATCCAAATTTCCTAACATTATTAATATGTCTTTCCAAATTTACTAATCCTTTTTTAAGTGCTTTTAAATTTTCTTGCTTAAGATCATCTTTATTTATCCCACCATGCATTTTTAGAGCTCTAATGGTCGCGACGATTACAACACAATCAGGTTTTAATCCTGATTTTCTACATTTGATATCTATGAATTTCTCAGCACCTAAATCAGCACCAAAACCAGCTTCAGTAATTACATATTCACCTAGTTTTAAACCTGCTTTAGTAGCGATAACAGAATTACAACCATGCGCAATGTTTGCAAAAGGTCCACCATGTATAATAGCTGGATTATTTTCTAAAGTTTGAACCATGTTAGGTCTAAAGGCATCTTTTAATAAAACAGTCATTGGTCCTTGCGCCTTTAAGTCTTTAGCATAGATTGGCTTTCTGTCTCTCGTATAGCCAATTGTTATATTTCCTATTCTTTTTTCTAAATCCTTTAGGTCATTGGCCAAGCAAAAAATAGCCATTATCTCAGAGGCTACAGTTATATCAAATCCATCTTGTCTTGGATATCCATTTGCAATACCACCTAAATCAACAACAATTGATCTTAAAGATCTGTCATTCATATCAATTACTCTATTCCAAACAATTCTTCTGATATCTATTTTAAGTTTATTTCCCCAATAGATATGATTATCAATTAAAGCTGAAAGTAAATTGTGAGCAGATGTAATCGCATGAAAATCTCCAGTAAAGTGCAAATTAATTTGCTCCATTGGAACTACTTGTGCATAACCACCACCTGCGGCACCACCCTTCATTCCAAATGATGGACCAAGACTTGGTTCTCTCAGACAAACAATAGTTTTTTTTCCAATTTTGTTTAAAGCATCACACAATCCAACAGATGTTGTTGTTTTTCCTTCACCAGCAGGAGTTGGGGTGATAGCAGTCACTAAGATTAATTTTCCATTCTCTTTGTTTTTTAGTCTATTTAAATACTCTAATTTCACTTTGGCCATATATCGGCCGATTGGACTGTAATATTCAGCCTTATCTTCCATGTTAATATTTCCTAAAATTTCTTGAATAGGCTTTAATTTTGCCAATCTTGCTATTTCAATATCCGATTTATAAGATTTCATCTGATTAATAATTGCGTATATACTTTAAAAATTAAAATTACCATACTTTTTTACCACCTTTAAAACTTTTAAAATATATATATAAAAAAAATAAGAAATATTTATATTTATTTATATAGAATAATCATATGCAAAATTACTCAATATTTAGTCTAGTAAAAAATGCTTTCTCAAACCATCAAAATTGGGAAGTTGCCTGGAAAGATCCTGAGCCAAAAAAAGAGTATGATGCAATTATAATTGGAGGCGGTGGTCATGGTCTAGCAACCGCTTATTACTTAGCAAAAGAACATCAGTTAACAAATATAGCTGTAATTGAAAAGGGGTGGATTGGCGGAGGTAATGTAGGAAGAAATACTACAATTATTAGATCTAATTTTATGTATGACGCTAATGCTAGATTTAATGAGTTTGGAATGGATTTATGGAGGAACTTAAGTCTAGAGCTTAACTTTAATGTAATGTTCTCTCCTAGAGGTATAATTAACCTTGCTCATTCTGATGCACAAATGAATGCTTACGCAAGAAGAGGAAATTCAATGAGACTAAATGGAATCGATGCAGTGTTATTGAATAGAGAAGAAGTTAAAAAATATATTCCAATGGCAGATTTTTCAGATGATGTTAGATTTCCAATTTTTGGTGGATTAATGCAACCAAGTGCTGGAACAGCAAGACACGATGCTGTTGCTTGGGGATATGCTAGACAAGCTGACTCAATGGGAGTTGATATCATTCAACATTGTGAGGTTACTGGTTTTGAAATTAAAAACGGAAAAATTTTGGGAGTTAATACTTCAAGAGGAAATATAAAAACAAAAAAAATTGGACTTTGTGTTGCTGGTAGTACAAATCTTTTAGCAGAAAAATTAAATATGACTTTACCAATAGAAACTCATTGTTTACAAGCATGTGTTTCTGAACCTGTTAAACCATTATTAGATGGTGTGGTAACTTATGGTGCAGGACACTTTTATATTAGCCAGTCTGACAAAGGTGAAATGGTAATGGGTGGTGATCTTGATGGGTATAATAGTTATGCGCAAAGAGGAAACCTACCAACTCTTCAACATGTTTTAACAGGTGGATTAGCATTATTTCCATTTTTAAGTAGACAAAAAATGCTTCGAACTTGGGGAGGAGTTATGGATATGTCCATGGATGGATCTCCAATAATAGATAAAACTCATATAGATGGTTTGTATATAAATTGTGGATGGTGTTATGGAGGATTTAAATCAACACCAGTTTCTGGATGGACTTTTGCTCATACAATTGCCCAAGATAGAGTACATGAACTTAATTCTAAACTTAGTTTAAATAGATTTACAACTGGTGAATTATTAGACGAAAAAGGTTTAGGTACAAAAACTTGGATCGGGTAAATAATGTTACATATTAAATGCCCGTATTGCGGTTTAAGATCTCAAAAGGAATTTTCTTATGGAGGAGATGCTAATGTTAAGAGACCTAAATTAAATGCAGAAGTAACAGATAAAGAATGGGATGATTTTGTTTATATGAGAAAAAGTCCAAAAGGACATCATTTGGAACTTTGGCACCATACATCTGGTTGCAGACAATGGATTAAAGTAAAAAGAGATACCATTACTCATGAAATCTATCAAACTGCAAAAATAGAGGAGCAAATTTCATGACAAATCCTTACAGGTTAGAAAATGTTGGGTTTATAAATAGAGATAAAAAAATTTCATTTAAATTTAATGGAAAAGAATATTTTGGTTTTAAAGGCGATACTTTAGCATCAGCTTTATTATCTAATGGAATTCATCTTGTAGGAAGAAGTTTTAAATATCATAGACCTAGAGGTTTTTTTGGTGCAGGTGTTGACGAACCAAATGCAAAAGTACAAATTGAACTTAATGGTTATTCAGAACCTAACGTAAATGCTACTGAAATAGAACTAGTAGAAGGAATATCAGCAACAAGCCAAAATTGCTGGCCTTCGGTGAATTTTGATATTGGAGCTATCAATAATCTTCTGAATAGGTTTTTTCCTGCTGGTTTTTACTACAAAACATTTATGTGGCCAAAAAGTTTTTGGTACAAAATTTATGAACCATTTATTAGAAAAGCAGCTGGCCTTGGAGTTGCTTCTATTGAAAAAGATAATGAAAGGTATGAACATAAATATGAGTACTGTGACTTATTGGTAACCGGATCTGGACCAGCAGGTTTAGCTAGTGCATTTTCCGCAGCAAAAAGTGGTGCAAGAGTTATATTGGTGGAAGACAAGCCAATGTTTGGAGGTTCACTTTTAACTGACGATGTTACTATTGATAATTTGTCAGGGAAAGAATGGGCAAATAAAATAATTTCTGAATTAGAAAGTATGCCAAATGTCATAACAAGAAAGAGATCTCAGGTATTTGGTTACTATGATCATAACATGGTTGCCATGTTTGAAAGAACTGGAGACCATTTAAATAACAAATCTAAATATACACCAAGACAACGACTTTGGTATATTAGAGCAAAAGAAGTAATTTTATCAACTGGATCAATAGAAAGACCAATTGTATTTGGAAATAATGATACCCCAGGTATCTTTTTATCATCTGGAGCTAAAGAGTATTTAAAATTATATGGAGTTTTAGTTGGAAAAAAACCTTTGATCTTTACAAACAACGATAGTGCATACGAAACAGCTATCGAGTTTAAAAAAAATGGTATTAGCCCAATAATTTTAGATACAAGAGAAAATCATGAGTCAGACCTAATTAATGAGTCAAAAAATTTAGGTATAGAAATCAAATTTAATTATGCAGTTATAGCTGCACATGGTTATAAAAAAGTAAACTCAGCTACTATTGGAAAATTAAATAACTCTAAAACAGGCTTTGAAAATAAAGAAAAAATTAATTGTGATTGTATTTGTGTTTCTGGTTTTTGGACTCCTTCGGTTCATTTAGCGTCACAATCGGGGAATAAATTAAAATATGATAAAGATCTAGACGCATTTATCCCAAATGTTTCAAAACAAAATGAAGTTTCAGTTGGAGCTGCAAATGGCACTTTTAATCTTAAAGAAACAATTAAAAATGGATTTCAAAAAGGAAGTTCTCTCTCTCAAAAGGTAACAGGTAAAGAAGTTAATTTACCAGTTCCCCAGACTAATGAAAAAAAACATGGTAAACATGATAAATTTTGGTGTGTGCCACTTCCAAAAGGCAATAATTATAAAAGATTTGTTGATTTTCAAAATGATGTAGCTGTTTCAGATATTGAACTTGCACTAAGAGAAGGCTATCGATCAATCGAACATGTTAAGAGATACACCACACTTGGCATGGCAACTGATCAAGGAAAAACTAGTAATCTTAATGGTTTACAATTGGTATCAAATATTGAAAATAAAATTGTTCCTGAGGTTGGTCATACAACTTTTAGACCTCCATTTACGCCAGTAACTATCGGAGCAATCGTTGGAAGAGAAACTGGCCATCACTATATGCCAACTAGAAAATCACCAATGCATAAATGGCATAAAGATAATAATGCAGTTTTTGTTGATGCTGGCGTATGGTTAAGACCAAGATATTACAAAGTTGGTAATGAAACACTACAGGATGCAGCTAAAAGAGAGGCCGAAAATGTTAGAAAAAATGTAGGAGTATGTGATGTAACAACTTTAGGAAAAATTGATATTAAAGGGCCTGACTCAGCAGAGTTTTTAAATAGAGTTTATACTAATGCATGGTTGAAGTTACCAGTTGGAAAAGCGAGGTATGGTTTAATGTTAAGAGAAGATGGAATGCTTTTAGATGATGGTACTACTACTAGAATATCTGAAAATCATTACCATATGACTACGACAACTGCACAAGCAGCAAATGTTTTAACTCACTTAGAATATTACTTACAAGTTGTCTGGCCTGAACTAAAAGTAAATGTAGTATCTTCTACTGAACAATGGGCTGGAGCTGCAATCGCTGGACCTAAATCTAGAGATTTATTATCAAAATTACTACCAACAGAAGATGTCACAAATGATGGTTTTGCTTTTATGCATTATAAAGAAGTTGACTTTTTTGGAGTTAAAGCGAGATTGTTTAGAATTTCATTTTCTGGTGAATTAGCATATGAAATAAACGTTCCTTCAGACTCTGGTCTGTTTTTGTGGGAAAAGATAATTGAAGTAGGTAAAAATTTTAATTTACAACCTTATGGCACTGAGGCTTTATCTACATTACGAATTGAGATGGGACATGTTGCGGGTCCAGAGTTGGATGGCAGAACAATACCATCAGATTTGTCACTTGACGGAATGATTTCTAAAAAAAAGGATTTCATTGGGAAAAGATCACTTTCAAAAAAAGATTTTATAAAGCCAGAAAGACAAAAGATTGTTGGAATTGTTCCTGTTGATAAAAAAACATCTATACCAGAAGGCTCACACTTAGTTGATGATAAAAATTTTAAATTACCTGCTAAAAAACTTGGTCATGTTTCTTCTTCTTGTTGGAGCGTTGAATACAATAACCCTTTTTCTCTAGCGATTGTTGCTGGTGGAAAAACAATGATAGGAAAAAAATTATTTGCAGTTGCGCCGTTAAAAACTTCTTCAATTGAAGTTGAAGTAGTATCTTCACATTATGTTGATCCTAAAGGTGAGAGAGTAAGGTCATGACACTTTTATCTCCATTAAGTGATATTCATGAAATTGGTATATACGGAAATATTGAAAATAAAACTGAAAGTAATTTGTTAGAAATATCTGAAGAAACTTTAAAAAGCATTTATCAAATTACAAAATTTAAAAATTCTGACTCTTCACTAACCAACTTATCAATTAGAGATTTACAAATCTCAAACAATCCAATGATTGTTAAATCAAATTTAAAAACGAGAATTTTATGGACTGGACCTAATCAATGGTTAATTATTTCAGATGATAAAATCTTAGAAGACGAATTGAAAATATTTGATAGTAATAATTTTGCAGTTACCGATCTATCGCATACACGCGCAATTATTAATATCAAAGGAGAAAATTCATTAGAAGTTCTAAAGAAAGGATGTCCTTATAATTTTAACAATCTTAAAAAAAATATGTCTATAAACTCCGTTTATCATTCGATAGCGGTTACAATTGATTTTATAGAAGAAAATCCATATGCGATGAGAATAATGTGCCTAAGAAGCTTTGGTGAGTCATTGTATCACAGCATCACAGATGCATGTCTAGAATACGGATATAAAGCCATTTAATTAAGCATAATACTTTTAAACCCAAAAAGAACACCAGTATCTTTGACATAACAATCTTGAGTTGAGAAGATAGAAAGGTAAATATTTATAAAGTGAAAAATTTTATTTTAATTTTTTGTTGTTCTTTTTTTCTTTTTGGATGTATCCAAACAACTGCCTTAGCGCCATCATTTATTGGATCAGGAGGAAATATTTATAAAACAAGCTTATCTTATGGTGGAAATTACTTAATAAAAAAAGATACTGGAAAATCTTCAGCTGAACATGTTGTTTCTATGGTTAATAAAACTAAAGATAGTAAATTTTCAAATAAAAAACTTTCAGAATTAATTAAAAAACATATAAAAAAAACTAAAGAAAAGTTAAAAAATAATAATTTATTTTAAAGATATTTTAATATGTCTTTTCTTTCCGAGTGATAATCTAAAAGAATTACGTCCTTTAAAAAAATCTTTATTGATCTTAATTTTTTCGTCTGTAATTATTTGATCATCTATTTTAATACCTTTATTTTTGATTATTCTTTTTACCTCACTTTTCGAACTTTCCAAATTTGATAAAATAATAAGCGAAACTATATCAATATTATTTAATTCTTTTTCGGCTATTTTGACTAATGGCAATCCTTCACCTGTTGATCTATTTTGAAAAGTTTTAAGAGCTGTTTCTTCTGCAATTTTTGCTTCTTTCTCTCCATGAAGCAATTTCGTAGTTTCATTTGCCAGGATAATTTTCTGTTTATTTATTTCATATTTTTCTATTTGTTTGATCTCATCAGCTGATAAATTTGTGAAATATCTTAAAAATTTTAAAACATCCTTATCATCGATATTTCTCCAGAATTGCCAAAAATCATAACTTGATAAAAGTTTTTTATCGAGCCAGATTGCCCCATTTTCAGTTTTACCCATCTTCGCACCAGATGCCAAAGTAATCAATGGGGTCGTAAGACCATAAACATTTTTATTCGAAAATCTCTTAATTAAATCTACACCATTTACGATATTACCCCATTGGTCTGAACCACCAATTTGTAATAAACAATTTTCTTTTTTATTTAATTCTAAAAAATCATATGCTTGTAAAATCATATAATTAAATTCCATGTAACTTAATGATTGTTCTCTTTCTAGTCTAAGCTTTACGCTATCGAAGCTCAGCATTTTATTTATTGTGAAATGCTTTCCTATTTCTCTTAAAAAAGAAATATAATTAAGATTTTTTAACCAATCAAAATTGTTAACAAAAATTGGTTTAACTTTTTCATCCTCTGTAATTAAATAGTTTTCTAATATTTTCCTAATATTGGTAATATTTTTTTCTATTGTTTTTTCATCTAAAATTTGTCTAGTTTTGTCTTTGCCTGAAGGATCACCTATTCTTGTAGTTCCTCCACCTAAAAGTACGATTGGTTGATGACCGTTATCTTGTAATAATCTTAAACACATTATTTGCATTAAGCTTCCAACATGGAGACTTTCTGCAGTACAATCAAAACCAATGTATGCCTTTATATTTTGTTTATTTAATATATCGGACAAACCTTTTTCATCAGTGCATTGATAAAAATATCCCTTTTCTTTGAAATCTTTTAAAAATTTGTTCATAAATAGATTAATGTTACAATATACAATAATTGACAAAAAAAAATAACAATGGACAAAAAATACCATTCTTTAGGCTTAATGAGCGGAACATCTCTTGATGGAATAGACGCCTCTATAATCGAGTCTGATGGTGATAGCATTATTAATATTAGGAAAAATGCCTATTTTTCCTATCCTAAAAAATTTAAATTAGATTTAAAAGAATTAATTGAAAAAACCTCATCACGTGAGGAAATTCAAAAAAACCTTAAAAAATATAATGATATAGAGAAGAAATTAACTCTTTTTCATGCTGAAATTTCTGAAAGCATAATAAAAAAATATGATTACGATATAGATTTAATAGGTTTTCATGGACAGACTATAATTCATAAACCTAGTGATAAATATTCAATACAAATGGGAGATGGCAGACTTTTATCTCAAATTTTGAAAAAAAAAGTAATTTATCAATTTAGAAAAAATGATATTCAGCACTCAGGACAAGGAGCTCCACTTGCAAGCATTTATCATTATGCTTTGACAAAAAAATTAAAAATAAAAGATCCAGTAATTTTTTTAAATATTGGAGGAATTTCAAACATAACGTATGTTGATAATGATAATTTTGAGTCGAGAGATGTTGGCCCTGGAAATGTTTTGATGGATAAATATATAAAAAAAATTAAAAATAATGATTATGATCATAAGGGTAGCTATGCTTCTATTGGTAAGATCGATTATAGTATAGTTAATCAAGCTTTAGATAACGATTTTTTCTCAAAAAAAAATAATGCATCTTTTGATATAAATGACTTTGATTATTATTTTATAAAAGGTTTAGAATTTGAGGATGCTATGGCGACACTAAATTTTTACTCAGCAAAAATTATTTCTGATTTAATTTTAGAAAAATATTTAAATGTTAAAAAAATTATTTTGTGTGGTGGTGGTAGAAAAAATAAAACACTCATAGACAATATAAAGAATTTAATTAAAATTGACGTACAAAATATTGATAATTTTGATTTAGATGGTGATTTTATTGAATCGCAAGCTTTTGCTTATTTAGCAGTTAGATCATTCCTTAATAAAAATATTTCTTATCCAAAAACTACAAATGTTAAAAAACCTGTTTCTGGTGGAGAATTAATAATTAATTATTAAAATATAGTAATTTCTTTTTTAATATATTTATCTACCGCTATAGCTAAATTGTTTTCATTCTTAGAAAAAAAATGATTTGCTTCAGGTATTGATTGAAATTCTACCTTAATACCTTTTTGCATTCTTAATCTTTTATCAAGCTCATCTATATATTGGATTGGTACTAACTCATCTTTTTTTCCATAAATCATTAAACCTGAAGTAGGGCATGGTGATAAAAACGAAAAATCATATACGTTTGGTTGAGGTGAAATTGATATAAATCTATTAATTTCAGGTCTTCTCATCAAAAGCTGCATAGCAATTAATGAACCAAAAGAAAAACCAGAAATCCAACATTGTGAATTATCTAGGTTTTCTTTTTCAAGCCAATCTAATGCTGCTGCTGCATCTGCCAATTCCCCTTGACCATTATCAAATTCTCCTTCACTTTTTCCCACTCCTCTAAAATTAACTCTACAGACAGAAAAATCATTTTCCATAAATGTATTAAAAGTGTCAACTACAACTTTGTTGTTCATTGTTCCCCCATATTGTGGATGAGGTTGTAAGACTAATGCAATAGGTGAAGTATTTTTTTTGCTTCTGTAATATTTTGATTCTAGTCTACCAGCAGGACCTGGTATAAATATTTCTAAAATTTTATTATCCATTTAAGCTATTGATTATTATTCTCAAAAAAAAATTATGTTTTTCTATCAAAATTGAGCGACAAATTGCAAGTTTTTTAAATAATGTAGTAACTTGACTAATTTACTCGGGTATATATAAACCGCTTAGATTGGGAAAAATATGAAATTATCTAGTAAAGGAAGATACGCCGTAATGGCTTTAGCAGATATTGCAAGGTTTGATGAAAATCAACCTATCTCACTTAGAGATATATCTTTAAGGCAAGGCATCTCAATAAATTATTTAGAGCAACTTTTTTTAAAGCTGAAAAAAAATAATATTGTTAAAAGTATTAGAGGCAAAAAGGGTGGATATGTATTATCAAAAAGTGCAAAAGATATTAATTTATCTGATATACTTTTTGCCGTTGAAGAAAAGGTCAAAACAATTGCTTGCGAAAAACATTCAAAGAATGGTTGCAACGGCAAGTCAGCAAAATGTATCACTCATAATTTGTGGGACGAGTTGGAGGTTTACATAAACAACTTTTTTCAAAGAAAAACTTTAGGGGATCTGATGAATAGTCATGATGAAAGAGTCTAATGAGAGATAAACAAATAGAAAAATTAAAGGACTATAAATATGGTTTTTCAACTGATATAGAAAATACTAAAGCACCAAAAGGATTAAATGAAGAAGTAATAAAATTTATTTCAAATATAAAAAAAGAACCTCAATGGATGCTAGATTTTCGATTAAAAGCATTTGAAAGATTTAAGCAATTAAAAGAACCAAATTGGCAAAAACCTAAATATCCTAAAATAGATTATCAAGATTTATACTATTATTCTGCTCCCAAAAGTATGGATGATAAACCAAAGAGTTTAGATGAACTTGATCCAAAACTTTTAGAAACTTATAAAAAACTTGGAATACCTCTTCAAGAACAAGCAAGATTAAATGGTATCGCAGTAGACGCAGTATTTGATTCAGTTTCAGTCGCTACTACTTTTAGGGAAGAATTGACAAAGCATGGAATTATTTTTTGTCCCATATCTGAAGCAATTCAAAACCACCCAGAATTGGTTAAGAAGTATTTAGGATCTGTAATTCCTACAACTGATCACTTTTTTGCTACTCTTAATTCTGCAGTATTTACCGACGGGTCATTTGCGTACATACCTGAAGGTGTAAGATGTCCAATGGAACTATCAACCTATTTTAGAATAAATGCTTCTAACACTGGTCAGTTCGAAAGAACTTTGATAATAGCAGATAAAGGAAGCTATGTAAGTTATTTAGAGGGTTGCACTGCGCCTATGAGAGATGAAAATCAATTACATGCTGCTAATGTTGAACTAATTGCTCTAGACGATGCAGAAATAAAATATTCTACGGTACAAAACTGGTATCCAGGAGATAAAGATGGGAAAGGTGGAATATATAATTTTGTAACAAAGCGTGGTTTATGTAAAGGTAAAAACTCAAAAATTTCATGGACACAAGTTGAAACAGGATCGGCAATTACATGGAAATATCCAAGTTGTATTTTAAAAGGCGATAATTCAGTTGGAGAGTTTTACTCTATTGCAATAACTAACAATCATCAAAAAGCTGATACGGGAACCAAAATGATACATTTAGGCAAAAATACAAAAAGTAAAATTATTTCAAAAGGGATAAGCGCAGGATTTTCTGACATGACTTATAGAGGTCTTGTAGATATATCCTCAAAAGCTGTGAATTCTAACAATTATACTCAATGTGACTCTCTCTTAATGGGTAATAAATGTGGAGCACATACAGTTCCATATATTAAAAATAAAAACTCAGAGTCGAATATTGCACATGAAGCAACAACATCAAAAATAAGTGAAGATCAATTACATTATTGTCAGCAAAGAGGCTTGAGCGCAGAAGAAGCGATAGGGTTAATTGTAAATGGATTCTGTAAAGAAGTTTTACAACAATTACCAATGGAATTTGCTGTTGAGGCACAAAAACTTGTTGGAATAAGCTTAGAAGGAAGTGTGGGATAATGTTAAAAATAAATAATTTAAATGCTAAGATTGATAATAAAGAAATATTAAAAGGATTCTCTCTCAAAATAAATCCTGGTGAAGTTCATGCTATAATGGGTCCGAATGGATCTGGAAAGAGCACTTTATCAAATATTTTGTCAGGAAAAAAAGGTTATGAAGTTTCAGGAGAAGTACTTTTTGAAGAAAAAGATTTATTTGAACTTGAAACAGAGGAAAGAGCCCATAAAGGTATTTTTTTAGCTTTTCAATATCCATTAGAAATTCCAGGAGTTAATACAAATATATTTTTAAAGACATCATTAAATGCTGTAAGAAAGGCAAGAGGCGAAAAAGAGCTTGATGCAATAGAATTTTTGAAACTTGTGAAGAGAAAATCTAAAGAACTTAAATTCGACGAAGAAAAGTTAAATAGACAATTAAATGTTGGTTTTTCCGGTGGAGAAAAAAAGAAAAATGAGATTTTACAAATGTCGATGTTATCTCCTAAATTATCTATCTTAGATGAAACTGATTCAGGATTAGATATTGATGCCTTAAAAATTGTGGCAGATGGTGTTAACACATTAAGAAATGATGAAAATTCATTTTTAATAATTACACACTATCAAAGGTTACTTGATTATATAAAACCTGATTTTGTTCATGTTTTAATGAATGGAAAAA
This sequence comes from uncultured Pelagibacteraceae bacterium, assembly GCA_902543245.1. GTDB lineage: Bacteria > Pseudomonadota > Alphaproteobacteria > Pelagibacterales > Pelagibacteraceae > Pelagibacter. The sequence goes on along the minus strand of CACBXQ010000001.1, from coordinate 27,401 downwards.
TTGTTAAATCTGGAGGTGCAAACTTAGCCTTAGAATTAGAGAAAAAAGGATACGAAAATTTTAATTAGATGAAAGAGCAATTACAAAAAGATTTTGATAATATTGTTAAAAATTTAAATTTATCTCAAAAAGATATTGAAATAAAAAAGTTCTACTTAGACAATTTTATTACTAGAGGATTTCCAAATAGAAAAGAGGAAGATTGGAAATTTTCAGATCTTAATCAAATAATAAAAAAAAATATTGGCGAACTAAGTTTTTTTAATGATTACACATCAACCAATAAAGTTGATACATCTGTATTCGTTGATGGATTAGAACATAATAAAATAGTTTTTGTTAATGGTAGAATTGAAAAAATTGATTTTGATTATGAAAAAAAAGACCAAATAGAAATAATTGATCAGTCAGAGGCTATTAGTAAATATAATCATAATAGTTCTTTATCTGATTTAAATAACGCTTTTATCATCAAATCTTTTAAAATAGTCGTTAAAAATGGTTATCAATGGGCAAAACCACTTATTATTTATCATACAACTAACTCCAAAATATGGTCTAAAAATATTAATTTAAGACTAGATTTTGAGTTAGATAAAAATACCTCTTTAAGATTAATTGACTTATTTAACGATACATCTGAAAAAAATTTTTTAAATATATTTTATAATTTTGATTTGAAAGAAAATGCTGTTTTAAAAAATTATAAAGTAGATAAATTCGAAAATAAAAATATTAAATATTCTTTCAATAATATCGAACAAGAGAAAAATAGTATCTCAGAAACTTTTATTTTATCTTCTGGTTCAAATTTTTTAAAAAATGAAATTAATTGTAATTTAACAGGTAATTACTCATCAGCTTTTGTTAATGGTATTTTTTATCTTAACAACGATAAGCATCATGAAATAAGAACAATCATAAATCATTTAACTGAGAATACAAAAAGCTATCAGCTAATTAAAGGTGTTTTAGATGATAGTTCTAAAGCAGCTTACCAGGGAAAAATATTTGTTAATTCAAAAGCACAAAAAACTGATGGATATCAGCTGAGTAAAGCAATATTGCTCAATAAAAATTCAGAATTTAATGCTAAACCTGAATTAGAAATTTATGCTGATGATGTAAAATGTTCACATGGCTCTGCATCTGGTAGTTTAAATGAAGATTCAATATTTTATTTAATGTCGAGAGGTTTAAATTACGAGCAATCAAAAGAACTGTTAATTAATGGGTTTCTTCTTGATGTTGTAGATAAGATAACTGATGTTGAAATTAAAAATTTAATAAAAAATTTAATTGGCGTAAAAGAATGAACATTGATAAAATAAAAAAAGAATTCCCTATTTTTAATGATAAAGTACAAAATCATGATCTAGTTTATTTAGATAGTGCAAACTCATCTCAAAAACCACTAGTCGTTGTAGATAGAATATATGACTTTTACACAAAAGAATTTTCAAACGTGGGAAGAAGTGTTCATTATTTAGCTGTTGCTGCAACTAATTTATATGAAAATACCAGAACCTCAGTACAAAAATATATTAACGCTAAAGATAAAGATGAAATAGTGTTCACGAAAGGTGCTACAGAAGCAATAAATCTTGTAGCTAGCACGTTTGGTCAAAAGTACTTAAAGGAAGGAGATGAAGTTTTAGTGACTGAACTTGAACATCACTCTAATTATGTACCTTGGCATTATTTAAGAAAATCTAAAGGTGTTAAAATTGAATTTGCAGAAGTTGATGAAGATGGAGATATCTCAATTGATGAAATAAAAAGAAAAATAACTGATAAAACTAAAATAATTGCTATTACACATCTATCTAATGTTACAGGAGCAATTTTACCAATAAAAGAAATTGTTGATCTTGCTCATTCTAAAGGCATTCCTGTTCTAGTGGATGGTTGTCAAAGTGCACCCCATATAAAATTAGACATGCAGGATTTAGATTGTGATTTTTATGCAATTTCATGTCATAAAATGTATGGACCTACTGGCTTAGGCGTACTTTACGCTAAAAAAAAATGGCTTGAAGATTTGCCACCTTATCAAGGTGGAGGAGGGATGATTGGCTGGGTTAAAAAAAATGATATTGGTTATGGCGAACTACCAAATAAATATGAGGCTGGTACAATGGCAACAGCTCAAGTGATTGCTTTTAACGAGTCGATAAAATTTTTAAATAAAATAGGTATTAGCAATATTGAAAATCACGAAAATCAACTGCTTAAATATGGAGAGGAAATTTTGAGGAAAAATAACTCAGTAAAACTAATAGGTAACCCCCGAAAAAAAGGTGGAGTTTTATCGTTTACTATTGATGGTATTCATCCTCATGATATTGCTACTATTTTAGATGAAGACGGTGTTGCTATAAGAGCAGGACATCACTGTTGTCAAATTTTGCATGACAAGCTAGGTCTACCAGCATCTGCAAGAGCATCACTTGGTGTTTATAACACAAAAGAGGATTTAGATAAATTAGATTATTCTATAAATAAATGTAAAAAAATTTTTGACTTATAATGAACTTAAAAGAACTATATCAAGAAATTATTTTAGATCATGGCAAGAACCCAAGAAATCTTGGCAAAGCTGAAAACTTTAATAAAGATGCAAAAGGTCATAATCCTCTTTGTGGTGACAAGGTTCATGTTTACTTAAAATTAGATGAAAATAAAAAAATAGAAGAAGTATCTTTTGAAGGTCAAGGCTGCGCAATATCTATGGCGTCAGCATCAATTATGACTGATTTAATAAGAGGCAAAGAAGAAAATGAAGTTAAAGAAATTGTAGAAGACTTTTTAAATATGATTAAAGAAGCACCTGAATTAAAGTCTAAAAATTTAAAAGATGATGAAAAAACTAAGTTAATGTGTTTATCTGGTGTAAAACAATACCCAATGAGGGTAAAATGTGCTACTTTATCATGGCATACTCTAACAACTGCAATAGATAAAACACAAGATGAAATAGATAAGGAAAATAGCTATAATGGATATTAAAGAAAAAGTAATTTCGGAAATCAAAAAAATTTATGACCCCGAAATACCAGTAAATATTTATGAACTGGGATTAATATATGATATTTCTATAGAAAATCATGATGTTAAAGTGAAAATGACTTTGACTACACCAAATTGCCCTGTAGCTGAAAGTTTGCCAAAAGAGGTAAAAGATTGTATTAAAGAAATTAAAGAAGTAAATGATGTCAGTCTTGATTTAGTTTGGGATCCACCATGGGATAAATCTATGATGTCAGATGCTGCAAAATTGGAATTAAACTTATGAGCAAACAAGTAATCACTCTTAGCAATCAAGCTGCAAATAGAATTAAAGAGATTATGTCTAAAGATAATGAAAACTCTACAGGAGTTAGAATTGGAGTAAAGTCTGGCGGATGTGCTGGCATGTCATATATAATGGAATATGCTAAAGAAGCAAAACCAGCAGACGAGGTGATTGAAGATAAAGGAGTTAAAGTATTCATAGATCCAGCAGCAGTAATCTATCTTTTGGGCACTGAAATGGACTTTAAAAAAGATGAATTTTCCTCTTCTTTTGTGTTTAAAAATCCAAATGAAACTGAGCGATGTGGTTGTGGAGAATCCTTTAAAGTTTAGTATCCATTTTGAGCATACCTGAATTGCAATAATTGCATACCTGTTATAATATCTTCTTATGAATAAATTTGAGCTTAGAAATTTACATTCTACCGCTGAGAAAAAAGAAAAAAGAATGTCTTTTTTCAGATCCCTTATTAAGTCAGTTAATGTAGGTGCAAATGGTACTCAAAAATATGTTGTTAAAAAAGGATCTGGTAGAAACAAAGTTGCTTCTACCAGATAAAAGCTAATTTAACAGCTATAGTACATATCAAACTCAATTGGATGAGGGGTGTGTTCAAAGTTATGTATTTCTTCAAACTTTAAAGCAATGTATGCATCGATTTGGTCATCGGTGAAAACATTTCCTTGAGTTAAAAATTTTCTATCTTTATCTAAACTTTCCATTGCTTCTCTGAGCGAACCACAAACGGTTGGAACTTTTTTTAATTCTTTTTCTGACAAAGAGTATAAATCTTTATCAAAAGATTTTCCTGGATCAATTTTATTTTTTATGCCATCAAGTCCTGCCATTAACATTGAAGCAAATGTTAAATAAGGATTACCTGATGCATCTGGAAATCTAATTTCACATCTTGCACCATTTTTACTTAATGTGATTGGAATTCTACAGGATGCAGACCTATTTCTTGCAGAGTAAGCAAGCAATACTGGAGCTTCAAATCCTGGAATTAATCTTTTATAACTATTTGTTGTTGCGTTTGCAAAAGCATTAATAGCTTTCGCATGTTTTAAAATACCACCTATATAATATAATGCAGTTTGAGAAAGCCCAGAATATTTATTTCCAGAAAAAACTGGTGTTTTTCCCTTCCAAATAGATTGGTGTGTATGCATTCCAGATCCATTATCGCCTTTAACAGGTTTAGGCATAAATGTTGCTGTTTTTCCAAATGAATGAGAAACCATTTGAACAACATATTTATAAAGTTGAACATTATCTGCTTGGTCAACTAATGTACCAAAATACATACCTAGCTCATGTTGACTAGGAGCAACTTCGTGGTGATGTTTTTCAACTTTAATTCCTACGTCTCTTAATCCTTTTAAGTATTCTCCCCGCATATCCTGAGCACTATCAACTGGTGGCACTGGAAAGTAACCTCCTTTTATACCAGGTCTGTGGCCCATATTTCCATTTTCATATTTTTTTCCTGAGTTGTAAGGCCCTTCAGCACTATCAATACTAAAACTAGTCTCGTTCATATCATTTTTAATTCTTACATCATCAAAAACAAAAAATTCAGGTTCAGGTCCAAAATAAGCTCTATCTCCAACACCAGATTTTTTTAGGTATGCTTCTGCTTTTTTTGCAATTCCTCTAGGATCTCTTTCATAAGGAGTTTTTTTAATAGCATCTAAAATATCACAAAATACAATAAGAGTATTATGAGAAGTAAAAGGATCCATTACTGTTCTTGATAGATCGGGTTTTAATATCATGTCTGATTCATTAATTGCTTTCCATCCAGCAATTGATGAGCCGTCAAAAAAAACTCCATCATTCAACATTTCATCATCAACTATAGTTGCGTCCATTGTTAAGTGTTGTAATTTTCCTCTAGGATCAGTAAATCTTAAATCTACGTATTCAACTTCTTTATCTTTCATTTGTTTTAAAACTTTTGATGCACTCATATTTTCTCCTTTTAAATTATCTACCTAATTACCAAATGCAGATAAATTAATATTGCTTATTATCAATATATCTCCTATGCATTTTAAGCATGATATAATCTTAAGAAATTACATTTATCAATCAATTTATAGTTGTATGAATAATATTCTAAATAAAGAACCAGTTAAAAGAGCATCAAAAGCATTAAGTAACTTTGATAGTACTTTAGAAATTCAAGTATTAGATAAAACTGCAAGAACAGCTATAGATGCTGCAAATTCACTAAGTTGTGAAGTGGGAGCGATTGTCAAATCTTTAGTTTTTAAAACTAATGAAACTTTTCTAATGTGTTTAGTGGCTGGAGATAAAAAATGTTCATTAAATAAAGTTAAAAAAATCATAAGAAATAAAAATTTGCATATGGCAAATGCAGAAGAAGTTAAAATAAAGACTGGTTATACAATTGGCGGCGTATCTCCAATTGGGCTAATTGAAAAAATGGATATACTTATTGATAAATCACTTGATAGGTATAAAAATATTTATGCAGCAGCAGGACATCCAAATTGTATTTTTAAAATTAATTTTTCAGACCTTAAAAAAATTACAAATGGAAAGGTTGAGGAAATTATAGAATGAGACAACCTAACTTAACTGATTACATACTTCTTATAATTTTATCTTTAATATGGGCATCTGCTTTTTTTAATATTAAAATTGCCACAAATTCATTTGGACCAGTGACTATAGCTTTTTTAAGAGTTTTGTTAGGATCCTTACCAGTAATAATGTTATGCTTTTTTAAAAAAATTAAAATTGAAGCTTTTTCAAAAGATTGTATGTGGTTTGCTTTAATTGGATTTATAAATTTGGTAGTACCTTTTTTCCTTATTGCTTATGGTGTTAAGAATGTTCAAAGTAATTTAGCGGCAATCTTAATGTCTACAACTCCATTAAGCTCTACAATTTTAGGACATTTTTTTACGAAAAATGAAAAATTTAATTTTTATAAAACAATAGGTATAGTTTTAGGATTTTCTGGAATAGTATATTTATTCTCTGATAATTTACTCATAAATGATAATAATTTCATATCAGCATTATTGATATTAATCGGGTCTACCTGCTATGTTATTGGGGGCGTATTAACACTAAAAATTAGTAATAAAAAAAACGAAAATGTAACAGGCTCTATATTAATTTGGGCAGTAATAATATTAATTCCTATTACTGCCGTTTTAGAAAAACCTTGGAGTGCCACACCAAGTATAGAGTCAACAATTTCAGTAATTTATTTGGGTTTTGTGTCCACAGGCCTAGCTTGGTTATTAAGATTTAGAATTTTAAAAAATAATGGTTTAATTTTTCAGTCTCAGGTTTCTTATTTAATTCCAATATTTGGAATTATATTGAGCTACATATTCTTAGGTGAATTAATTACGCCAAAAGTTTTAGTTGCTGTGATTGCTGTAGTAATTGGAATTTATTTAGTTAAAAGATCAGACAATTTTAAAATAAAAAAAATATAATTTTTTAATTTTTTTTATAATTTGATATATATACCCCAATAGAAGCTATAAAAAAGCCTACCACATCAATATTAGTTAATATTTCCTCTAAAAAGTACCAGGACATTAAAGCTGTTACACAAGGGATTAAAAAAAATAATGAAACAGTTTTGCTAGCAGTATTTGTTTTTATCAAATACATTAAAATAGAGAATGCACCAAAAGATACTAGTATTATTTGATGACTCATCGCAAATAAAAACTCAGATGTTATATTTAGAAATGGTTTATCAAAAAACAAAAATATAATTATTAAATGAAAAATAATCGCTCCAATTGCCTGATACATGTTGTTAACTGATAATGGAACATCATTACTAACTTTCTTTTGCCATATAGTTGATGCAGTTATTGCAATTAATGAAATTATCACTGCAACTATACCATCCATTGGAAGATCTTCTCCAATATCGAATCCTATTACTAGAGTAGCGCCAACAAAACCTAACATAACACCTAACCATTGCTGTAGTTGAACTTTTTCATTTAAAAATTTACCTGCTAGTGCATTAGTTAATACAGGCTGGAGCGTTACGATTAATGCTGCAACATTAACTGGCAGCCCAACAAATACTGAATAAAAGACTCCTCCTAAATAGAAGCCATGAAATAGAACGCCAGTTCCAAGACTATTTAATAAAAAGTTTTTTTTTATTAAAATCTTTTTTTTTTCGTACAGTGAAAAAAGAAAAAAACCTATTGCAACAAACAGAAATCTAAATGCTAAAGCTGAAAAAGGATCACTATTATTAACAATTGGTTTTGTGGTAACAAATGCAGAAGACCAAAGAACAATGAATATAATCGGAAAAAGTTTGACCATTAGAATAAATAAACTATCATGCTTTTTAAAAATATATTCTAAATTAAATAAAATATGTATAAAGAATTTGGTCAATTTATAAATGGTAAGTGGCAAGAGTCTTCAAACAAAGAAACTTATGAAGTAATTAATCCAGCTAATGAAGAAATTATTGGTAACGCTTCAAAAGCATCACCGGAAGATGTAAGTAAAGCGCTTCAATCAGCAGAAAATGGATTAAATATTTGGAAAAATACCCCTGCTTGGGAGAGATCTTACATTATAAGAAGAATAGCAGATAGGATACGAGAAAAAAAAGATGTCCTAGCGAAATGGATGGCATTAGAGGTTGGAAAACCATTAACAGAGGGATTAGCGGAAGTAAATGGTTCAGCTGATATATTTGAATGGAATGCAGAGGAAACAAAAAGAATTTATGGACAAACTGTTGAGAGTAGATTTAAAGACACAAGAGTTCATGTTTACTATCAACCGATAGGCGTAGTTGCTGCTCTGTCACCATGGAATTTCCCTTTGGTACTTTCATCAAGAAAAATTTCTACAGCTCTAGCTGCAGGATGTTCAGTTATTATTAAACCTGATGTAATTACACCAGGTGTCATTATGGAATTAGTTGATATATGTAGAGAGTGCGGTGTTCCACCGGGAGTGGTTAATCTTCTGTCTGGTGATCCACCAACTATTGCACAACAACTTATATCTTCAGATATAATAAAAAAAATATCAATTACTGGATCCTCAAGAGTTGGCAAGTTAATATTAAAGCAAGCTGCTGATAAAGTTCAAAGAGTTACAATGGAGTTGTCTGGACACTCTCCATTTATAGTTTTTGATGATGCTGATATTCAAAAAGCTACAGACATAGCAATTAGTGCCAAATTTAGGAATAACGGTCAGGTATGCATTTCGCCAAATAGGTTTTATATTCAAGATACAAAAAAAGACGAATTTATAAATTTATTTATTGAAAAAACAAAAAAATTGAAAATAGGAAATGGCTTAGACCCAGAAACACAATTGGGTCCTTTGACAACAAAAAAAAGATTAAACGAAGTCGAAGAATTAGTTGAAACAACAAAAAAAGAAGGTGCAAAAGTTTTATTGGGAGGAAAAAGACCTTCAGAATTTAATAAAGGTTTTTTTTATGAACCAACAGTTTTCGACGATATTCAAGATAACTTTACAATTATGAAACAAGAACCTTTTGGACCCTTGGTGCCTATGTTATCCTTCAAATCATTTGAAGAAGTAGTTGAAAGAGCTAACAATCATGAATTAGGATTGTGCAGTTATATATGCACAAATTCTATGGAAAAGGCTCATAAAGCTTCAGAATTAATGGAGACTGGCACTGTAGCCGTTAACACAGGTTTTGTTGCAATTGCTGAAGCTCCATTTGGAGGAATTAAGCAAAGTGGTTATGGAAGAGAAGGTGGTTCAATGGCAATAAAAGATTATTTAAATGTTAAATACACACATTTAGGAATTAAAGGATAAATTATGAGCAAGAAATCTGCAAAAAAAGCGTCAAAAATACTTAGTAAATGGAGAAAAACTATGCCTTTTTATTATGCTGCTGCTTTATTAATTGTTGTTATAGTAATCATAATAAAATGAAATTAGCAAGGATTGGAGAAACAGGTAAAGAGAAACCAGTAGTTATTGACGAAGATGGAAATTACAAAGATTTATCATCTATAATTAAGGATTTTAATCCAAACACATTAAACTTTAATACTATTGAGGAAATTAAAAAAATTATAATTAAAGACCTGCCAACTCTAGATAAAAATTTAAGAGTTGGACCATGTGTTTCTAATCCTTCTAAATTTATAGGCATTGGCTTAAATTATAGAGATCATGCAATTGAACAAAATATGCCAATTCCTAAAGAGCCAATTATTTTTTCTAAATTCACTACTAGCTTGTCAGGACCCAATGACAATATTGAGATACCAAAAAATTCAGTAAACACAGATTGGGAAGTTGAAATAGGATTTGTTATTGGAAAGACTGCAAAATATGTTTCAGAAGAAAATGCAATGCAACATGTTTTAGGTTTTTTTTTAGTAAATGATGTTAGCGAAAGACATTTTCAGAAAAAAAAAGGAGGAGGTTGGGATAAAGGTAAAGGCTTTGATACTTTCGGGCCAATCGGACCATTTATAATGACCACAGATGAATTACCAGATCATCAAAATTTAAATATGTTCTTAGATGTAAATGGAGAAAGAATGCAAACTGGTAATACTAAAGAAATGATATTTAACATTACACAATTAGTTTCCTACATGAGCCATTGCATGACTTTGCTTCCAGGGGATATTTGTTGCACAGGAACTCCCCCAGGTGTTGGTGAAAACATGAAACCTCCTAGATTTTTAAAAGGAGGTGAAGAAGTTACCCTTGGAATTGATAAATTAGGTGAACAGAGACATAAAGTAATCAATAATTTTTAATTTAAATCTGATATAATCAATTCATGATTAAAAGAGACTTGTATTACGATAGGATACCAACAAAATCATTAAGAGATGATGTAAGACTTTTAGGAACAATTTTAGGAAAAGTTATCAAAACACAGGAAGGAGAAAATTTTTATAAACTAGTTGAAAAGATAAGGTTACTTTCAAAATCAAATATATTAGGAAAAAATAAAAAAGATCCATTTAAAAAAATATCTTTAGAAATTAATAAACAAAGTCCAGAAAAAATTTTTAAATTAACCAGAGCCTTTGGTCATTTTATGAACTTTGTAAACTTAGCAGAGTCAATTGATGCTTCAAGAACACTAGATGAGTTTGAAAATACAAAATCAAATAAAACTAATAAAAATATTTTTATAGAAGAAATTTTCGAAAATCTTTTTAAAAAAAAATCAATCTCATCAAATAAAATTTATAATTATGCTAAAAATATGCATATTGGTATCGTACTTACAGCGCACCCAACGGAAGTAAAGAGAAGAACTTTAATTCAAAAATATCATAAGTTAACCGAAATTTTAGAACAAAGAGATTTGCTTAAAAGTTATCCTTCAAAACTTAAAATACTAGATAAACAGTTACATGACGAAATATCAATAATATGGAATACAGATGAATTAAAAAGAACTAAGCCAACACCATCTGAAGAAGCAAGGTGGGGACTTGCTATAATTGAGGATAGTCTTTGGGAAACTATTCCAAAAGTATATAGAAGACTAAATGGAATTTTTGTAAAGAATATGGGCAAAGGTTTACCAAAAAATTTTAATCCCATTGAATTTGGTTCATGGATGGGAGGGGATAGAGATGGCAATCCTAATGTTACTTCAGTTGTTACAAAAGAGGTAATTCTCTTATCACGTTGGGAAGCAGCAAAACTGTATGAAAAAGCGCTTACAAAATTAATTCGTTCATACTCAATGGAGAAATGTTCAAAAAAAATTCGTCTTTCTACTGGGAAGACTTTTGAACCTTATAGAGTTTATTTAAGACCTCTAAGAAATAAAATGAGAATAACTCATACACATATAGAGCAACATCTAAATCATAACAAACCCTTAGACCAAAAAAAACTTTTATCTAATAGGGAAGAAATCCTTAAACCATTAAGAGTAGTAAGAGAGTCTTTAGAAAAAAATCAAAGTGAAAATATTGCGAGCGGTGAATTACTAGACCTTATGAGGAGAGCAAAATGTTTTGGAATAAATTTAGCAAGATTAGACATTAGACAAGAATCTTCACGACATACCCAAGTAATTTCAGAAGTTGTCAAAAAAAAATTAAAATCTAACTATGATCAATGGACAGAACAAAGAAAAATAAAATTTCTAATTTCAAAAATTACCTCTAAATCTAAATTTTTTTCAGATAAAATTATTTCTAATAAAGAAAATAAAGAAGTATGGAAAACATTTAAAGTACTTGCAGACGAACCACCAGAATGTTTAGGGGCTTATGTTATATCTATGACATCTAAAGCCTCAGATATCTTGGCAGTTTCTCTTTTGCAAAAAGAAGCAGGTATTAAAAATAAATTAAGAGTAGTCCCACTTTTTGAAACCTTAGATGATTTAAAAAATGCAAAATCAACAATGGACTCACTTTTTTCAATAAAATGGTACAGAAAATACATCAAAAATGAGCAAGAGATAATGATTGGTTATTCCGACTCAAGTAAAGATGCCGGTAAATTATCAGCAGGTTGGCACCAATACAAACTTCAAGAAGAATTAACTCAATTAGGTAAAAAATATAAAATAGAAATTATTTTTTTTCATGGACGAGGAGGATCAGCCGGTAGAGGAGGTGGTCCAATTCAAGCTACATTAAAATCCCAACCACCAGGATCTGTAAATGCAAAAATTAGAATTACAGACCAAGGTGAGGTTATTCAGCAAAAATATGGTTATGAACCATTAGCAAAATATAATCTTTGTAGTTATTTAGGAGCTGTAATGGAGGCTACATTAAATCCTCCACCAAAACCAAAGGAAAGTTGGAGAAAATTAATTGAAAAAATGACATCAATTTCAACAGATTCATACAGACATAATATTAACGATAATTCTGATTTTATTAGATATTTCAAAACTGTTACACCACATGTATCACTTGGCAAACTTTCAATTGGCTCAAGACCATCTAAGAGAAAAAATGTTGATAATATTCAAAGTCTAAGAGCAATACCTTGGGTATTTGCATGGACACAGATAAGACTTATGTTGCCAGCATGGCTTGGAACATCAGATGCTTTAAGTTTATCATCAATTAAAAAATACAAGAATATGTTAATTGAGATGGAAAGGCATTGGCCATTTTTTAATTCAACTATGGATATTTTAGATATGGTAATCTCAAAAGTAGATCCAAAAGTTTCTAAAATTTATGAAAATAATCTAGCTGACGAAAAGTTAAAAAAACTTGGAGATAAATTAAGAAAAGAATTTGAAATTATCAAAAAACTTAATAAAGACATTACTCCAAATGAGATACTAAAAGCTAGAAAACAGTTTAGAACTTCTCTTATTGCAAGAGGCATTTATTCTGAAATATTGAATGTTTTACAAGCAACAGTAATGAAAAAATTACTAGTTAAAAATATTAAACCACACAATAAGAAATTATTAGATGATGCGATGATGGCATCAATAGCAGGTATATCTGCCGCAATGAAAAATACAGGTTAATTTATGGATTATTTTATTGCTTTTGGCGCTGGTTTAATAAGTTTTTTATCACCTTGTGTTTTACCGCTAGTACCAGGATATATTTCTTTCATTTCAGGAAATTCACTTGATGAAATTTTAGAAAATAAAAAAATCAGTATAACTCCATTATTATTTTTTACTTTTGGTTTTTCGATTGTTTTTATATCATTTGGAGCTGCAGCTACTTTTTTAGGCCAATTTGTTTTAAAAAATTCTAATGAACTAAGAGTTGTTGCTGGATTAATAATAATTTTTTTTTCATTACAAATAATGGGAATAATAAATATCAAGTTTCTTAATTATGATAAAAGATTCCATGATACGAAAAATAAAAACATTTTTTCTCCTATATTAATAGGGATGGCTTTTGCTTTTGGTTGGACACCTTGCATAGGACCAATTTTAGGGTCAATATTACTTTTAGCTTCGACAGAATCTAATATAACTAAAGGAATAATTTTATTAATTTTCTATTCATTAGGTTTAGCTCTACCATTTGTAATTTCAGGCTACCTTATTCAAAGATTTATGCTTTTTTCAAAAAATATTAAAAGCAAACTCAATTTAATATCAAAATTGGGTGGTTCAGCCCTTTTAATAACAGGAATATTAATCATTACTAATCAATTGCAAGTATTAGGTTTTTATTTGTTAAATATATTTCCATTCTTAGAAAATTTTGGTTAAAAGCATTACAATGAAAATTTATCTAATAGATTCTAGCGCAAGAAAAAAAGGTTCAACTTCAAGGTTATTAGCTAAAAAATTACTTGAAAAAATAAGGAAACCCGAGGATGAAGTTCTTTACAGAGATCTGGACGATGAAATGTTATTCGTTTCAGGATTAACAGAGTCTGGTATGAAAATTCCTGAAGATCAACAAACAGATGAACATAAAAAAATGTTTAATTTGTCTGATAAACTGGTTCATGAATTAAAAGAATGCGATCTAATGATTATTTCTGCTCCTATTTATAATTTTGGACCTCCTGCAACCTTAAAAGCATGGTCAGACCTAGCAGCCAGAGTAAATGCTACATTCAAATTTAGTAAAGAAGGAAAAAGAATTGGACTTGTAAATGATAAAAAAGTCTACATTGTAATAACATCGGGTGGAACTAAAGTTAATGGAGAGGATGATTATTTAACACCATGGCTAGTAAAAACCTTAAATTTTTTTGGAATTAAAGATATTGAGATAATTTCTGCAGATCAGATGGCACTCGATTATGAACAATCGATAAAAGATGCTGAGGAGCAAATAAATAAAATTTCTTAAAGATTTAGTTTTCTTTTAAGATGTCTAAGTTTTCCTTCAGAACTATCATAATCGATATAACATCCTTGTAGAAATCTATTTCCTTCATTGGCGTCATATTTTGTTCTACCATGCAACAATCTATAATTATCCATCATTAAAAGATCACCAACTTCAAGTTTAAACTCAATTCTATATTTATCTGAGTTATATAAGTCGGATAGTCTTTTTCTAGCTTTATAAAATAAATCTAATTCATTTTTTTTCATCACAGGAACAAAATCTAATCTTGGGCTGAATCTGACTTGTTTGAAATTCTTATTTTCATCTAATTTGATTAGTTCAGACCAGTCTTCTAATACTACATCTTTATCAATAAATTTAAATTTTACTTTAGTCGTTGTGAGAATATTATAATAGTCAATATTTTCATTTTTTAGATCTTCAGTGACAGTATAACCATCAACTAAAGTAGAAAAGCCACCACTAACTTCATTTGTTATACAGTGTAGAATTTGAATACAAGGCACTGGTTTTCTATAAGGGTTATCTGTATGTGGAGCTAAAGCTAACGATGTATAAGCTAGATCATTTGGATTAGGTTTTGATTTAACATTAAAATGTTCTCCAAAATTAGTTCTTCTGACACTACCAATTGAGTTAGCAAATTTAACTAGAAAATTATTTTCAGTAGGGACATTTTTGACTATTACAAAGCCATTTTCATAAAATGAAGTTAACAAATCATACATTTCCTTAGTTTCAAAAAAACCATCTTTATAATTAAAATTTTTAATATTTTTTAAATTTGAGTCCCATTTAATTTTTTTAATAGAACTTACTAAATCGTCTTCTTTAGAAAATTCATGAATGATAGTTTCAATATTTAACTTAGAATTAACGCCATCATTAAAGTTTAGCTCTAAGGTGTCTTCCTTTATTTGAGCTTTTTCAATCCTAATTTCAGGATCTAGAGAATTTGGATCAAAAAGTCTTTGATGGTTGCTTTTATCAATAAATTCTTCTCCACTCACTCTTTCTCTAAGCCAAAAAGGATGAATTTCTTGGATGTCTGTACCTTTGTTAAAAAAAACTTTGTTATTTTTAAGTTCAATTTTCATAAAGAAAGTTAAAATTATAAAAAATTTAACTTTAATCAAGATAAATTAAATAGTAATACCTTTTGAGTGAACACATCAGATATAAAAGATTATAAGATTTACGCTAGCTTTTTAAATCAGCTCGCCAAAGATTTGACAAAATATTATAATCTAAAATTAAAAAAACCTTTTAAGGTATCTAATAAACTTAAAAAAAAAGGTTATGATCCAGTCACAACAGCAGATAAAGCTTTTGAAAAGTTTATAAGATTGAGAATTTCTAAAAGATTTCCAACTCACAAAATTATTGGCGAAGAATTTGGTGTTAGTAAGTCAAAAAGCGATTTTTCTTGGGTAATTGACCCAATAGATGGCACAAGATCTTTTGTTATTGGAAATCCAACATGGAGTAATTTAATTGGTTTAAATTATAAAAACCAGCCAATAGTAGGCCTAGCCAACTTTCCAGTATTGAAAAAATATTACATTAATTATTCTAAAAAATTGTCATATGTTTTTGAAAATGGAAAAAAGAAAAAACTTTCGGTATCAAAAAATGTTACTTTTAAACAAGCAAAAGTTGCTGGTGCGTTTCACAACTACCTCTCACTAAGTAAACAAAAAAAAATAATTAAAGTTGTTAAAATGTGTAACTTTCCTGTAGCAGATGCATTAAGTTATGCACATCTATGTGAAGGAAAAATTGATGTTGTTCTTCAATGCTCTAATAAAATTTGGGATATTCATGCTTTAATTCCAATTATAAAAGCAGCAGGAGGTATTGCCTCAACTTGGAGTGATAGGGATGCTAAGTATGCCGGTAATTTGTTAATCAGTTCAAATAGAACTATTCATAAAAAAATGTTAAAACTTTTAAAGCCAGCTTTATAAAAGGAGATAAAATGACAATATTTAAACCAATAAGTGAAAAACAAGCTAAAGGAAAAGTAAAAAAAGTTTTTGATGAAATTAAAAAAACAAGAAAAATAAAAAAAATTCCTAATTTTTGGAGATCGCTAGCACATAATCCTGATTTAATTGAAAGGACTTGGAATAATCTTAAGCAAATTATGAAAAAAGGTGCTCTTGACCCAGTCACAAAAGAATTAATTTATGTTGCTGTTTCAATTACAAATAGTTGCGAGTACTGTACGAGATCTCATACTGCTGCAGCTAAAAAAAAAGGAGCAACTGATCAAATGTTAAAAGAAATGATAGATGTAGTTGGGATAGCAAACCAAAATAATAAATTGGTTGAAGCATATCAAGTTGAAGTAGATAAGTTCCTTAAGTAATAATGGACCTAGAATTTGTATACAAAATTTGTAGCAAATCTGAATGGTCATCTGCTAAAAAAAAGGGTCAATTTAAAGGTTCAGAAATGGATTTAAAAGATGGGTTTATTCATTTTTCTGAACGAAATCAAGTTCAAGGTACTCTCAATAAGTTCTTTATAAATCAAAAAAATTTACTGTTACTTAAGGTTAAAACTATAGGTCTAAAATCTTTAATTTGGGAACAAGGATCTGATGGAAATATGTTTCCTCATCTTTATTCAAAACTAGATATATCAGATGTTGTTGATGAAATAGACATCGCTCTAAAGAATGATGGCACCCATGAATTACCAGATAATTATTGATGGTTTGTGTCTTTTCTTGGATCTTTAATTTTATTAATTATTGCGCTTACGCCACTTAATTTTGCACTAATATAAATAATATACACAACAACAAATCCTAAAGCCATTGTTGAAAGAACTGTAAAAATTGCAGATAATATTTTTTCCTCAAACCAGTTTTCAACACCAGAATTAGAATGATACATGATATTCCAAAAGGCGATAAATAGTATTTCGTATGTAATTATAATTTTAAACATAGCTTATGAGGTGTTCCCTAACAAATTAACCATCAACACTCCAGCGATAATTAGACCCATGCCAATTATAGTAAAAATATCAGGAAGTTGATTAAATTTATAAACTCCAACAATTGTTGTGGCTATTATGCATAAACCTGCAAACGATGCATAAGTTACTCCAACTGGTATTGATTTCATCACTAATGAAAGAGTATACATACATCCTACTATTGAAACTGCAGTTAAAAAACTTGGTAACAATAAAGTGAATCCCTGAGAACCTTTCGCAAAACCATTTGACGCAGTTCCTAAAACGACCGCAACTATCAAAATTATATATGCCGTTATATTCCCCATGATTCATATTACCATTTCTTGGGAAAAATTCATTAATCACTATTTGTGATTTATCAGGGAGAATGTTGTTAAATACTTTCTTTTTGTATCAGTACTTTTAATTTCTCAATCATTATTAAAGGTGTTCGCATTGCAGGATATACTCTGTGGGCCTCAATATAACTATCAATTGCTTTTTGATAATTTTTCATAGCTGTTTGAACCATTCCTTGGCCAGCCAATGCTCCAAAGTGTCTTTTCTCTAAACTTAAAACCATATCTATATCATTTTGTGATAATTCAAAATTTCCCATTAGATATAATACAGTTGCTCTTTTATTCCATGCCTCAGCCCAATTAGGATCCAGCTCAATTGCTTTAGAAAATACATTGTGTGCACTTGTCAGCTGGTTTTGTGACATATAATTAGTACCTTTTTTTAAAAGACTTGTTAAAGTTTCTTCAGAGGGATGGGTTGTCCAAACATTCCATATTTCATCTTCAATTTTTCTTGCTTCGTTTAAATCAAAAGTATTTTGTAAATCTTTAAATAAACCCTTAAGCCTAACTTCTTGATCTTTCTCAGCAGCTACTAGACTGCTAAAAAAGATCATAGAAAAAAATATAATAATTACTTTTTTAATCATTATTTAGGCATTGGTGTAGCGCCAGTTTCCAAACTAGCAATTTTTCCATCTTGATATTTATAAACAGCCATTACAGCTTCAACATTCCCATCATCGAATGTTACAAATGCATGGTGTATACCAACTTCGTCGTTTTCATAAATTATTCTTGAATCTCTCTGTTTAATGTCACCACTCATTGCCCATTTGATGATTTCTGCTTTACCTAAAGTATTACCTGATTTGTGCATTGTGAATTTAAAATCATCATGCAATATTTCATTCATTGCTGCCTCATCTCTATTTTTCATAGCTGCACTATATTTTTCAATTATAGACATATTATCTCCTTTATGTTCCTTGTATTATTATCCCATTAGACGTTGAATTATCCAATCGAATTTTTTTTACTGGTTTATATTCTTCAGAATTATACCACTCTAAAGCTTTATCGTAAGTTGGAAATTTAATCACAACAGTTCTACTATGTTGCCAGGATCCTTCGACAACTTGATTAGTACCTCCTCTTACTAAATATTCACCTCCAAATTTTTCAGCAATCGGTTTTACTTTATCTATGTACTCTTTGTACGGTTCTGAATTGGTGACTTCAATATTAAAAATTGCAAAGCCAGTCATCATTTTCCTGGTTTAACAACAGTATTTGTTGCGTTTGCAGCGTTGGTGAATGCCTTGTTGTAATCAATCACCTCATGTATCATAAGCTCATCCATCAACCCTGAATTTTTAAAAGCAATTTTTAATGCAACCGCTTGTTCAAATTCACCTTCAACACATGAAATTGTATCAAACCTTCCACGTACCCATTCGTAACTAATCAATTTTAATCCTGCTGCTTCAGCTACTTTTTTTGTAGATGCATATCTATCTGCTGCTGGTTCATTTTGCATTCTTTTCATTAGTTCAGAACTAATTTTACCTATCAAATAAAATTTTGCCATCTATGCCTCCTTAATTTTATGAAACTAAAAGTCTACTTTTGATAATTCATAAAGATTTACACTAGCAACACATTCCTCATAGATTCCTTTTGCAATAGGATTTTTGCCAGCAACAAATTCTTTCATACCTGCTTCATTGTGAACTGAAACTTTAAACATTACCTTACTTTTATCAGGCGCAACTCCCCCAATAGTTTTTTCTGGATAAGCAACACTTTTTCTTACACTCATTCCCTCATCAGATTGCATCCATCCCATGAACGTTTCAAACTTTCCTTCATTCAAGCTTAATATAGCTAACATTTCTTTTTCCATTTCTTTACCCTTTCTATTATTTATTTATGATCTCATTTTATTAAAATCCATGATTTGATCTATCTCTTGATGTTTATGTGGCTCATAAAAATCATTCATGGGTCCTAATTGTTCGTTAATTGCATCTTCACTCTCTGCTTTCCAGTGACAGTACATTACCAAACTATCACCCGGCGAAACAAATGATGATTGACAAACTGCTTTTGGACCAGTTGTTGATTTAATTATATCTGCTGGAGACATTGATCCCATAGTTTCTTGCATTTTCTTTTTCATCTCAGCAGATTTAAAAGTATGTGTCGTTAAATAATCTTTCATTATTATTCTCCTTTTTTTTTAATATAATGTCTGAACAACTTTTTTTACTCTTTCTTTACCATCAGGCACAAATGCCTCTAAAAATTCATGACATTCATTTGTTTTAACTTCATCATATTTTGAACCATAATATTTATCTACTGCGTTGTTCACTCCATCATCCCAATCTTTTGCAGGAATTCCAGCTTCTAACGCATAAGCTTTAAGTACTTTCACTGATGCCACTGATTTTTCTTTCATGCTGTATTCAAATGTTTCTCCAGAAGGTAAAAAATAGTTAGCCATATATATTCCGCTACAATCCCACGCTTTTGCTTTGTCTGCATTACTAATTTCAGCAGATGAAATAGTAGTAAATAGACACAAAAATATTGAAGTTATTATTTTTTTCATATTTTAATAATAAAATTAATTAATAAGTGAACTCACCGCTCATTTGGTTCATTGATGTTGCAAAACCAGTTTTACTTTTTAGATTTTGTCTACTTGAAAAACCAGTTCCTTTAATATTTGCATATTTACCAGTTCCACCGATGATAATAAAGTCTCCACTTCCACCAACTCCACCAGTACCTTTTCCTTTGTAATTGATAAAAACACTTTCACCATCAAATAAATCAAATCTGCACATTCCAGTTTCATCCTCAAACTTTCCAGCCTGCAATGTTAATCCACCGATGCAGTGCATTGTTGATTTGTGAAATATACTGTCTGGATTTACGTCTGCCATTCCAGCAATTCCGTCGTATGTTATGCTCATATTGCCATTTCCACCGTCCATGGCATTTACTTCCCAAGCACCCATTCCACTAGCTTGAAACTTACCAGAAGTTTCAGCAAATGCAGAGGTTGTAAATATTGATATAAATATCGTAAATATTATTTTTCTCATTTGTTTTCCTTATTATACTTGTTTAAACTTAATTTTAATAACACAAGACTTTATCAGCACATTTATTTTTTCATTGCATTGAACATGCTAAGTGTGTCATCAAATGTCATCATGGTTACAGTTTTTCCTTGATCATTCATTTCAAAATAATGTCCAAACATAGTATCCATGTTATCAGCTTTGGCATGAACTCTTACAAAAATCTTATTTCCTTCACTGATCATATCCATAATTTTTAAATTAAAATTTGGCCATGTTCCTGGAATTTTAGACATTGTTGCCATCATCGCTTGTTTTCCTTTATGAACTCCTGATAAAGGATGAACACCTTCCTTACCTGGAAATGTCCAAACTATATTGTCATCAATCATATCATTAAAAAATGTTTCCATATCACCTGTGTTAAAAAGTTCATATGCTTTTTTCATTTGTTCTTTTATGTCCATGCTTCCTCCTTTAATAAAATTAACTTTATTTCAAATTAATTTATAAATATTATGATTTTATGACAAATCTGATATGTGTCGCTATATCCAATCAGGATAAGGTAAGCCTTTTTCTTGCAAAAACGATTTATTAAACAGCTTAGAGTTGTATTTTTCTGATTTATCACACAGGATTGTGACTATTGTTTTTCCTGGACCTAATTCTTTTGCCATTTTAATAGCACCACACACATTAATTGCACAACTAGTTCCAAGACTAAGTCCTTCGTGTTTAATTAAATTATACAATACCGGTAAAGCTTCTTTATCATCAACAGAAAAAGCGTCATCTACTCTGGCTTTTTCAAAATTTTTTGTAACTCTACTTGAGCCTATACCTTCAGTTATAGAACTACCTTCAGATTTCAATTCTCCACTTTTAACATAATTATACATGGACGATCCTTTTGGATCTGCAAGATAAATTTTAATATCTTTATTTTTCTCCTTAAGCGCATTACTAACTCCTGAAATAGTCCCACCTGTTCCAGATGAGCATATAAATCCATCAACTTTTCCATCTGTTTGTTCCCAAATTTCTTTACCAGTAGTTTCATAATGAGCCTTTGCATTTGCAACATTGTCAAATTGATTTGCCCATACAACACCATTATTATTTTGAGGTCTCAATTCATCAGCTAGTCTACCAGCTACTTTAACAAAATTTCCATCATCACTATATGGTTTGGGTGGAACAAGTCTTAAATCAGATCCTATATTTCTTAATAAATCTTTTTTCTCTTGCGTCTGATTATCGTTCATTACAATAATGGTTTTGTATCCTAAAGAATTTCCAATTAAACAAAGACCAATGCCGGTATTTCCTGCGGTTCCCTCAACTATAGTTCCACCTTTTGAAATTAATTTTTTTTCTTCTGCATCTTTGATTAAATACAGTGCAGCTCTATCTTTAACTGACCCACCAGGATTTAGATATTCTGCTTTTCCATAAATATTACATCCTGTTAATTCTGAAGGACCTTTTAATTTTATGAGAGGAGTATTTCCAACGCCATCTACAAAACTATTTTGGATTATTTTCATTTATCTTCTTTTGTATTCTCACTTGGATCTATACCATAAGGAGTAAATTTTTCATCTTTGGTTGTTTGACCAACATTTTTTGCAGGTATACCAACCATGACAGCATTTTCTTCAACATCTTTAGTCACAACTGCATTAGCTCCAACTTTTGCATTTTTTCCAATTACAACTGGTCCTAAAATTTGAGCACCCGATCCAACAACAACATTATCTTTTAAAGTCGGATGTCTTTTTACATCTCTCTGATTATCTGAGTTTATACTTGGAGCAATACCTCCTAAAGTAGCCATATGATAAATAGTTACATTATCACCAATATCAGATGTTTCTCCAATAACGACACCCATACCATGATCAATAAATAAATTTTTTCCAATTTTTGCTCCTGGGTGAATTTCAATTCCAGTCATAAATCTTGAAAATTGAGAAATAATTCTGGCAATTAAATCTAATTTTGCAACAGAAAAAAAATTTGCAATTCTGTGAAAAAAGACCGCCTTAACACCAGGATAAGTTAAAATAATACTTATTTTAGATTTTGCAGCAGGGTCACGATGCATTATGGATTCTAAGAAATCATTCATGTTCTTTATATAGTGTCTATTTTTAAAATTTAAAGTTAATTAAGCTGATCAAGCGTTAAGCCCTTAAGATTAGCAGGAACTGCTACATCCATCATTTTAGGATTTGCAAGGTTTAAATTATTCATTATTTCTACGTATTGATCTACAGAACTAACTTGTAATCTTGGATTATTTGAACGCTGTTCCCCAATTGTAGAAAATTTTTTACCATTGTAATCATGAGCTGGATAAACGTAAGTATTTTCAGGTAATTTAAGAAGTTTATTGAATATTGAATTGTATTGTTCTTTTGCATCCCCATTCTGAAAATCTGTACGACCTGTTCCATTTATTAATAATGTATCACCTGTAAAAACCCTATCATTCATTAAAAAACTATATGAGCAATCTGTATGACCAGGTGTATAGATTACATTTAATTCAATATTTTCAATTTTTATCTTATCTTCATTCTTTACCCTGACATCGATAACCTCAGACTTAGATTGTTCACCCATAATTTTGGAACAATTATAAATTTTACTTAATTCATTTAAACCAGTTATGTGGTCTGCATGTATATGTGTATCAATCACTTTAACTAATTTTAAATCAAGGTCTTTGAGTTCTTTTGTATATATTTCAGTATGTTCAATTACAGGATCAATTATTAGAGCTTCTCTGCCTTTATCACTTGCAATTAAATAAGTGTAGGTAGAGGATTTAGTATCAAATAATTGTTTAAAAATCATAACTAGTATTATGATTTAATTTAATTGATATTATTTTGCAATAGCTTTGTGGCCTGGTTTACTCCACTCTTTACCCTTAAACATTACATTCCATTGAAGCCATGGAAAGACTTTTGATTTCATCTGCCAGTATAATGAACTTGGTTTAGTAGGATCAAATGGAAAACTAGGTGTTACTTTTCCACCATAACAAAATTCAGCTAGCATCACTTTTCCATATGCAACTGTTAAAGGACAAGCACCATATCCATCATAAAGCCTGTAATCGCCTGATGATTTATTAATATCTTTAATTA
Organism: uncultured Pelagibacteraceae bacterium; assembly: GCA_902543245.1. Taxonomy (GTDB): domain Bacteria; phylum Pseudomonadota; class Alphaproteobacteria; order Pelagibacterales; family Pelagibacteraceae; genus Pelagibacter. The sequence continues at coordinate 3,758 of CACBXQ010000001.1, read as the reverse complement.
TATTGTGCGCTACAATGGGTGCTTGCTTTCTGACAGCTGCACCAGTTTTAGCATTTGGCGCATTCATCACATCACCAAGACTATAAATATTTTCATACTTTGTATGTCGTAAAGTTCCACCTTTATGGTCTACATCAACCCATCCACCAGCATCTGCAAGTGGACTGTTCTTTATAAAATCGGGCGCAGTTTGTGGAGGTGTTACGTGAATAAAATCAAATTTTTTAGTGATTTCTTTTGAGTTACCATCTTTGTCTGATTGTTTAAAAACAGCTTCTTTAGCATCACCATTAATTGAAACAAGATTATGTTGGAAGCTTCTTTTAATTCCATAAGAGTCACAAATTTCATTCAGCGGTCCTTGAAAATGTGGAACACCAAAAATAACTGGTTTAGCACATAAGAATTCTAAATTACTTTCATTTAGAAGTCCTTTTTGTTTTAAATGATCTGCCGCAAGATATGCAATTTTTTGAGGCGCACCTGCACATTTAATCGGCATAGGTGGTTCAGTAAATAACAAAGTTCCACCTTTTAGATTTTTTAGACACTCCCAAGTGTATACAGCCATATCTGCACTATAATTAGTGCAAACATTATTTTTGCCAATTGACTCTTGAAGCCCTGGTATCCCTGCATAATTAATTTTTAATCCTGGACAAACTACTAAGTAGTCATATGAATGTTCTCCATTAGATGTTTTTACAGAATTAGATTCTGGTGCAAAACTTTCTGCATGATCTTTTATCCAATTAACATAACTTGGCATAACTTCAGTCATTGGTTTTATGGTCTTATCTTTGTCATAAGCCCCAGCACCAACTAAAGTCCAAGCTGCTTGATATAATGATTGATCTGATGGCTCGATGATTGAAATACTTAGATCAGATTTTAAATTATGTAATCTTGTTGCGACAGATATTCCAGCACATCCACCACCAACAATTAATATATTTGAGTGATTTGTTTTATTCATAGAAAAAAGTGTAACACCTTAATAATTAACAAGATACACGTCTTAGAAGTTGAGTAGTTAAATTCAAATAAGGTTGATATATATAACTAATAATTTATAATAATTCTAATAAACAAAAAGGAGACGAATAAAATGACGTTAAAAATAAATAGTGTTGCTCCAGATTTTAAAGCTAAAACGCAAATGGGAGATATATCTTTTCATGAATGGCTTGGCGATAGCTGGGGTGTATTGTTTTCACATCCAAAAGATTTTACACCAGTTTGCACAACTGAATTAGGGGCATTAGCTAAAATGAAACCTGAGTTTGATGCAAGGAATGTAAAAGTAATTGGTCTAAGTGTTGATCCAGTTGCTGATCATGTTAAATGGTTAGATGATATTACTGATGTTTGTGGAATGAAACCAGAGTATCCGATTGTAGCTGACGAAGATTTAGCGGTTGCAAAACTTTATAACATGCTTGAAGCAGATGCTGGCGTTACTTCTGGAGGAAGAACAGCAGTAGACAACGAAACAGTAAGAACCGTTTATGTAATTAGACCAGATAAAAGAATTGGTTTATTTCTTACATACCCAATGACAACAGGTAGAAATTTTCATGAGATCTTAAGAGCAATAGACTCTATGCAAAGAACTATTAAACATAAAATTGCTACGCCTGCTGATTGGAAGCCTGGGGAAAAAGTAATTATTGTACCTAAGGTTACAAACGACGAAGCAAAAAAAATATATCCAGATGGATGGGAAACTATTAAGCCTTACTTAAGAAAAGTTCCTGATCCAATGAAAAAATAAAGTTTTTTCTAAATTTAAGGCTGCTTAATGCAGCCTTAAATATTTTAAGTGAATTATCTCATCATAGGTTTCTTTACAGGTTTAAGTTTAATCTTAGCCTTGGGTGCTCAAAATATTTTTGTAATAGAACAGGGACTAAAAAAACAATATGTATTTTTAGTTTGTTTAATTTGTTCAGTTTCCGATTTAATTCTAATATTTCTTGGAATTTATTTATTTGAATATTTTAGATATTTTTTTAACAATCAGATTGAATTAATATTTAATATTTTACTATTATTTTTTCTTCTATATTTTATCATTAATAAAATAAGAGTATTTAATAAAAATATTGATTTTAGTATCCAAAAAAATACAAGACTTTTCAAAGAAGTAATGCTCAAATGTCTTGGATTTACTTATTTAAATCCCCATGTTTATTCTGATACAGTTTTTTTCTTGGGAAATTTCTCAAAAAATTTTTTACACATTGATAAAATATATTTTGGATTGGGAGCAACCTTAGCATCTTTTTTATTTTTTTTTATTTTAGGATATTTATCTAAATTTCTTTCTCAATATTTAAAAAGTCAATTAACTTGGAAATTTATTAATTTCTTCATTATAATATTTATGAGCTCTTTAAGTATTTATGTAATCAGAGAAATCTTAGCTTATTGATCTAATGCAACAACCGCTGCTGCGATGGATGCCATTCTTGCAGGTGCTTCATCTGATCGACTAGTAATAACTATTGGTACTTTACCACCAACTACAACACCAGCTGCACACGCTCCCATAAAATAAACCATCATTTTAACTAAGGCATTACCTGTTTCTACACTTGGCACTAACAAAACATCAGCACTTCCAGAAACTTTATTTTCAATTCCTTTTATAGATGCAGATTTCTTAGAAATACTATTATCGAAGGCTAATGGACCAAAAACGTCTGCATTTAATCCTTCTTTCTCTGCTAGTTTTGTAAGTTCAATTGCTTCTTTAGAACTTGGCATGCTATCTAACACTTCTTCTGTTGCTGATAAAACAGAAACTTTTGGTTTCTTAATTCCTATACGGTGACAGAAATTTATAACATTTTTTAGGATGTGCATTTTAGTTTTAACATTAGGTAAAACATTTAATGCACCATCTGTTATTATTATTGGCCCACTTTCTTTATCAATTGTCATATGCCAAATATGACTCAATCTTGTTTTTCCAAGCAAATCATATTTTCTTTTTAAAATTTCCTTCATTAGAACATCTGTATGAATATGGCCTTTAACTATAATTTGTATTTTTTTTTCAGACGCTAAACTCGCTGCTACTTTCGCAGTGCTGTTTTCATCTGGTTCATGGAGCACTTCGAATTCAGATATATCAAATTTTAATTTTTCTGCACATTTATTAATTTCATCTTTATCACCTATAAAAATAGGTTTAATTAGGTTTTCATTGACTGCATCCATTACTGAAACCATAGCTAAATAATTACCAGCATTAACTATTCCTGCTACAATTCCTTTTTTTTGAGACGCAACATTCAGTAAGTTATTTGGACAAACAATTTCTTTATCTGATAGCATTTATTAAAGTTTTATATCAAAACATGGACATTTTTAAACATTGGAATAATTTTATTTAGTGTTATTTAACTACAAATGAGCTCAGAAACAGTAAAATTTAATTGGTCTTGCAATCACACATGGAAAAAAAGTGCTAAAAATACTGCATGGTGTGTGCTTGGATGTTCCATTGGTGATTTTGGAACTATATTATATTTCCAATTAACACAAATTTCTTTCCCTGTTTTAGGAATAATGATTTTGGCAATAATCAACGGACTAATAACAAGTATTGCTTTGGAAACATATATTTTAACAAGACAAAATTTAAAATTAGAAAAAGCTATCCAAACAGCTTTTGGAATGAGCTTTATATCAATGATTAGTATGGAAGTTGCAATGAATTTAACTGACTATTTGCTAACAGGAGGCGCAAA